>JBJTRH010000415.1:0-4965 GCA_046076065.1 Planctomycetaceae bacterium | reverse complement strand
CGTGGTCGCCGCCTTCGCGGCGAAGCGCGAGATTCCCTGGCCGATCATCCACGACCGGCGGGGCGACGACGGCCGCCCGCCGCTCGCCGAGCGGTACGGCATCACCGGAATCCCCACGATGATCCTCGTGGGCCGCGACGGCCTGGTGGTGAGCGTCGAGGCCCGCGGCCGGCGGCTCGAGGAGTTGCTCGCCCAGGCGTTTCCCGACGAGTAGCCGAACCTCGGCTCCCACGCGGATGCCCGGCGGGCCACCGCCCCCGCTTAGGCGCTCTTGGTCCGCGGCTCCCGAACGGGCACGACCGGCTCCGTGCCCTCGACGTTCCGCTCGTTGATCATGTAGGTCGCGCCCTGGTTCTCGGGCAGGTCGAACATGATGTCGAGCATCACGTCTTCCATGATGGACCGCAGGCCGCGGGCCCCGGTCTCCTTCTTCATCGCCTTGCGGGCGATCGCCACGAGCGCCTCGTCGGTGAACTCGAGCGTGCAGCTCTCCAGGCCGAACATCCGCTGATACTGTTTGACGAGGGCGTTCTTCGGCTCCTTGAGCACGTTGACGAGCGCCTGCTCGTCGAGCGGCTGCAGCGACGAGATCACCGGCAACCGTCCGACGAGTTCCGGGATCAGCCCGAACTCGAGGATGTCGTCGGAGTCGACGTGCGGCAGCAGTTCAGCGAGGTCGGCGTCCTGCCGATGGCCCGACTGCTGACCGAAGCCGATCGTCTTCTTGCCGAGCCGCTTGCCGATGATCTTCTCGATCCCGACGAACGTCCCGCCGCAGATGAACAGGATGTTCGAGGTGTCGATCTGGATGTACTGCTGCTCCGGGTGCTTGCGGCCGCCCTGGGGCGGAACGTTGGCAACCGTGCCCTCGAGCATCTTGAGGAGCGCCTGCTGCACGCCCTCTCCCGACACGTCGCGGGTGATCGAGACGTTCTGGCTCGTCTTGCCGATCTTGTCGATCTCGTCGATGTAGAGCACGCCCCGCTGGGCGGCCTCGATGTCGAAGTCGGCGGCGTTGAGCAGCTTGAGGAGCAGGTTTTCGACGTCCTCACCCACGTAACCGGCCTCGGTGAGCGTGGTGGCGTCGCCGATGGCGAACGGCACGTCGAGGATGCGGGCCAGCGTGCGGGCCAGCAGCGTCTTGCCGCACCCCGTCGGGCCGAGCAGCAGGATGTTCGACTTGTCGACCTCCACGTCGCCCGCCTCGCGGCCGAGGTTCAGCCGCTTGTAGTGGCTGTGCACGGCGACGGCCAGCACCCGCTTGGCATGGTGCTGCCCGATCACGTACTGGTCGAGATGCGAGACGATCTCGCGCGGCGAGGGAATCGACGTGAACAGCTGCTTCGAGCTGCCGCGGCGCTTCTTTTCCTGGTCGAGGATCGACTGGCAGAGCTCGATGCACTCGCCGCAGATGTAGACGTCACCCGGGCCTTCGACGAGGGGACCGACGTCGCGGTAACTCTTGCGGCAGAACGAGCAGAAGGCGTTCTTCTTGGTCGTTCCGCCCGCGCCGCGGCGCCCGAGGCCGCCGACATCCTTCCCTGATGGCATCAGATCAGTCCCTCCCGTGCAACGGCCCGTCAGGCTCGACGGCTGGCTTGTGCCGGCCGTCGGGTGAGGGCGTGCCGAGCCGCGTGTGCGGTTCGACGAGTGTTCTTATGTTTCGGTATTCCTGCTCGCTCAGCACACCCCTATCCCGGAGATTTTTGTAGCCTCCGAGCGTTCTTTCCCATTCGGAGCGATCATCCTGGGTGCGAAGCCATGCCCCGCGGATCGCGACGATCACCCCGATTCCGGCCCCGACGACCACGACCAGCAGCGCGAGAGCAGTCAGGAACGGAGGCACGGTCACCGCCGCGATCATCGGGAACGACACCATCCACGGCCGCACTCCGGATCGCTCCGGATGCCGCGCCACCGCGATGTGTCGATTATGTCAGCCTCCACCGCACCGGGTCCAGAGAAGTTCACCCTTCCTTCCCAGTCCCCGCAGCCCGCGCGGTCGAAGTCGGCGGAAGGCCGACCGTGACGATTCCGGGGGCAGTGACGAAAAAGTGTGACTTTTCGGCCTGGGCGATGCCGACTGAAGAGGCATGGCGTCTGCTTCCCCATGCCCGTCGAGCCCCCGGCCCGGACACGCGTGCCTGCTGGTCGCGTTGCTCGTCGCGCTGGTGTGTCTCGCCGGGCCGGCGCCGGCAGAGGACGCCCTGCCCGGCCTTCCCGAACTCGTGCGGACGAAGCACCGCGTGTTCTCGATCCCGTTTCGGATCCCCAAGAGCGAGGATCCGGACGCGGATGCGGCTCCGCAGAAGGTCGTGCTCAACGTGTCGAGCGATCTGGGCGTCAGCTGGCGGGCCGCCGGCGAGGCGGCGGCATCGGCGACGTCGTTCACCTTCCGCGCCGAGACCGACGGCGAATACTGGTTTCGCCTGCGGGCGATCGACCGCAAGGGCCGATCGCGGGGCGGCGAGGGGCCGGACATCCGCGTGCTCGTCGATGCGGCCGGACCGCGGCTCTCGGGCCGCGTGTGGAAGGGTAGCGACGGCGAGATCGTCTGCCGGTACGCCGCCGCCGACGACTCGCTGAATCTCCAGTCGCTGAAGGTGGAGTATCGCGGGCCCGGCGACAACGGCTGGAAGACGATCGCCCCGCAGGCCGTGCTCGCCCGGGAGAATCCCGCCCACCTCGTCGGCGAGGAGATCTGGTGGGCGGGCGAGAAGGTGCAGGCCCTGACGGTGCGGATCTCGATCACCGACTCGTCGGGCAATCCAGCGGTCAAGCAGCTCACGCTCGAAACGACCGATCCGGGCGTCGACCAGGCGGCACTCGCCAAGGAAATCGGCGTCCTGCCGCTGCCGGAGCAGGCCGCGACGACCGCGCCGAGCGACTCCCTGATCGCCGTGCCGGCGACCGATCCCGCCGCCGGAAGGCCGGGTGCCAGGCAGCCGTGGGCGGCCGAGGAGGCGGGCACATGGTCCGATGGCCAGCCGGCCTCGACCGCGCCCCCGACGGCGTCGTCCGCCGGTCGCAGCGTGCTCGTGCGGCCGACGGCCTCGACCCGAAGCACGCTCCCAACCGCGGCCGACCGCCCCGCAGGCCAGCGGCAGCCGATCAGCGACGCCGGGTTCGCGGCGGCCGCCACCGGAGGCGGGCTCGAGTATCGCGGCCGGCCCCTCCAGATCACCAAGTCGCGACGCTTCGCCTGGGACTACGAGATCCCCGACGTGCGATCCTCGGGCCGGCTCCAGGCGGAGCTCTGGACCACGCAGGATGGCGGCGTCACCTGGCAGCGGGCGGCCGTCGACGGCGATGGCCGCAGCCCGATCGACGTCACGCTCCCGGCGGCGGGACTGTATGGCGTGCGGCTCGAACTCGTCTCCGACACCGCCGCCGACGCCACCGGCCCCCGGTCGGGCTCCGGCCCCGATGCCTGGCTCGGCATCGACGAGGAGCCGCCACAGGTGGATCTCGTGGCGATCAGCCGCGACGACTCGACGCCGGACGGGGCGCTCGTGATCCGCTACGCCGTCCGCGATCCGCTGATCTCACCACGGGCGACGCGGCTGCTCTACTCGCCGAGCCCCGACGGCCCATGGGCGACGATCGCCGACGGCCTCGAGAACCAGGGCGACCATCGCTGGGCTCCGGACCGCAGCGTGCCGGCCAAGGTGTTCGTCCGGGCGGAGGCGACCGACCTCGCGGGCAACGTCGGGACCGCCTCGTCGCCGGACGAGGTGTCGATCGCCGCCCCCCGGTTCGGCGGCAAGCTCGGCGGCCTGCGGCCGTTGCCCACGGCCCCGTGAGGGTGGCCGACACGGCAGGCCGGCGATCACTACACTCGCAGCGTCACGGCGATCTCCCATCGCCGCCCCCGCGCTCGTGAGACCCCCCGTGGCCGGCCCCACCTCCGCGCTCGAGATGCTCGTCAGTTCCGACGGCCTGGCCCTCGGCGACGCATCGCTCGTGGTGCTGCACGGCGACGAGTCGTTTCTGGTGCTGCACGTCCTCGATCGGCTCCGCGCGACGCTCTGCCCCGACGACGCCGACCGGGACTGGGCCTGGCGGGAGTTCGACGGCGGCGAACCGCTCGACCCGCGGGACGTGTTCGACGAGGCGGCGACCATGCCGATGTTCACGACCGCGACCCGGGCGGCCGTCGTCCGCGGCGCCGATGCCTTCGTGACCGCGGCCCGCGACCGGCTCGAGGCGATCGCCTCCACGCCGCGGGGCCGACGCGGCCTCGTGATCCTCGAGGTGAAGACGTTTCCGGCGAACACGCGGCTCGCCAAGGCCGTGGCGCAGCACGGCCTCGCCATCGACACGTCGATCCCGGCGAAGGCCGACCTCGCGGGATGGATCCGCACGTGGTCGACGGCCCGCCATGGCATCACGCTCGCCGCAGCCACCGCGCAGCGGCTTCTCGAGCGGCT
This sequence comes from Planctomycetaceae bacterium, assembly GCA_046076065.1. GTDB lineage: Bacteria > Planctomycetota > Planctomycetia > Pirellulales > UBA1268 > QWPN01. The sequence goes on along the minus strand of JBJTRH010000415.1, from coordinate 535 downwards.
CGGCGGCAACCTCGGCCAGATCGATCAGGCCCTCGCCCGGCTCGCCGCGGCCGCCGACCCGGCGACCGCGAAGGCCGCGATTCCCCCCGAGGCCGTCGACGACTTCGTCGGCTCGCCCCAGGAGCGAACGGCGTGGGGCATGATCGACGCGGCCGCCGGCGGCGACACGGCCCGCGCCCTCCGTGAGCTCGCCGACCTGCTCGACGCCGGCGAGAACCCGATCGGCATCGCCGCCCAGATGGCATCGGTGCTCCGCCGGCTCTCGACCGCGGCGCGACTGCTCGCCCTGCCCGCCGGGGCCGGCCGCCCGGCCGGCGTGGAGCAGGCGCTCCGCGAGGCGGGGGTGGCGGCCTGGCCGAAGGCGCTGGCGCAGGCGAAGGAGTCGCTCGCCCAGCTGGGCCCGCGGCGGGCGCGGCGGCTGCCGGGCTGGCTGCTCGACAGCGAGCGGGCGCTCAAGGGCGAGGCTTCCCGGGGCCTGCGCGCGAGGCTGGCACTGGAGCGGCTGTTCTGCAAGATGGCCCGCGGTGGCGATGCC
>JBJTRH010000414.1:0-2177 GCA_046076065.1 Planctomycetaceae bacterium | reverse complement strand
CCACGGCGATGTCGAGCCGGCAGCCACCCGCGGGCACCGCGTCCGGCAGGCGGATCACGTAGCGCACGAAGTAGTCGCGACGCTGCGCCGCGCACGTCTCGGCGATCGGCTCGAAGCTCCAGTCGCGAATCGTCGTTCCATCACCCGCGACGAGCGTCAGCGCGGTGTCGACGCACGTCGTGTGGCCGGCGGCCGAACGACCCGACGACAGGTTGTCGAGTTCGAAGTAGACGATCAGCTCCTGTCCGGGCCGAAACCGCGCGGCCGGAAAGCGGTCAACGACCCCCCAGGCCTGCACCCGCGTGGCGAAGCACGGATTCCGGACCTCCAACGTGGCGGCCACCGGAGACGGCAGGAGCGGCTCCTCGGCGGGCTCCGGCGCGGCCGGCGGGATGACCGCCGCGGAAACGGCGGGCTGCGACACGGGCGCTTCGGCCTGGGAGCCCACGGCTTCAGGAGCCGGCGGGGCGGCGCCGTCGTCGAGGTCGGCCTTGGCGACGGTGTGCGAGGCGGCGACGACCGCCACGGGAGCCGGAGCCTCTGAGCCATCGCCATCCGCTGCGGCGGAGGTCGCTGACGGCGCGGCGGCCGGCGGGGCCGCGGCAGCCAGCGAACTGGCAAACGCCTCGACGACCACCGGCCAATCCTCCTGCTGCGTCCGCTGCAGCGTCTCGATGAGCGTGTCGCGGGCCGCGGCGTCGAGTTCGCCAAGCCGCGCGAGCCGCTGCACGGCCTCGTCGATCGCAGCCTGGCGGCGCTCCGCATCGGCTGCGGCGGTGTCGGTGGCATCGGCCGTGGGATCGCCCGGGCTCGCGCTCGACCCGGACGACGGCTCCTCCTCGGCGGCGTGTTCCGAGAGATCCCAGAACGTGTCGCGCAGGTACGCGGTGCTCAGCGCCGAGGTGCAGCCGCTTGCCATGGCGACGACGACGGCGGCCATCACGGCCATCCAGGATGCCCGAATCGACGAGGCGCAGCGGTTCATGAATCGATGCTCGGCATGCGGCGCGGGCGGCGCGGCCCGTCGCCAGGGACCAGTCTCGAACGCGGCGGGAGGGTAGGGGGCTGCGGTCGGACGGGGCAAGGTCAACCGCTGCCCGCAAACCCTCTGCCGCTTTGCTAGACTTCCGCCGCCCCGACCGACCCTGGCGTCCGCGCGGCCCCGGGGGGCCTGCCGCCGCCATCCCGACCCCGCTGCGCCCCGCATGACCAGCACCGCCGCACTCGCGCACGAGACCGTGCCCCCCCACTGGCGGCACCGGCATCTGCTCGACCTCGAGCGGCTGACGCCGGACGAGATCCGCACCCTCCTCGACACCGCCACGCTCTTCAAGGAGGCGACCGACGGCTGCCGCCGGAAGCTCGCCGTGCTGGCCGGCACCACGGTGGTGACGCTGTTCTTCGAGAACTCGACCCGCACCAAGACCAGCTTTGCGCTGGCGGCGCGCCGGCTGGGCGCCGACGTGATCGACTTCTCCGCGTCGTCGAGCAGCCTGTCGAAGGGGGAGTCGTTCATCGACACCGCCAAGAACCTCGAGGCGATGGGGGTGGACGCGGCAGTGGTCCGCCACCAGACGCCGGGCACGCCGCACCTGCTCGCCCAGCACCTCTCCGTGGGCGTGATCAATGCGGGCGATGGCCCGCACGAGCACCCCACGCAGGGCCTCCTCGACATCTTCACGATCAAGGAGCGGCTCGGCGACCTCGCTGGCGTTACGGTCGGCCTCGTGGGCGACATCGCCCATAGCCGGACGGCCCGGTCGAATCTCTGGGGGCTGATCAAGCTGGGCGCCAAGGTGATCCTCTGCGGCCCTCCCACGCTCGTGTCGGAACGCTGGCGGGAACTGGGCGTCGAGGTGTCGCACGACCTCGACGCGATCGTGCCGCGATGCGACGTGCTCAACCTGCTGCGGATCCAGTTCGAGCGGCAGAACACCCGTCCGTTTCCCTCGGTCCGCGAATACGCCCACCTCTACGCCATGACCCGCGATCGGCTCAAGCGGGCGAAGAAGGATCTGCTCATCCTGGCGCCCGGTCCGATCAACCGCGGCGTCGAGGTCACGGCTGAGGTGGCCGACTGCCCGCAGTCGCGGATTCGCGTGCAGGTGGCCAACGGTCTCGCCGTCCGGCTGGCGGTGCTCTGGCTGACCTGCGGCCCACGGACGGGCGCGGCGGCG
>JBJTRH010000413.1:0-3732 GCA_046076065.1 Planctomycetaceae bacterium | reverse complement strand
CTTTTCCAGTGAACCTCCCGCCGCGGCGTCGACCGGCTCGCTCCCCGCATCGTGAAGGTCGAAGGCCCGGTGCACCGCCCGCACCGCCGCGGGGCCGTCGCAGCGATCGACGAGCGCGGAGATCTTGATCTCGCTGGTGGTGATCATGTGGACGTTGATCTTCTCGGCGGAGAGTGCGGAAAACATCCGTCCCGCGACCCCTTCCTCGGCCTCCATGCCGACGCCCACGACCGACACCTTCGCCATCCGATGGTCGTGGGACACGCCCTCGGCGCCGATCGATGTCGCGATCCGCTCCGTCCGCTCGAGCGCGTCGGCAAGATCGTCCTCAGGGACGGTGAACGAGATGTCGGCCCGTCCCCCCTGCCCCACGTTCTGCACGATCATGTCGACCGCGATGCCGGACTCCGCGAGCATCGAAAACAGCGAGTGGCTCGAGCCGGGTTGGTCGGGAGCGCCTTCGAGCGTGATCCGGGCCTCGTCCTTGGCGAGCGCCACGCCGCTCACCGGCCGCTTCACCGCCTGGTCGGCGGCGAGGATCAGCGTGCCGGGGATCTCCTTGAAGCTCGATCGGACGACGACTTTCACCCCGAACTTCTTCGCGAACTCGATCGATCGCGAGTGCATCACGCCAGCGCCGAGACTGGCGAGTTCGAGCATCTCGTCGTAGGAGATCGAGCCCAGCCGCCGGGCATCGGACAGCATCCGCGGGTCGGTGGTGTAGATCCCGTCGACGTCGGTGAAGATCTCGCAGAGGTCGGCGTCGAGGACGGCCGCAAGTGCCACGGCGGTGGTGTCGGATCCGCCCCGGCCGAGGGTGGTGATGTTGCCGTTCTGGTCGATGCCCTGGAAGCCTGCCGCGATTACGATCGCCCCGGAGTCGAGGAGCGATGTGACGTGGTCCGTGGAGATCGAGCGGATCCGGGCCTTGCCGTGCGTGCTGTCGGTGCGGATGCCAATCTGGGCGCCGGTGAGGCTAACCGCCTTGTGCCCCGCCGCCTGCACCGCCATCGCGAACAGGGCCACGCTCACCTGCTCGCCCGTGGACAGGAGCATGTCCATCTCGCGGGCGCTGGGGCGGTCGCTGATCTCCTTGGCCAGATCGACGAGGATGTCGGTCTGGTGGCCCATGGCGCTGACCACCACGACCACCCGGTCGCCGGCCGCATGCCGGGCGATCGCCTTCGCGGCCGCCGCCTTGATCTTCGATGCGTCGGCGACGCTGGTGCCTCCGAACTTCTGGACGACGAGAGCCATCTTCGTGCTCGACTCCTCTCTCCAACTGCCATCAGGACGTGGGACGCAGAAACTCACCCATCAGCCGCCAGCCCGGCTCGATCCGCACGCCCGAGGCGTCGGCCGCCGCCTCGTCGTAGGTCCGCTGGCCGGAGGGGGAAACACCGCTCCCGGCCATCACGAACGGCACGGGGCCGCGCGAGTGGGTCTTGGTGGTGATGAACGTGGGGTGGTCGGGGCAGACCAGGATCCGGTGGTCGCCCAGCGTGGCGAGATGTGCCGCGAGCGGACCGACGATCTTCTCGTCGATCTCCTCGATCGCCCTGACCTTCGCCGCGGCGTCGCCCTCGTGGCTCGCCTCGTCGGGAGCCTCCACGTGCACGCAGACCAGGTCCGCGGTGCCGAGTTCGGCGATCGCAGCCCGGCCCTTGGCGGCGTAGTCGGTGTCGAGATAGCCGGTGGCCCCGGCGACCTCGAGCCGCTTCCAGCCGGCCAGTGCGGCGAGGCCGCGGAGCAGGTCCACTGCAGTGATCATCGTGCCCGATGTGCCGTACTTCTCGGTGAATGGCTCGAAGGCCGGGGCCCGGCCCACGCCCCAGAGCCAGACGTGCGTGGCCGGCCGCTTGCCGGCAGCCGACCGGGCCCGGTTCACGGGATGATCGCGGAGCCAGTCGGCGCTCCGCGACATGACCTCGCTCAGGAGCCGGCTGCCCGTGCCCCGCGGAAAGTCGTCCACGACCGGCTTGTCCATCAGATCGTGCGGCGGCGTGGCCCGCAGGCTGCCGTCGAAGGGCGCGTCCCCGCCTCCGCCGCGATGAAGCAGCAGATTGCGGTAGCTGACCCCGGGCGTGAAGGTCCAGGCCGCGGCCATGTCCGGAAAGTCCGCGGCCAGCCCCCGCTGGCAGGCGGCAAGCAGGTCGGTGGCCTCCGCGGTCGACACGTGGCCTGCGGTGAAGTCGTCCATCGTCTGGCCGGCGATCGTCACCAGATTGCACCGCACCGCCCAGTCGTGCGGTCCGAGCACGATGCCCTGCGCGGCGGCCTCGAGAGGTGCCCGCCCCGTGAAGTACTGCAGCGGGTCGTAGCCCATCAGGCTCATACACGCCACTTCCGATCCCGGTGGCAGCGAGTCCGGCACGTGGTTCGTGAGCCCCACGCGGCCGGCCGCGGCGAGGGCGTCGAGCGCAGGCGTGTGGGCGGCCTGAAACGGCGTGCGGTTTCCGAGCGACGGCTGGGGAGCGTCGGCGGCGCCGTCGGGGATCACGATCACGTACTTCATGGCGGCGGGCTCGTGGTGGGCTGGTGGGCTCAGTCGTCGATCACGCCGAGGCAGATGGTCGGCCCGGTCACCACGTCGGAGGCATCGATGTGGGCCACGGCGTTGGCGACCGCCGTGGTGCCGCAGGCGTGCGTCATGATCACCAGGGGAACTCCGTCGGCCCCGGCCCGGTCTCGCTGGATGACCGACGCGATCGAGATGCCGTGCTCGCCGAGGATGCCGGTGATCCGCGAGAGCACTCCGGGCCGGTCGTCCACGCAGGCCCTCAGGAAATGCTTCTGCGTCAGGTCCACGCCCGCGATCCGGGCCGCCGGGCTGTCGGCGTCGAGCACACCGGTGGTCTGGAAGGTGATCGCGGCCCGGCCGACCACCGTGTCGATGATGTCGGCGACGACCGCCGATGCGGTGGGCATCTGGCCCGCGCCTAGGCCGTGGAAGAACATGGGCCCGACGGCATCGCCCACGATGCTGACGGCATTGAAGGCGCCGCGGGTTTCCGCGAGTGGCGTGCCGATGCGGACGAGCGCCGGCGCCACCCGCATGGCGAGCCGGCCCGCACTGCGGCCGGCGATCGCCACGAGGCGGATGCGATACCCGAGCTCCGCCGCCGACGTCATCAAGTCGGCATCCACGATCTCGATGCCGGTCCGCGGGATCTCGCCCCACGGTACCCAGACGCCGAAAGCGAGATGCGCGAGGATCGCGAGCTTCTGGGTGGCATCGGTGCCGTCGACATCCATCGACGGATCGGCCTCGGCGTAGCCCTTCGCCTGCGCCAGGGCCAGCACGTCGGCGTAGTCGGCCCCCTCGGCCTCCATCGTCGAGAGGATGAAGTTGCTGGTGCCGTTGAGGATGCCGCGAATGCTCTCGATCCTGTTCGCGGCCAGGCACTCGCCGATCGCCGCCACGATCGGGATACCCCCGGCCACGGCGGCCTCGAAGGCGATCGACCGGCCGTGACGCCGGGCCACCTCGAAGAGCTCGGGCCCGTGCTCGGCCAGGAGCGCCTTGTTGGCCGTCACCACGTCCTTGCCGTGCTCGAGGAGGTCGATCATCATCGACCGGGCCGGTTCGAGGCCGCCCACGAGAAGAGCGGCGACCGTGATCGACGGATCGCGGGACACGGTGTGGATGTCGGTGGAGACGCGATCTGCGGCGAGCGGCAGGCCACGGTCCCGGGCCACGTCGCGGCAGACGGCCCGCTCCACCACGATCGG
>JBJTRH010000412.1:0-9088 GCA_046076065.1 Planctomycetaceae bacterium | reverse complement strand
GCCAGGTTGCTCACGGCCACGTCCGTGAACTCCACTCGGTTCAGTCGCGCGGCGGCGTCACTGGTGCTTGCCAGCCCGACCAGTGCACTGGCACCCATCGGGATCGTGATGCTGCCCACCTCACTCCAGGTGATGCCGTCGGCCGACCACGCCCCCGTGAACCTGTTGCCCGCCCTCGCGACCCTGATCCACGCGGGAGCGGCCTGCGTCGTGGGCCCCGCCACGACCACCCCGGACCCGCCGACATTCTGCCGGTACTGCCACGCGATGCCGTTCGTGGCCGACACCACCATCACCGCCTGCCGGGCGTTGACGTCGGCCGACTCGCGGATCATGACCGCGGCCTTGGCCCAGCCGCCGGTGTTCTCGACGGCGGCCACCCGCGCGACGATGGAGCCGTCTCCCACGAGTGCCTGCTGCGTGAACCGGAACGAATCAGCGGCGCCCCCGATGGCGGTGCCGCTTCCGATCAGGATGAACTTCCCCGACTGCAGGCCGGTCGCGCCCTCGCCCGCCACGTCCCCGACGTCTGCGGCCGTCCATGGTTTCGGCAGGGCCACTGCGGCCGGGGCGGCGGTGAAGATCGTCTGGGAGGGATTCGCCTCGGTGCTCCCGCTGAGCGACACCACGCGGTAGTAATACTTGCCGAGCACCGCGACCGACGTGTCGACATACGTGGTGGTCCCGGCGGCGGCCGTGGAGAGCGTGGTGAAGGTGGTGCCGTTCGTCGATCGCTCGATGCGGTAGCCCGTCGCCCCGGGAATCGCTGTCCACTCGAGCCCGATGGCCGTCGACGCCTTCGATGCGAAGGCGAGATCGCTCACGGCCTGGAATCCGGACGTGCTCCCCGTGATCACCACCGGATTCCCGTCGCCCGAGCCGCTCATCGGCGAGATGCGAAACCAATACTGCGTGCCCGCGGTGAGTCCGGTCGCCGTGTAGCTGGGCACGTTCACGCCGACGGTGGCGAGTTGCGTGAAGGTGGTGTTGTCGGTCGACCGCTCGATGCGGTAGCCCGTCTCGCCGCTGGTCTCGATCCAGTTGAGCACCAGCTGGGAGTTGGAGAGCGACGTGACCGCCGCCTCGGTCACGGGGCTCGGGCGGTTGATGCCGCTCACGATCGCCGAAGGTGCCGAGCGGCCCGAAGCATCGCTCGTACGGACGCGATAGAAATACCGCATCGCGCCCGCGAGGCCGGTGTTCGTCCACGACGTCGCGGAGGATGCCGCCGTGAATACGCTGGTGAAGTCCACGCCGTTGTCCGCCCGCTCGATCACGTAGCCGGTGGCACCGGCGACCGGCTGCCACGAGACCACGAACGACGCTCCGCCCCCCTGCCGGACGGCCACGCCCGCGGGGGCCGGAAGCGCGTTGACCGTCTCAGCCGCGTTGATCGTGCCCGTCAGCGACACGTTCGTGAAGGTCGCCTGATTGACCAGGGCGGTGGTGTTTGCAGAGCTCAGCAGCCCGATCGACACCGTCGCCCCCATCGCCACGGTCACCGTGCCGACGATGGTCCACGACGCCCCGTCGGCCGACCGCGATGCGGTGATCACGTTCCCCACGCGGACGAGCCGCACCCACGTCGGCGCGAATGCCGCCGCGGCGCCGCTCACGGTCGCCGACGAGCCGCCGGTCGTGGCCCGGGAGATGAGTTGGACAACCTGCGTGGCGGTGGTCACCAGCGCCACGTGCTTCGAGTTGGCGGCGAGCGACTCCCGAATCTCCACACCCGCCTTCGCCCAGCCGCTCGTGTTCTGATTGCCCGTCACCCGGGCCACGATCGAGCCGTCGCCCGTGAGCTTCTGCCACGCGAAGCGAAACGCGTCGGACGTGCCGCCGACGGCGGCTCCGGCTCCGGCCACGGTGAAGCCACCCGCGGCATGGTCGGCATCGCCGAGCACGCCGACGTTGCCGATGTCGGCCGACGCCCAGCCTGCGGGCAGGTCGTTCACGGAGAGGTCGTACATCCCGAGGTCGCCGTAGTTGCCATGGCTCGACACCGACACGTACCACGTGCCGCTGCCGACCGGGAGCACGACCTGCTGCTCGTTGGTGTCGCCGTCGCTCGCCGCCACGAGCGTGCCCGCGGCGTCGAAGACTTCCACCTTCGCATCGAGCCCCGACGGCTTGGTGGGCACGACGGTGACCACCGCCCCGCCGCCGCCCGTGGTGAATGAGAACGTGTCGACATCGGCCATCCGTTCGATGATTCCCGCGGCCGACCGCATCCCGTTGGTGGCAGCCAGCGCCGAGGCGGTGGCGATCGTGCCACCGAAGTCGTCGGCCCGAAAGCCGTCACCGCCGGCCGGCTGATACTTCTTGATCACGCCGGCGATCACGGCCACGTCGTCCTGAAGTGCGCTGGCCGAACTGCCCGGGTGTCCGATGAACCACTTGTGGACGTCCTGGCGGTAATCCACGCCCATGATCGAGCCGTGCAGCGAGTCGTAGCCGTTGGAGTATTCGCTGGTCTTGTTGCCGAGCAGGTCGTACTCCGACTGGTGCTGCAGGCCGAAGTTGTGGCCGAGCTCATGGGCGATGCCCGACGCCCGCGATTCCGCGGTGGCGCTGCTGACCCACGACTGGGGCGAGGAGTTGGGGAACACGCTCACGTAGCTGCTGCCGCCGGTGACGTCGTTGCTGATCACGATCCAGGCATGCGGCACGGTCGGCTTCACGGTGGTCACGTCCACGTCGAACATCGCGAAGTAGGCCGACGTCTGCCGATGTGCCTCGATGATGGTCGCGGCCTCGGCGGCGCTGAACGTGGCGGGGTCGCCGTCGGCGTCGTAGGCGCCGAGCGTGCTCCCATGGCCGTCGAAGTCGAGATAGATCGCCGTCGGCGCGCCGGGCAGGCTGTGGAGATCAGGCAGCCCATTGGCTGCCGCCGAGATCGCCGACGTCGTGCCGTCGAGCGTGGACAGCCTGCCCGTCGACGCGGCGAGCAGAACGTCGAAGGAGTTGCCGACGTCCCACGTCTGACCGCTCATCGCCGGCGTCAAGGCCGGCTCGACCGGATCGCCCGGGAAATGCCCCCCACACAACGCGAGCCGCGACTCGAGCGACTCGAGCCGCAGAGGCGGCCGGCCTGAACGTTGGCGACGAACTCGCCGTGGCTCGGCATCGATCATGCGTGTGGGCTCGCTCATGGCGACACTCGCTGCCCGCGGGGCTGCCGCCTTCGTACGCCGCTCCAACGCTTCCAGTTCAGCAGGCCGCCTCAGAGACGGCGATTTTTTTCCGCCCTCGATCGTCGACGGAGTAGCGCCGCCACACCGACTCCAACCGCAGCCGAAAGGATCCCAGTCGGCTCCGGCACCACGATCAGATTCACCTGGTTCGGCGTGGACGTATCAATGGCCAGCGTCAGGCCGGGGGAGAGCGTGGGCGTGGTTCCCAGGGAAAGGCTGTTGTCGGTGAGCGTGCCCGAGTACGTGAACAGCCGCCAGGTGTTCCCCTGGGTCGCCGACAGGAAGCTCCCTGCGCCGATCTCACTCACGTTGAGCGTTCCGTCGAGCGAGAGACTGCCGGCCACCGCGGAGAGGTCGTTCACTCCGCCGCCCGCGGTCGTGTCCGTGCCGCTGAGCCCGTAGCTCAGCAACGATCCGGAACCGAGCGCCAGATCGTTCACGAACGACAGCGTGCCAGCCGAGCCGGATACGCCCGGGGCGATCGTGCCCAACGAGGACACGTTGCCGAGTACCGATCCGCTGCCCATCAGCCACTGGGCCGCCGCCAGCGAGAAGCCCGTGTTGGTGTCGAAAATCGCTCCGCTGGCCACGCTGATCGTGCCGCTGCTGGCAATCGACCCACCCGTGCCAAGCCGCAGCGTGCCGGTGGTGATCGTCGTGTTGCCGGTGTAGGTGTTGGCGCCGCGGAGGACGAGGCTGCCGGTCGCGCCCGTGCCGCCCTTCACGAGCCCACCCGCGCCCGAGAACACCCCGTCGAGAAAGACGCTGTTGACAGCATTCGAACCACCCGGAGACGTGTCGATGGTGAGGCTGCCGGCGAGCGTTCCGCTGGACGTGATGATGAGATTCGACGTGGTTTGGTCATCCTTGTTGAAGATGAGCGTGCCCGTCGAGGGGAAAATCACACCGGTGTACGTCTGGGCTCCGCCGCTCGATCGGGCAGTCAACCCTGCTCCGCTGTCCAGCGTTATGGCGTTGGTCACCGTTCCGGTCGTCATGCTCTGGCTCGTGAGCCGGACGCCGCTCCGCACTCGCACGCTACCGGTGCCGAGGGCATTCGTGCCCTCAAAGAAGGCTCTGGTGCTGTTGCTCATCGAGAAATCCCAGGTGACGTCCGTCGCGGTGCCCGAGGCGTTTTGGAGCACTATGCCGCTCGCACCACTCACGGTCGCTGTATTCCCCGCGCCGGTGAGCCTCGCGGCAATCGTCAGGGTACCGCCGTTGGGGCTGATCGTGCCGCCGCCCGAGCCGATCGTGATGCCGCGGGCCGCATTCAAGGTGAAGCTCGTACTCGACCGCAGCGTTGCACCGTTTGAGATCGTGATCCGGTCGGTCGCGAACGTACCTACGCCACCCAGATTTCGGTCCGTACTGGCCTGCAGGGTTCCCGAGGTAATAGCGAGCTTGGTCGTAAAATTATTGGTGCCAGCCAGCACCAACGTCCCAACACCGTTTTTGATGATGGACGGCGTCGTGCCGCTGTCGGCGAGCGTCGACGAAATCGTCACCGTGGCTCCCGTGCCGAGAGCGTTGACGGTGATCGTCGCACTATTCGTGCCATTGTTCATCGTCATTGGGGCGGTACCGCTCACGGTCCAACTCGCCGCCGATGACGTGTCGGCGTCGCCGAAGATGAAGCTTCCAAGGGATCGAGCGGTGTCGAGCGTGACCGTGCGGCTCGCCGTGATGTTGTTGGCAAACGTGGCGGTACCGGTCACTCCCCCAGCGACCGTGCCGTTCAGCCAGTTGGAAGTGCCACTCCAGAGGCCGTCGGCATCGACGTTCCAACTTCCTTTGGTCTGAGCCAAGGCCGGCCCGGCCGTCAGGGCGGGCAACAGAGCCCCTGCCACCGCAACCACGGCAACCTGCGACTTTGGTAGGAAACGCCCGAATCCGCGCTGGTTCATCATGATCCCGCCCCTCTGAGTGCTGGATTACGTGCTGAGTTGAGCCATCCGACAACCGTTCCCGGCGAGTCCAGCATTCCCCGCCTCCACTTATTCCCTCCCAACCGGAAAAAGTGCCAGAACTGCCACTCTTGGCCTTGGAAGACGCCAACGGGAGACTGCCGGCTCCCTCACGCGGAGGGTTTTGGGCGTCCGGACACGGTGCCGGATTGGTGGATGCCCGGCTTCGGCCACCGTCAGTTCGCGTCGGTGTTGAGCGGCTCATCGACTACGAACGGCTCCGGGAAGTCGGCGGCCCGGTCCCCGCCGCGCGAACGGAGCCGCTTGTCGTTGACGCCGCCCCGGGGCTGATTGAGCGGAATCTCCATGCCACCGAGGTCGCCCATCAGCCGATAGAGATCGTTCTCGAGCCTGCGGACCGTCTTGGCGTGCGCCGGATCGTAGCGCAGGTTGGTCGACTCGTCGGGGTCGGCTTCCAGGTCGTAGAGCTCGTCGGCATCCCAGAGGCCGTAGTAGGTGATGTACTTGTGGGTCGGCGTGCGAATCGTAAACGTCGTGGGCGTCTGCGGAAAGTTCTTTTCCCAGTAATAGACATAGAGAAACTGCTCCCGCCACGGAATGCGGTCGCCCCGGGCGAGGGGCAGGAAACTCCGGCCGTCCATGTGCGGCGGCGTCTTCAGCCCCATGGCCTCCATCACGGTCGGGGCGACGTCGATGTTGGCGACCATCTCGTCGAGCACGGTGCCTCCCTCGATCAGGTCGGGGCACTGCACGAGCATCGGCACCCGCATCGAGGTCTCGTAGGCCACCCGCTTGTCGATCAGCCCGTGCTCGCCGAACATGAACCCGTTGTCGCCCATGTAGATCACGAGGGTTTGGTCATGGATTCCCATCTGCTTGAGTTGACGGAGCACGCGGCCGATGCTGTCGTCGACCGAACGGAGCGTCTCGCAGTAGCGCTTATAGTAGCGTTCGATGTCGAGGTCGCTGTGGTAGGGAAAGTCGACGCCGTGCCATGAGTTCCGCTGATCACGCAGCCACCGCGGCGTGAGCTGTCCCGCGGCGGCGGGGCTCGCCGTCTCCGGTCGCGTGAAGGGCAGGTCCTGGCACGTGCCCTCGTAGGCCTCTTCCGGCGTGAAGTTGGCGTGCACCGCCTTGTGAGACAGGTAGAGAAAAAACGGCTTCTCGCCGGGCTGCTGCCGCTTCAGCCAGTCGATCGCGTAGTCGGTGAGTTCGGTGGTGATGTAGCCCGCCTGCTTCACCCGCGTGCCGTCCACGTTGAGCGTGTAGTCGGGCGAAGGCGGCAAGTAGTGCCCCTGCCCCGCGAAGCTGACCCAGTGATCCCAGCCCGGCTGCGGCGCGTCGCTCTCGCCCCCCATGTGCCACTTGCCGATAAACGCGGTCGCGTAGCCGGCCTTCTGCAGATACTGCGGAAAGTACACGGTGCCGGGGGGGATCGGACGGTTGTTGTCGATCACGCGGTGCCGGAAGGTGTAGAGCCCCGTGAGGATCGAAGCACGGCTCGGGGAGCAGAGCGACGTCGTGACGAGCGCATTCTTCACGTGCGCTCCATTCGCCGCCATCGCGTCCATCGCCGGCGTCCTGGCGAACGGATGGCCGAGAAACCCCATCGCGTCGTGGCGGTGGTCGTCGGACAGGATGAACACCACATTCCGCGGCTTCGTGCCCGGAATCCTCGCAGGAACGACCTCGGCAGGGACCGGAGCGGCCGCATGCAGCACGCCCGGGAGGAGCATCAGGATGCCGGTAAGGACGCGTCGCATGATCACGGCATCGATAACGCCTCGCCCTGATTGATGCTGCTGGCAGCCTTCCAGACGGCGAGATCGACGGTGTCTTCCACGAATCGCACCGAGCCGTCGCAGAAGGTGGTCGTGACCCCACCGGCATGCTTGCCGCGGGACACGAGGCTGCATGAGGCATCGGCGGTGGTGGCCGTACAGGGCAGACCAAGCTCGGGCCGATCCGCGCAGAACGACACGTCGCCTGACGAAGCGTTGGGAGCGAACTTTGTCATCACCTGGTAGGAACCGCCGTTCGGGTTCCAGATTCGTGCCCGCCGATCGACGGTCTGCCCCGACTCCGAGGGCGCCTGGATCATCTCCATCAGCATCAGCGTCTTGCTCGTGCCGTCGGTGATCTCGGAAAACTTGGCGCCGTAGTTCGCCGCAAAGGGAGCCTTCACCTGCGCTGCCGTGAACGGCTGCCCGAACGTGTTTTCTCCCCAGTTGACGCCGTAGTTTCCCTTGCGGTCACCGCCTACGCCCTGGGCGGTGTCCATCACTCGCGAGACGTCGCTAGCGCACTGATACGCCGGGATCAACTGGCCCACCACGGCGATCTGCACATCCCAGGCTTTCTTGAAATCATAGAGGTCGGCACGCCCCCGCTCCTCGATGAATGGAAGAAGGAAAGCGACCGTGGGCGACTTGACAGGGTTGCCGGCGGCGTTGACGAACGACTTGTTGCCGGGAGGCAGGCTCTTCTTGGCGGAGTGGTAGTTGTGCATCGACAGCCCGAGTTGCTTCTGATTGTTGATGCAGGAACTCCGCCGGGCTGCCTCGCGGGCCGACTGCACTGCGGGCAGAAGCAGGCCGATGAGCACCGCGATGATCGCGATCACCACGAGCAACTCCACGAGCGTGAACGCTCGCTGGAGGTGTGGAGATGGTGTTATATCTGGGCCTCGTGGCTGCAAAATCCAATCCATGAGCCCCACCCAAACGGCTGCGGCGGGGACACCCCTCCCCTTATGTTCATTCCGACACAGTGCGAAAAGGTGCCATCCCGCACCGGACGCGACGCTCCGCCGCCCCCGGTGGTGGCAGGAGCTCGGCCCGTCAGCCACGCCAGGCCGCCGTTTTAAGGCAGCGTCGTGCCGTCGAACAGGCTTGTAAAGCCGGCCTGCGCGGCCCGCGCTGCCGTCGCCGAGATCGCCAGCGAGGCGAGCAGCATGCACCACAGGCCTCGGCCTCGTCGCAGTCCGGCCATGGCCGCTGCGGCGGCCAGCATGAGGCCCCATGGCACCGTCGGCTCCGGCACCGCCGCGATGCCTCCCGTGCCCGGCGCCGTGTTGTAGCTGCCGAGGTCGTACAGCCCCGTGGCGAAGAAGTCAGCGGCGTCGAGGATGTCGACGATCCCGTCGTAGCTGAAGTCGCCCTCGACCCAGGTCGCCGCCAGGCCCGTGTCGAACTTGCCGAGCGCCAGGAAGTTGGAGGCGTCGAGGATGTCGATCGACCAGTCGACGTTGGTATCGCCGGGGGCGGCATAGGCCACCGTCAGCGAGCCGTCGCCGTTGTCGATCCAGCCCACCGCCCGCGGGATGCTCGACGCGACCTCGGCCGCCGCCGTGCTCGAGGTGATCCCGGAGGTGCCGGTCCACGAGCCGTCGCTCCGGCCTTCGAGGATCTCGGCCACGAGTTCCGTGGCCGTCATGCCGCCCGAGATCGTGAGGGCCCCGCTCGTGAGATCCATGAGGCCGTTGCCGCTGGCGAGATCGAGGCTGGCGACGCTCGTAGTGGTGACTGGCGCCACCTGGCCGGTGCCGCCGGCCACGACGACGAGCCGGCTCGACGAGAGGGCGGTGCCGTTGGCGAGACGCAGGATGCCCCCCTGCACGGTCGTGGATCCGGAGAGCGTGTTGGCCTGGTCGAGCACGAGCGTGCCGCCGCCGGTCTTGACCACCGGGATTGAGCCGGACAGCGTGGCATAGCCGGCCTGCGTCTGCGTCTGGGTGCCGCTCGGCACGTTGATCGTGATCACGCTCGGGGCGCCGGCCGTGAACACGAGGTTCAGGTCGTTGCCGCTCTGGGCGATCGAGAAGGTGCCGGTGCCAAACGAGTTGGCGAAGCCGCCAGTGCCGTTGGTGAGCCGCAGCAAGCCTCCCTGCACGGTCGTGGAGCCCGAGAGGGTGTTGGCCTGGTCGAGCACGAGCGTGCCCGCCCCGGTCTTCACCACCGGGATCGA
>JBJTRH010000411.1:0-2526 GCA_046076065.1 Planctomycetaceae bacterium | reverse complement strand
TGCGAACGGGCGCGTCGAGTGGAAGACCGCCGAAGGCAGGTCGCTCAAGGACGTGCAGGAGTCAGTCCTCGAGTAGGCCACGCCGGCACTTCATGCGCCACCACGTCACCACGTGAGCAGTAACCCACGCGGACGTGTTTCCACTTCGTGGAGTTCTCATTGCAGCGCTTGGCAGCGCGCCCAACGCCCGAAGGGGTTGTGAGGTTTCACGCCATCCCCAACCCGGCGGGGATGGACCGAAACGTGGCGCGAAACCCGGTGCCACGCTGCGGAACTCCGGTGGACAGGCTAACGCCGGCCCGGTTGTGGTGGCGTGGTGGTGGCCGTGGCGGGTTCCCCGTGGGAACTGGGCTGGTTGGGACGACGGAATCGGCGGCGGGGGTGTGGCCGGTTCGGGTCAGGCGGTGTCGGCGAGGGTTGGTGGTGGTGCGAGGAGTGGGGTGATGTCGCCGCGGGTGCGTTCGTGCCATGCGAGGGCGGCTTCGATGTTTCGTGCGAGGAAGTGGGCGGTGAGGCGTCGTCGGACGCGGTTGATGCCGCTCACGTTGAGTCGTTTGTTGGGAAGGCCGATCTTGAGTTGGTGGTGGCGGTTCTCGGTGTTGTTGCGTCCGCCGTAGGTGACGGGGAAGTCGGGGTCACCGGCGGGGATGATTCGTCCGGCTCGGGTGCGGCGCCGGTTGGTGGCGATTTCGTTGTCGGTGGAGTTGAAGCGGATGAGGGTGGTCGCGCCGCGCAGGTGTGCGGGCACGATCGGTTCGTCGGGGTAGGACCATTCGCCGCAGAAGGTGTAGGTGCCGTTGGCGTTGGGGCGTCGTTTGTTCTGTCCTCGGGTGAGGGGTGTTTCGTGGCGGCCTTCGGCGGTGGCGATGGTGACGCATGGTGGGCCGTCGACGAAGGTGATGACGGCGGTGTGCTGGTGGCCGGTGCGGGTGGTGAAGGTGTGTTCGCCGATGTTGAAGCGGGCGACTTCGCCTTTGGCGGTGAGCTGGACGTGGTTGATGGCGATCAGGCCGGCTGACAGGGCACGGTCGATGTGGACGGGGTGCATGGCGCCGTCGTAGGTGACGGTGCGCATGCCGGGTAGTCGGGGGTAGAGCGAGAGTGCCATGTCGAGGAAGGTGGTGGCGTCGGAGCCTTGTTGTCCGGGGGTGATGTCGATGGCGTAGACGAGTTCCTCGCGGTCGTGGCCGTTGTGGGCGGAGACGTGGGTCATGCGGTAGCCGGGGTAGCCCTTGTCTTGTTGGATCTTCTTGGCGTCGGGGTCGACACGGCGGGTGCGGATTTCTCCGGTCTCGGTGTTGATGGCTTCCTCGGTGGAGGTGTTGTACATGCCTCGCAGGTAGGTGGCGTCGCCGGTGAAGCCGACATCGAGGGTGGGGTGGCTGATGCTGTCGCGGTGTGGCGTGCCGATGCCGAGCAGGGCGCTGATCTCGACGGCGATGTCCTCGAGCGCGTTGCCGAAGGTTTCGAGGGACGGGTCGTCACCGAGGCGGGTGTCGAGCCAGTAGCGCAGTTGGCTGCGTGTGGGTGGCTTCTCGGGCAGCCACATGTGGGGTTCGTCGGGGAAGGCTGTGCGGACGGTGTGGCAGTAGTGCTCCCACACCCAGCCGACGGTGTGTTTGAGGACGGTCTCGCGTTGGCTGGTTCCGAAGCGTCCGGCGAGTGCTTCGAGCACGAGGGCGACCACGGGGGTGATTTGCAGGGGTCTGCCGACGCGGTGGTGTGGTTCGAGTTCGTCGGCGAGGTCGTGCAGGCGTCGGCAGGTGAACAGGTGCTGGGCGAGGTCGTGTTCGGAGACTGTGCGCGGCCGGGTGTGTTTGGTGCGGCGCCGGCCGAGGCGGCCGCCTTCGTCGGGGCGCGGACCGTCCTGTCGTTCCTTGAACGACATGTCTGCGTCGGCGGATGCCCGTCTCGTCGTGGAGCGGCGCCGTGAGGTCACAGGTCGTCCACCGTCAGACCGAGTGAGCGCATCGTGGTGTCGACGGATTGCCCGCCGAGGAACCGCACGGCGGCACCGATGCCGTTCGTGTGGAACACATCGAGGGCGTGGTGGAGGCGGATGGACCGGCCTGACACCTGTGCGGTGCGCGACAGTCCTGCGTCGCGGATGGTGTCGGACAGTTCTTGGGTGACCGAACGTTTCGCACGGTTGGCGTCGAGGGTGTCGCCGACCACGAGCAAGCGGGGCCCGATTGCCGCACCCTCGGAGAGTGCGGCGCGCAGTGCGGCGAGTGCGTCGCGCGGGATCCGGTTCCTGCGAGCAGCGGCTCCGCGGAAGTCGACGCTGCCGGCGTCGAGGTCGAGGTCGTTCAGTTCGACGGCCGCGATCTCGGCTGCACTGCCACCGGCTTCGGCGAGCGCGATGACGAGTGGTCGTCGTGTCGGGACGAGCCACTCGTAGGAGTGGATCCGCACGCGGTGCATCTCGGCCCGGGTCAGCGGGCGTGTTGCCTCGCTGTTCCTGCTGGGGATGGGATCCCCGAACTCGACCGGTCCGTCCCACAACTGCAGGCGTCGCAGCGCCTC
>JBJTRH010000410.1:0-9871 GCA_046076065.1 Planctomycetaceae bacterium | reverse complement strand
ATTCCGGAGGTGTTCGATCGCCATGTCGGCCGCATTCCGCGCATGGGAGAGATCCTGCTCGCTCCACTCGAGCGGCTGGTCACGACGTTCCCCGGCCGCACCCCCCTGCTGTTGGTCGCCACCGCCGACGCGACCACCGGCGCCGACCGCACCCTGCTGCTCTCCCGGCTCACCGCCGGCGGGAGCCTCGCCAGCCTTCTCGCCGCCAGCCTTCTCGCCGCCAGCCTTCTCACCACCAGCCTTCTCACCGCCAGCACCGGAGCTCCCGCCACCGTTGCACGACGAGCACCCCTCCTTGCCGCAGGGCTTGCCGTCCTCGCCCGCGCACGGCGGCGGCTGCTGGGGCTGGCCATTGTCCTGGGGCTTCTGCCCGTCGCGGCCCTTCTCCGGCCCACCGTCTGGCTGCGGTTTCTGCGACTGCTTCCCGTCGGCGGAGGGCTCGGCCTTCCCGCCCTCGCCAGCCTTCTTCCGATGCTCGAGGATTCGCTCCATCGCCGCGCCGTCGTCGGTGCCGTCGGAGGCGACGGTCTCTCGCTTGGCATCCTTGCCTCCGGCCTTGCCGCGTTCGCCGTCCTGCTTGCCACCGTTCGCGGCATCCTTGGCTGCGCCGTCTCCGCCCGCCCGCTCCTCACGTCGACCGTCTTTGCCGCCGCCGTTCGGCTTCGGATCGCCCCCCTTCGGATCGCGTTGCTGGCCGTCCTTGCCGCCGCGGCCATCGGGCTTCTCGCCTTGCTGCTCGCCCTGCTGCCCGGCACCGCCCTGCCCCTGCGGCTGCTTGCCCGCGCCGTCGGAACTGCCGTCCTGCTGACGCTGGCCAGCATCGTTGCCCGATTTGCCCTTCATGCCCTGCTGGGGCTTGGCGCCGTCTGCAGCCCCTTGATCCTCACCCTGCTCGGGCTGCCCCTGCTCGGGCGATGTCTTCGGGTCGTTCTGTCGCGACTTGGGCTCCTGCTCCGCGGCCTGACCGTTGTCGGCCGACTTCTGGGGGCGTTCGCCGGGCCTCTGCGGCTGCTCGGCCTGGTCGGGCCGCTGTTCATCGGGCCTGCGTTCGCCACGGTCGTCAGGGCCGGCTCCCTGCTTGCCGGCATCGTCCTTCGCGGGTGGATCGCCGCCATCGTTCTTCGCCGGCGCGTCATCGCGGCCTCCCGCTCCGTCGCGTTTGCCGTCGTCGCCGTCGCGGCCCTTCGACCCGCCGTCGGCGGCCGCTCCGTCACCGCCTCCCTCGCCGCCTTCGCCACGCTCGTCCGGCTTCGGCGGAGGCTCCGGCCGCGGCGGTGCCGACGGATCGATCACCAGGGTCCGCCATTCCGATTCGGCCACGTTTGCCTGGCCTGGCCGGTTGTCCTTGGCAACCGCGCGATACTCGAGCACCGCGCCCGGGCCGGCGCCAAGCTGCTCGGGCACGAGCACCTCGTCGCCTACGAACGACCGTCCACCGCCGGCCAGCAGCTCGCGGCCAGAACGCGGCTCGCCCCCGCGAAGCTTCGCCTCCACCACGACGCTCGTGAGACCGAAGTCGGGATCGACCGCCCTCACCCGCACCGTCACAGGAGCGCCGGGCGGCACCCTGCAGACCTTCTCCGCCGGCTCCGTGATCATCACCTCCGGCGCCAGATCGGGCAGCACCTCGATGCGGTACTCCATCCGATCAATCAGCGGCTCGCGCCCCTGGGCGAGCGTGGCAGCCTTCGGCTGGAACATCAGCCGATAGGACGAGTGCTCTGGCCCCGCCCGGTCGGCGTCGAGGCGGAGCGTGAACCGGCCCCGCACCCGCGCCAGGTCGCGCTGGCCGCCCTTGAGCGGCACGTCGCTCCGGCCGTCGCCGCCGAGGTCGATCCACGCCGCATCGAGCGGATGATTGCTCTCCGCGACGAGCGTGACGTCCGTTCCCTCCAGCGCCCGCAGATCGCCCTGCCACTCGACGGTCTCGTCGGGCTGGGACGTGTAGGCGGGAAAGTGATACGTGACCTCGCGAACGAGCAGGGCCGGCGTGTCGATCACCGCCACGCGGATCGGGTCGGTGCGGGCGTCGCCGGCCGCGATCACGAGGTCGATCGACTGGTCGAGGCCGCGGGAGTCGTCGGGCAGGCATGCCGAAAAGCGTCCCTCGGCACCGGGCACCAGCGGCACCTGCCACGCCTGCCCGACCGCGCCGTCACGACGCGGCGTGACCAGCGCCGCGGGCTTCTCCCCCTTCGCGAGTCCGTCCACCTTCACGCCCACGACCAGCTGACGGCCGCGGACGATCGTCGCCACGCCCTCGACCACGTCCACCCGATGCTGGGCGTCGTCCGCCGCCGGAGCGCCCGGCTGCCGCCAGGCGAGCGCCGGACGGTCGATCCACACGCGTGCGGGCGCCGAGATGCCGAGCCACGGCGCCATGAGCCGCGCCGTCGAGGCGAGCAGGCTCTTGGGAGCGGCGAGTTCGTAGATGGCGGCAGCCACCACGAGAGCGGCGAGCAGGGCGGCGAGCCGGAGCGAGAGCGTGCGATCCATCACGCCCTCGCCGGGCACCTTCGACAGCTGGCGGGCGGCGCGGCGGCGAAGCGACCGCAGCACCATGGGCGTCGTCTCGTCGGCCCGCGCGCGGGCGAGCACCGCGTTGACGACGTCGTTGTGAAGTTCGGGATGCTCCCGCTCGATGGCCCGGGCCGCATAGACGAGGTTCACCCGCGAACGCACGATCGGGAGCACCCACCGCCACGTCCCGACGGCCGCGGCCACCAGGGCCGTCACCAGCCACGACCAGCGGGCCCAGGCGGGAAGCCCGCCGGGCACGAGCCAGTGTTCCGCGAGCACGCCGAGCAGCAGCCAACCCATGGCGGCCACGCCGGCCGCAAGCGCGATGGTCGTCAGGGCGACGCCCTTCACCTCGGCGCCCGCCTCGGAAAGCCGCCGCGCGAGATACCGCTCCGACTTCGACTCCGGGTCGTGGTCGCCCCAGCCGGCGACGGCGAGCGGATCGTCCGCGGTTCGGGATACCGTCGCCATCGGCTCGCTCCGCACCCACGGTCCGGGTCTGAACGGATGAGACGCATCCGTGATCCCTTGATTATATCGGTCTTCCGGCGGCGGTTCTCCCGACCGGCACCGGGGCTTGGCATCAAGGCGGCCAGTCCGCGACATTGGGTTTTCCGCAGGGAAAGGCCGTGCGGGTGCCTTCCGGATCCGATGCATGGCTCTCCTGCCCGAACCGGAATCGTTCAAGCGGATCGCCGACGGCTCGGCGCAGGGGAGCGGGGCGGCCCTCGCCCGGGCCGTGCTGCGGGCGGCGAGCATCCCGTACGGCCTCGCGATCGCGGTCCGGAATGCGGCGTACGACGCAGGCCTGCTGGCGAGCCATCCGGCGTCGATCCCGGTCGTCTCGGTCGGCAACCTGACCCTCGGCGGCACGGGCAAGACGCCGCTGGTGGCCTGGGTGGCGCGACGCCTCGCGAGCCGCGGGCATCGGCCGGCGATCGTGAGCCGTGGCTACGCCGCCCGTCCCGGCGAAGTGAGCGACGAGGCTGCGGAACTCGCCGTGGTGGTGCCCGGCACCATGCACGTGGCCGATCGCGATCGTGTCGCCGGCGTCCGTACGGCGGCAGCGGCTTCTGCCACCGTCGCGGTGCTCGACGACGGCTTCCAGCACCGCCGCCTGGGCCGCGACCTCGACATCGTGGCGATCGACGCGACCGACCCCTTCGGCTGCGGTCACCTCTTTCCCCGCGGCCTGCTCCGCGAACCGCTCCGGGGCATCCGCCGCGCCGCCGCCGTGGTGCTTACGCGGGCGACGTCGGTCGACGCCGACCGCCGGGCCGCCATCCGCGGGATGCTCGCCGACGCGAGTCGTGGCGGGCCACCGCCGGCCTGGATGGAGGCGGAGCATCGGCCCGTCGGCCTGTGCGCCGCGAACGGCCGGACGGAGCCCCTCTCGCTCCTGCAGGGCCGGCGCGTGGCGGCCTTCGCCGGCATCGGCAATCCAGCCGCCTTCCGCGGCACGCTCGCCTCGCTCGGCTGCGACGTGGCCGCCTTCACGTCGTTTCCCGACCATCATGCCTACCCCGCCGCCGACCTCGATCGCCTCGCCGCGACGATTCCACCCGGAGTGGACCTGGTGGTCACCACCCTCAAGGATCTCGTGAAGATCGCCCGGCCGACGCTGGGAGACGCGCGTCTGGTGGCCGTGGAGGTCGCGCTTCGTCCACTGTTCGGCGAGGAGGCTGTCGGAGCGGCCATCGACGCAGTGGCCCCCGCGCCGCCCGGAGCCGGCGCCCCGTGACCGACCGCCCCCCAAACGCCGTCGACGTGTCGGTGCTCGTGACCACGTTCCGTCGTCCCCGGCACCTCGCGCTCGTGCTCGAGTCGATCGCCCTGCAGCGGCTTCGCGGCACGACGCTCGAGGTGGTCGTGTCCGACGACGGCTCCGGTGACGACACCCCGAACGTGGTGCGGGCGTTCGCCACCAGTTCCGGCGTCGCGGTGCGATACGTGTCGCAGCCCCACGACGGCTTCCGCCTCGCGCGGGCCCGCAACGCGGCCGCCCGGTTCGCCCGCGGCGACTACCTCCTGTTTCTCGATGGCGACTGCATGATCCCCCGCCACCACGTGGCCGCCCACGTGGCCCGCCGCCGCCGCGGCACCGCGCTGCTCGGCTACTGCGCGCGGCTGTCGGAAGCGGCGTCGCGCCCGCTCCTGCCGGAGAACCTCGCGATCACCGATCTGGGCCGTCTCGTCACCACCGCCGAGCATCGGGCGCTGGCCCGCCGGCACCGCAAGGCGTGGTGGCACGCGGCGCTGCGGCATCCCACGAAGCCGCGGCTGGCCGGGGGCGACTTCGGCGTGTGGCGCGACGACTTCCTGGCCGTGAATGGATTCGACGAGCGATTCGTCGGCTGGGGGCAGGAGGACGACGACCTCGGCCTGCGGCTCCGCGGGCTCGGCGTGCGGCTGTCATCGATCCTCGACCGCACCCGATCGCTCCATGTGTGGCACGAGACCGACCCATCGGCCACGCCTCGCTGGCGCGACGGCGCAAACGTCGCGCGGTTCGAGCGGCGCGGCCGCCTCGTCAGGTGCCGCGCGGGCGTCGCACCGCGGCCAACGGACGCCATCCGCTGGGGCATCGCCGACGATCCCGCGGACGGTCGGCTGGGCGGCATGCTTGCCCGACACCTCGCGGGAGCCGTCACGGTGCCGCCGGGCTATGCGTGCGAGATCGAAGTGGCCACGACGTGGGGCGGCGGACGATTCTCGCGGCCCGCCGAGTGTCGGCTGCTCCTCACCCAAGCGGGTCGAGCGGTCGATCCAGCCCTGCTGGCCTCCGCCGATCAGGTGGCGGACGTGTGCGACGAGACCTCGCTGGCGCGGGCGCTCGACGACGCCGGCTGACCACCGCCGCGGACTACTTCCGCTTCTCGTTGTGGACGGTGTGCTTGCGGAGCCGGGGGGAGTACTTCTTGACCTTCAACTTCTCGCCTCCGGTCTTGCGGCGGAGGGTGTAGTTCATGTCGCCGGTCTCCTCGCAGACGAGGTGAACCACTTCCAGCTTCTTCTTGCCCTTGGCCATGTCCTACCTGCCTACCTGCTCTGCGGGACCACCGATCCACCGAAGGCAACACCGTACCCGCGAACGGTCCGGAAAACCAGCGGTCCCCCGCCGGCGGGCGAAACGGGGAATAAACCGCGGCCCGCCGGCCGAACGGCGCTGAGGAGGGGTGGGGTGACGGCGTGCCGAGCCGGCCCGCTGGAATCCCCGACCTGGCCCCCCTGGCCGATCGTCGTCGTGATCGTGATATAGTTTTTTGGAGGGCGGGAGTCGGGCTCCCGCGGGGAAGCCGTCCATGTCGAGCCACGTCGATCCCGATCCCGTCGAGAAGCCGGTCGCGGCACCGCGACCGGCCCCGCGCGGCCCCGCCGCCCCAGCAGCCGCAAGGTCCGCCGCAGCCGCGGAGCCGCCGGACGACGGCGAGGAGCACGAGTCGCTCGCCACAGAGGCGGTGCGTCAGGCCCCGGCCTGGGCGGTGAGCACCCTGGTGCACGTGGTGGTGCTCCTCGCGATGGCCCTGATTGGGAGCGAACCGCCCGCGAAGCTGAAGGTTCGCCAGATCACCTCGAACGCCCCGGAAACCGAGGACGAGTTCACGGAGTTCGAAAACGACCAGCCCCAACTCGACTCCGTGGCGGACCCGACCGCCGAGGTCGCGGTGACCAGCGACATGATCGAGACGCCGGTGGAGGTCGTCGCCGACGCCACCGATGTCGACGCGGCGCCGCTGCACGTCGAGCTTTCCGACTTCGGCACCGAGACGGCGCCGGCGTCGGACATGATGGCCTCGATCGGTGCCATCGGGGGCACGGCCGGCGGTCTCGGCGGTCGTGCCCAGGCCGCAAACCTCGCCGCCGCGGGCGGCGGCGGCGCCGACACCGAGCAGGCGGTGGACCGGGCCCTGCAGTGGATCGCGGGTCATCAGCTGCCCGACGGCGGTTGGTCGTTCGACCTCACCGAGTGTCCCAGCTGCGGCGGCAAGTGCTCGCACTCGGGCGTCAGCAAGGCCAAGGACCGCTGCGGTGCCACCGCGATGGCCCTGCTCCCCTTTCTGGGCCGCGGCTACACGCATCGCGAGGGGAAGTTCAAGAAGACCGTGGAGAACGGGATCGCCTACCTCGCCAAACTCTCGGCGGAGGGCAACGGCAAGGTCTACCGCAAGGCGGGCACCATGTACTCGCAGGGTCTGGCGGGCATTGCACTCTCCGAATGCTACGCGATGACGCAGGACAGCCGGCTGGCCGCCCCGACGCAGGCCGCGCTCAACTTCATCATGCAGGCCCAGGACCCAGCCGGCGGAGGCTGGCGATACTCGCCCAAGCAGCCTGGCGACACATCGGCGGTGGGCTGGCAGATCATGGCGCTCAAGAGCGGCAACATGGCCTACCTCAACGTGAATCCGCTGACGGTCAAGAAGGCGGTGGCCTTCCTCAACTCCGTCGAGTCGCAGAAGGGCGCCCGCTACGGCTACACCGACAACTCGAGGTTCTCACCCGGGCTGACGGCCGTGGGACTGCTGTGCCGGATGTATCTCGGCTGGAAGAAGGACCACCCGGCACTGAAGGACGGCGTCGCCTACCTGGCCCGCACCGGGCCGACGCCCGACCTTTACTACGACTACTACGCGACGCAGATCATGCACCACATGGAAGGCGACGTCTGGATCGCGTGGAACACGAAGATGAAGGGGATGCTGCTCAAGGCGCAGTCCACCAAGGATCACGAGGCGGGCAGCTGGCACGACGGCGTGGACGGCGGGCACGGCGCCGACGCGGCCGGTCGCCTCTACTGCACGGCCCTCTCCACGATGATCCTCGAGGTCTACTACCGACACCTGCCGATCTACGGCAACGCGTCGGTGAACGAAGAGTTCAAGGAGTAGGCCCGAACTCCGCGAGGGATCACCCGCACCCGCTCCCAGGCCCGAACGCAGCGAGGGATCACCCGTGCCCCGCTCCCAGGCCTGAACTCAGCGAGGGATTGCCCGTGCCCCGAGAGCCGGCGTATGCCGACAAGCGCAGCCACGATGGCGAAGCGCCGTCGGCATCCGAGTGAGAGGATGCCACGATGGCATCCTCGAACGTCCGGCGACGGGGCATGGGCAATCCCGAGCCCCACGATCGTCAAGCGACGGAGCATGGGCAATCCCGAGCCGCGGCTCAGCGACCGGCTGAATACCCGCGATCCTCGCGGCCGATGATCATGGCTGGGGGGCGGTGCGCGCCTGCGTAGTCGGCGCCGCTTGCGCCGCCACCGCAGGCGAACGAGTCCGCCGGCACGGGCCCGGAGAATGCGTCGATGTTCGATGGCCCGGAGTCGCCGACCTCGATCCAGCGGCTGGTCGACAGTCTGGCCGTCCGGTCGACCTACGCGAGCCTGCTCGGGCACCTCGGGATCCTGGTGCTGCTCGCGCTGCTGATGATCCCGGCCGAGCCTTCCCGCAGGCTGCGGCCGATCGAGATCGGCACGGCCGACGCCGCGCTCGACGACCTCGGTGTCGATGACGACTCCGCCCCACCGGGGGGAGCGGCCGAGCAGGTCGCGACCGCCGAGGTGACCGTGGTGCCGCCCGAGCCGGTGGCGGCCGAAACGAGCCTCGCCCCCCAGTTCGTCGAACGGGTCGCGCAGACGCGGACCGACGAGGCTCTCCAGGCGCTCGCCGCGCCGTTGCCGGACGCGACCGCGTCCGCCTCCGCGGCACGGGCCGCGGCCGCCGCCGATCCCTATGCGGGCCGCCGGGGCACGGGCAGGCGCGACGGCGCCGCGGGACGGGGAGGCTCGCCCGCCAGCGAGGAGGCGGTGGAGCGAGGGCTCGCCTGGCTCGCGCGGCATCAGGCACCCGACGGATCGTGGCGGTTCGACCTCTCGGGATGCCGCTGCGACGGCGGCTGCCGCGATCCCGGCAGTGTCACGAGCACCACCGCCGCGACGGGCGTCGCGCTGCTGCCCTTCCTCGGTGCCGGCCACACGCAGCTCGAGGGCGAGCACCGGGAAACGGTCTCACGCGGCCTCTACTACCTGATGAGCAGGATGCGGATCACACCGCGGGGCGGCGACCTCGGCGAAGGCACCATGTATGGCCACGGCATCGCCACGATGGCGCTGGCGGAGGCGCTCGGCATGACCCGCGATGACGCCTTCGTGCCCTACGTGCGCGACGCCGTGCGGTTCATCGAAACAGCGCAGGATTTGCACGGCGGCGGCTGGCGCTACCTTCCCGGACAGCCCGGCGACACCACCGTCACGGCGTGGCAACTGGCCGCCCTGCGGAGCGCCGCCCTGGCCGGTGTGCCGGTGCCCTCGCCCACCATGGAGGGCGTCGGGAGGTTCCTGGATCGCGTCGAGGTGCGGCAGGGCGAGGCCTACGGGTACCAGTCGCCCCACGCCCGCCCCTGCACGTCGGCGGTGGGACTGCTGTGCCGGCTCTACATGCGGTGGCCGAACGAGGCTGCCATCGACCGCGGACTCGGCGCGCTGGCCAAGGCCGGGCCGGCGCCGGACGACGTGTACCTCAACTTCTATCTGGCGCAGGCCCTGATGCAACGGGATCATCCGCTCTGGAAAAAGTGGAACGCCCGCAACCGCGACCAGCTCGTGTCGCGGCAGGCGCGGCACGGCCACGAGGACGGGAGCTGGTCCTTCGCCGACCACGAGACCGCCGCCGGGGGCCGCCTGGCCCACACCGCCCTCGCGGTGCTGACGCTCGAGGTCTACTACCGGCTGCTGCCGATCTACGGCGCCGACGCGGTGACGGCCGGCTGGTGAGGCCGGCGGGGCGGGCCTGCCTATACTGCGGGCGAGGAGTGCCCGATGCGTCCGGCAACGTTTACCTGGCTGGCGGTGGTGATCGGTGTGGCCTGCGCCGCCATCGAGTGGCTGGGCATCGCGGGCTGGATCGCGGCGGCCGTGCTCGCGGCCAGCGTGGCGATGCACGTGATCGGCAACGCCCTGGGCACCAGCCTCCGCGAGGCGACCGACCGCGACCTCCGCCGGGTCCGCGCGGTCGCGACGGCCGCCCCGATGCTGCCCCGCCACCGGGCGCATCGGCTCGAGCAGCGGACGAGTCTCGGGCGGCTCGTGCCGGTGTCGTCCGGGATCGGTGCCGCCTGCGGCGGTGCGGTCGGAGCGACGGCGCTGGTGGCATGGACCTCCTGCACCCCGGCGGGGGCGGTGCTCGGCGGCGTGTCGGCCGCGGTCATCGGTGGCCTCGTCGGCTTTCTCGCCGCGAGTTTCGTGGAGATCGTGCGCATAAGCCTGCGGGAATCGCTGGCTGCGGAGCGTGCCCAGGCCACGATCGACCGCTAGCCGGCCGCGGTGGAAGGGGGCCGCGGGCCGTGGTACAAC
>JBJTRH010000409.1:0-2656 GCA_046076065.1 Planctomycetaceae bacterium | reverse complement strand
ATCGCGAGAAACAACCGCAAACACCGCCCCCTTTTTTCCGCCAGGAACGCACGCCGTGAACCAGCACGACCTCGTCCGCGAACTCGCCGAGAAGAACACCTCCAAGATCGTGATGCTCGTGGCCGACGGCCTCGGCGGCCTACCCATGACCGCCGGAGGAAAGACGGAGCTCGAGACCGCGAGCACGCCCAACCTCGACCGTCTGGCGGCCGTGGGCACCAGCGGCTCGAGCGTGCCCGTGCTGCCGGGCATCACGCCCGGCTCCGGCCCCGGCCACCTCGGCCTCTTCGGCTACGACCCCCTCGAGTTCAAGATCGGCCGCGGTGCGCTCGAGGCCACAGGCATCGGCTTCGAACTCGGGCCGAACGATGTCGCCGCCCGCGGCAACTTCTGCACGCTCGACGCGGCCGGAAAGATCTCCGACCGCCGCGCCGGCCGGATCCCATCGGAGGAGAGCTTCGCCGTCGTCGAGAAGCTGCAGGCGGTGAAGATCCCGGGCGTGGAAACATTCGTGAAGCCGGTGAAGGAACACCGCTTCGTGGTCGTGTTTCGGGGCGAGGGCCTCGACGGCCGCGTGGCCGACACCGACCCGCAGGCGGTGGGCGTCGCCCCGCTCGACCCGCAGGCCGCCGATCCGGCGGCGAAGAAGACGGCGGAGGTGGCGAAGGAGTTCGTCAAACAGGCCTGTGCGATCCTGAAGGATGAAAAGAAGGCCAACGGCATGGTGCTCCGCGGCTTCGCGGCCAAGCCCGCCCTGCCGACGTATGAGCAGCTCTACGGCCTCAACGCCGCGGCGATCGCCGTGTACCCGATGTACAAGGGCCTCGCCCGGCTCGTCGGCATGACGCTCGTGGGCAAGGCCCAGTCGCTCGACGAGCAGATCGCCGAGCTTGCGAAGTGCTGGAACGACTACGACTTCTTCTTCCTGCACTTCAAGTACACCGACTCGACCGGCGAGGACGGCGCCTTCGAGCAGAAGGTGAAGCGGATCGAGGAACTCGATCGCGCGATCCCGAAGATCGAGGCCCTGAAGCCCGACGTGCTGATCGTGACGGGCGACCACTCCACGCCGAGCAAGCTCAAGAGCCACTCCTGGCATCCGGTACCCACGCTCCTCGTGGCCGACACCTGCCGCCCCGACGGCCTGACGAGCTTCTCGGAGCGGGACTGCCTCCGCGGCGGCTTCGGGATCTTCCCGGCCAAGCACCTGATGCTCCTGGCCATGGCCCACGCCCAGCGGTTCGGCAAGTACGGCGCCTGACGACCTGGCAGACTGCCAGCGAATCCCACGGCCCACCACGGCCCGAACTCAGCTCAGGGCTGCCCATGCCCCGGAGCCGGCGTATGCCGCCAAGCGAAGCCAGGATGGCGAAGCGAAGGCGGCATCTGAGAGAGCGAACGGCACGATGCCGTTCGCGAGCGTCCGGCGATGGGGTATGGGCAGCCCTGAGCCCCGCGAACGCCCGGTTTCCGGCCGGCACTGGGGTTCCGGCGAAATCGCAACTAGAGTCGGGGGTCCCTGCCCCGGAGTTCCACCAGCCCGATGCCCCGCCCCGCCGACGACGACCTGTTCCAGAGCTCGACGATGACGTTCGGCGAGCACCTCGAGGAGCTCCGCACCTGTCTCATCCGGGCGGCGGCGGGGCTCGCCGTCACGGTGCTGCTGGGCTTCTTCGTCGCCAGGCCCGTCGTGCACCTCATCGAGGAGCCCCTGCGCCGCGCGCTCGGCGACTACTACTCCAAGCGGGCCATCGAGACCGCCGCCGACTGGCAGGCGCGGACGGCGGGCGGGCCGCCGCTGCCCTACTCCCAGCCGGAGATCCGCGACGCCGTGGAGCGGCACGGCATGACCTTCGAACTCCGCGAGGTGCATCCCGACCGGCTCGCCACCGTGCTCGCAGGCGGGACGGCCGCCCAGGGTGTCAGCGGCAGCTCCGGGGGAACGCTGTTCGACACCGACGCGCTCGTGCCGGTGCTGCTCTGGCAGCCGCTGTCCCGCGACCCGCGGGTGAGCATCACCACCCTCTCCGCCCAGGAGGCGTTCGCGATCTACGTGAAGGCCGCGATCCTCGTGGGCGTGGTGCTCGCCAGCCCATGGATCTTCTATCAGCTCTGGACGTTCGTGGCCGCCGGCCTTTATGCCCACGAGCGAAAGTGGGTCTGGACGTTCCTGCCGATCAGCGTGGCCCTGTTCCTCGCGGGCGTGTTCATCGCCTTCTTCTTCGTATTCGACTTCGTGCTCGACTACCTGCTGCAGTTCAACGCCTGGCTCGGCCTCGATCCCGATCCCCGAATCAGCGAATGGCTGAGCTTCGTGCTGATCATGCCGATCGGCTTCGGCCTCGGCTTCCAGCTGCCGCTGGTGATGCTGTTCCTCGAACGGATCGGCATCTTCGACGTCGAGGCCTACACATCGCAGTGGCGGATGGCGGTGCTCGTGATCGTGGTCGCCTCGGCGATCCTCACGCCGGCCGACCCCTACAGCATGCTCTTCCTGGCGGCGCCCCTCTGCCTGCTCTACTTCGGCGGCGTGGCGCTGTGCCGCTGGTTCGCGGCAGCCCGGCCCGACGACCGCCCGTCCGCCACTCATACGGGTCACCCATGACCCTCGCGCATCGCGTCAGCCCCGCCGCCGGCCGGCGGCTCCCGGGTTCCG
>JBJTRH010000408.1:0-5370 GCA_046076065.1 Planctomycetaceae bacterium | reverse complement strand
GAGCCGTCCGGGATCGCGTTGCCCGGCCCTGGTTTTTCAGCCGGGTGCTCGTGTTTTTCGGGCTGGCCTTCCTGGCCGTCCTGATCACCTACCGGGCTACCGGGGCTGCCAACCTCGTGCCGGCCCTCGTGTTCACCGGATCGTTTGCCGCTCCGATTGCAGTGGCCATCTTCTTCTTCGAGTGCAATCTCCCGGCGAATGTGTCTCTCTACGCGGTGATCCGCATGTTCTTCTGGGGCGGAATCCTTGGCATGGTGCTGGCGCTGGTCCTGTTCACCATTGACCAGTTCCTGCCGACGCGTTGGCTCGGCGCTTCGGTGGCTGCCCTGATCGAGGAACCCGCGAAACTCGCGGCCGTAGTCCTCCTGGCATCACGCCGCAAGTATCCGTGGACGCTCAACGGACTCTGCCTCGGCGCCGCCGTCGGTGCGGGTTTCGCAGCGTTCGAGTCGGCCGGGTACGCGCTCAATGATTTCCTCGAAACATTGGGTGCGGGCCGCGGACTCGCGGAGGCGAACGCAGCAATGCAGCGATCTCTCCTGCTTCGGGGAATCCTTTCGCCGTTCGGACACGTCGTCTGGACCGCCATTACCGCCGGCGCCCTTTGGCGAGTCGTTCACGACGACCCGCTGCGAACCTCGTCGCTGGCTGACTGGCGATTCGTCAGCCCCCTCATCGCCGCAGTGCTCCTCCACTTCACGTGGAATAGTCCGCTCCTCTGGTCTCTCCCATACTCCGCCAAGCCGATCCTTCTTGGGGCGATCGCCTGGACGATCGCCTTCGGCCTGCTCTTCACAGGTTTCCGCGAGGTGCGCGAGACGGCCGCGGGCGTCAGACACGACGCCTGACGCCGAGGCGTCCCCGGTTGGATCGCGTCAGACCAGCCCCTCGACGTCGATGTCGCCGTCGCCATCGATGTCCATGCCCGCGATGTCGGCCGCGCCGTCGCCATCCACGTCCATGGCGTAGGTATCGAGCTCGCCGTCGTGGTCGGTGTCCATCGCCACCATGTCCATCTGGCCGTCGTGGTCGAGATCGGTCATGGCGATATCGACGGCGCCATCGCCGTCGGTGTCGGCCATGGCCGTCTCCAAGTAACCATCACCGTCGGTGTCGGCGATCATGGTTTCGGGCACCCCGTCATGGTCGGCGTCAGCAACGACGACGTCCACGACCCCGTTCTCGTCGACGTCCACGATCATGGCATCGACCGCGCCGTCACCGTCGGTGTCGACGTAGGCGGCATCGAGAACGCCGTTGCCGTCCAGGTCGTCGACCCCCTTCACGACCGGCTCCGTGGAACCCGAAGGTGCGGAGGGAACTGCCGCATCCGCGCCCTCGGCGGCCTTGATGACGGTCGCGGCGATGGAAACGCCACCGACCGCCATAGCGACGTCCTTCTTCGACATCGGCTTCGCGGGATCGTTGTGATTCGTAGTCATAGACGTCTCCTTCTTCGTATTGGTCGAAACATGCGACAAAACCTTGGTCTTCATGTCGCCCCGTTACCACCAGCCAGGGCGGATGCTGCCGAACGCGAGACGAAGAGATTCGGTCCGAGCCTCGCGAAAGTGGCACATGCCGGACACTTGATCACGCCCGGCCGGCTGGCGCGGATCCTGGCGCCGCACTTCGGGCAGGCGATGATGATGGCCTCCGGCGGCCGGGGGCTCGACACGACGGCGGCGGGCAGCCCCAGCCGGCCGGCGAGCTGGTGCCCGAGCGACCGCCTAAGAGCCTCGAGCTGCGCGGCCGCCAGCACGCCTGGCTCGCGCCGCCTCGCAGCCGCCACATCGAGCGTGAGCACTTTCAGCACCATCTGGAGTGAGTCGCGAATTTCCCGAAGGAGAGCCTTGGTCTCAGGATCGCCAGACTCGCTAGAACGCAGCTGAGCCGCGGTAGAGCCCGGCTTGAAAAACCGCGCCTTCATCCGGGCAGTACGCGACCAGAACGTCTTGGCTTTTTGCGACATCTCGGCGACCGTCTCGCCCACGACGTCGAAGTAAATCTTGTAGGCCGTGCCGGTGAGGCTTGTGACCGCAGTGAGACGATTGATCGGCGGACCGGCCGATCTGTCGCCCCCCATACTGCCACTCAGCGACCTCACCAACAGCGCACCCCCGGGAATCACGCAAGCCGCCGCCACACCGAGCCCCGCGCTCAGCAGGCTGTTTGGCCCAAGCAGTGACTTCTGGATGTCGGCAGGCAAGGCTCCTCGCTGAGGCGATGGGAAATCGACGACCCGCTCGTATGGGACGCGAAAGAACACCTGTGACTCCGGAGCGATTGACATGAATTCGAATCCGTCGCCATCGAGGCGAAGCGTGCCAAGACATGCATCAACGTGGTCGGGATGACCGCCTTCATACACACAGAGCACTTCCTCGTCCGCTCGCGACCGTTCACGCAGTTGGTCAACCTTCGGGCGGATGGCGTCGGTTACAGCGACACGGTCGAGGAGCCTCGCCGCTTCAGTGCGTCGCTCTTGCGTGAGCGATCGCTCCGCGGCGTGAAGAAACAGATCGCCAGACACTCGCAGCATATGGGTCGTGCCAGCACCGGACGAAAGCGTGAATGTTGCCGCCCGTTTGGCAGTAGCGATCTCAACCTGCCGCGCTCCATTCGTCTCGGACAGCTTCCACACGATGCTGATCGCAGGCGATCGTTCGACGACAGCCGTGCCGCCTGCCGGCATCCAGGCTAGAACCAGGTCGTTCTCCGTAAGCCCGACGTGAAGGATCGGCTTACCCGCGGCGTCCTCAATTTTCGCCGCCGTGGGACCAAACACAAGCAGCTCATCGAAAGAAATGCCTGTGGCTGCTGCTGCCGCAACACACGCTAGAAACTGTTCTTCGTCAAACGCGCCGGTATCCGCAACGTAGACAGTCCGCTGTGCCTGGAGCGTGGGAACCTGTCCAGCAGTCGTCCAACTGCCGTCGGACAGGTGCCGCAACCTCGACTCGCGTCGAAGCGTGCCGGCCCGCCATCGCTTCTCGAGATCGGCCGAGGTGATCTGTTCGGGACGGTCGCCGACTCGAGGCAAAAGCCACCCTGTCTCTCTGTTGTTTGCCTTCGCTGCCAGCTGCTCGTGGAAACCGGCCAGCTTTCTTTCATCAGAGCGCTCCGCGCACAGCCTTGTGACGTCCGCCAAGATCGCCGGGAATTGAAGCACATCGTCGTCGAGGACGGCCTGCCACAGCGCGATCGCTGAATCGCTATCCCCGGCTTCCACCAACGCCCGGGCTCGCGGCAACGCTTCATCCGGACGCAGACCCTGGGAAATACGGGCGGCAGCCGCCACGAGCTCCGCCAATGTGGCAGCCGCCGGCTGCTTCAGCCACTTGCATGGAACCTGATGCTTGACACTGCCGGCGGCGAAGCAAAGCCGCTGCGGCACCCCGGGCCGGTCATCGAGATGCACGGAAGGCGCAGCGATCGAATCGAACTTGACTCGACCACGATTTCCGTCTGGGAAGAACCACGCCACGGCGCGATCCGTGACCGTAATCCCTTCCGTCGCCACGCCGAAGATCGTCGAATCGACAGCAAGCAGGATGCTCTCCCCCGCGTCCAAGCCCGCATAGGTAACGACTCCTTCACGCTTCTTCTGAGTGAGCGCCTCGTTGCGGAGTACGGCGGCATCGCCAACGAACCTCGATTCAAAGGAGTCACGATAGAGATCCGTCAGCGCCGCCGCTTTGTCGGCCTTCGCTGCCCGTGCATCGGAGCCGATCGGGAGGGGCGGAGGGATCGCACCTGAAGAAGATGAGGGCAAGGCCTCGGGCGAAGAGTGTTTTGACGTCGTCGCGGACGGTGCAGGCGGGGGCAAAGCGGGCCCGAAAAGACCTCGCACCGTTCCAGCCTTCACCCAGTCCGAGCGGTCTTCACGACGCAGCTCGTCGGTTGGGCTCAACGCTCCGTCGCGGGCGAATAGCTTCAGGGCGGAAGAGGAATGAGGCCCCTCCTCCACTCCCCCTCGCCGTATGAACCAGGCTTGCGACATGACTTCGCTACGGTGGCCATGCAAGTCGATGCGGGGAGACTACCTGTTCCGCGGGGGGCTGTCCACGCCGCCCACGACGGCCGGCGACCACAGGGGCTCAGGCCCTCATTCACCCAAGCCCGCGTTGCAGGCCACTCTGCGTGCGAGATCCTCATGGCCCGGGGATGTCAGCCGGAAAGTGTCGGAAAGAAGACCGCCTTATCTTCCACACCGAAAAGTCGGGGCGACCCCGGGCGTCGGCTCCCTGATGAGGCAGCACCTTCGCGAAACGCCCGAGAAAACCGTCGGTCTCTGCCCGTATCCCTTCCCGTTCCAGATCTGGTTCGACGGGGACGCGGTGCGGGCGCGATCGGCGTCTCGGCGTAAAGGCGGGGGTAGCTGATGGCGGCGGGCTTCTGGCCCGCTGCCCTGCTCCACCCCGGAGGCAAATCCATCGCCTCCGAGGTCTCCATCATGATCGGTTTCAACAACGACGCCGGCAGCGCCGGCGGTGATTCGTCTTATCCATCCAACCCCAAGCTCTCCGGCTCGAGCGGCGATGTTCCTCGACCCCACCGTCGAGGACGGGTGCAGAGCACCGACTTCGGCATGCCCGAGCGACCAGGGCTGCTCGATCTGGCTCGCACATATCTCACCAATCAGGCACGGCTCTGGCCCGAACTCGCCGGCACGGCGGCCGTGCCCGCGGCGGACAGCGCCACGATCGAGGCCATGGCCGACGACTTCGAGCGGCGGTTCCGGCAGCAGCAGGCGGAGGCGTTCGACCCGGGCTTCGCGCCAAGGGTGTGGACCGACCTCGGGGTCGCCTACCTGCGGTTCAGCGACGAGAACTCCAACCCCCGATCGCTCGACCAGCAGCTGCTCAATGTGCTGAATCGGGCCCGGAAGGACGGCGTCTTCGTGCCCTGGCACTACGTCCTCGCCGACGCCGCCGTCAGCGGCACGCTCGCCTGCCGACGCGGCTACACGGTTGCCAAGTCGATCGTCGAGCGACGGGATGAGTTCGGGGTGTCGTGGTTCCTGATCGACGAGCTCTCCCGCATGAGCCGCAACACGATCGAGTCATTGCAGCACGGCGAGCTCGCGGAGTCGACCGGTGTGCGGGTCGTCGGCTCCAGCGATGGCTACGACAGCGCCAACCCGCAGTCGTCGCTCCTCCTGCCGGTCATCGGCTCGATGAACCAGGCGTTCATCACCCAGCTGCAGTCCAAGGTGCGGCGGGGCATGGATGATGCATTCCGCCGGGGCGACAACATCCATCCGCCCGGCGTGGGCTACCGGATGGTCGACGTGAGGGACGCCAGCGGCAACCTCGTGATCACCCGCAAGAACACGATCGAGAAGGCCGTCGAGATCGACCCCGAGGC
>JBJTRH010000407.1:0-4840 GCA_046076065.1 Planctomycetaceae bacterium | reverse complement strand
AGAGGTGGTCGGCCCCAAGGTGCCCCTGGCCGAGGCGGGTGCGGCCGTGCCGGATCCGATCGCGGACGCCCGCGAAGCCGTCAGGCACCGTG
Source organism: Planctomycetaceae bacterium (assembly GCA_046076065.1). GTDB lineage: Bacteria > Planctomycetota > Planctomycetia > Pirellulales > UBA1268 > QWPN01. The sequence continues at coordinate 4,748 of JBJTRH010000407.1, read as the reverse complement.
CGGTCGTGGAAGGTGATCACGTAGCGGTCGCCAAGAAAGATCGCCATCGGGTCGGTGACGATCGTCTCGCCATCGAAGCGGGCCATCCGCACCGCGATCAGCACCTGGTGACCGAAGACCTCCACCTTCGGCCGCTCGTCGGGAGTGATTGCGTCTTCGAGGGCGAGGTCCCCGATCTCGAAGATCTGCCCCACCGAGCGGATGGTGGCGAGGTCCTCGAAGCCGTCGACGTCGAGCCAGACGACGGGCCACTTCTCCCGGGCGACCGTCAGCTCCTGCGGGGCCAGGACCGTCGATTCGTGGCAGATGCTGCCGTCGCAGGCGGTGAGGCGGAGGATGGTCGGCGCGCCGGACGACGGCGCATCGGCCGCGGACGAGAGGGAGGGGCCCGATTCGAGCCGGCGACCCCGGCGGCGGCGGTGCTTGCGTGATGCCACGGACGTGCTCCGAAAACGACCGACACCTTACCCGACGGACGCCGACGGCAGGGATCGGGCCGGTCGGCTATCCTCCCGGCATGAACGAGCGGCCCCGTGTTTCCCCGATCGGCGAGGCGATGGTGTGGGTATCCCGCATCACGGCCATCGGGCTGGCGATGTTCCTGCCCGGAGTGGCCGGCGGCTGGCTCGACGTCCGGCTTGGCACGAGGTTCCTTGGACCACTCGGGTTCGTCGTCGGGCTCGGCACCGCGCTGCTCTGGCTGTCCCGGCTCGGCAGCGGGCGAGGACGAGGACGCGAAGGATGACCGCCCCATCCCTTCGCGTCCGTGGCCGGCTTGCCGGACTGGTCGCTCCCGCCGCCGTCATCCTCGCCGCCGCCGTCGCACTCGCCCGGGGGCCCGCCGGGCCGGAGCACCGCCGGGCCGTGGCCTTCGCGGCGACTGTGTGCCTGACCGGCACCATCGGCGCCTGCGTTGCCGGCCTGTGGCCCGCCAGCACGCCGTCGGGACGCGTGACGACCGCCCTTGCGGCGATCTGCCTGCGGCTGTTTCCCGCGCTCCTCGGGCTCGGCTGGCTGCAGGGCGGGGGCTCCGATCTCCGGGCTGCGAACGCCGGGGAGTATCTCGTGGTTTTCTACCTCGTGTCGCTTGCGGCCGACCTCGTCCGAATCATCATGGGGGGCGTCCGGGGGGCGATCCCGCCCCCGTGACACAGAGGCAATTTGACGCGAACCGGGACGATCCAGCACACTCTTGGCCCCGCCCCCGCGAATCCTGACGATCCCGTCGTCCGACCGGCCGGAACCCGAAGCCCCCATGTCCGACCACAACCCGATCTACCACCTCAAGGACGCCTACTTTTTCGAGGTCCCGAAGGCGCTGTGGCGTCAGGACTGGAAGACGCTCGAAGAGGTTCCCCAGTTTCTGCGCGACGGCCGGCCCGACATCACCGACGTGGCCGAGTTCAACCACGCGATGGACGGGAAAATCCTGATCCCGCAGCCATTCGGCACGCTCGACAGTCTCTACGAGAAGAAGACCGGCTTCTGCGTCTCGAAGTACATGCTCCTGGAACTCCTGCTGGCGGGGATCCTGCTGCTCGTGTTCACGCGGCTCGCCAAGCGACTGCAGTCCGGGGAGCCGGCGAAGGGCGCCTTCGCCAATCTCTTCGAGGCCATGATCCTGTTCGTACGCGACCAGATTGCGCGGCCCGCGATCGACAGCCACGATCACGGGCATGACGACCACGGCCACCATGCCGATGACCATGACGATCACGGGCACCACGATGGCCACGCGTCGCCGGCGTTGGCGGGGGCCGGCGGGCCCAGCGTCGCCGTGCATCGCGATGTGCACGACGGCGACCGGTTTGTGCCGTTGCTCCTCACCCTCTTCTTCTTCGTGCTCGGCTGCAACCTGCTCGGCATGGTGCCCTGGGCCGGCTCACCCACGGCCTCGTTCTCCGTGACGCTGGCCCTCGCCGGGGTCACGATGCTCACGGTCGTCGTGGCCGGCATGATGAAGTTCGGCTTCCTCGGGTTCTTCGCGAACCAGGTGCCGTCGATGGACCTGCCGTTGCCGCTGGCGATCGTCCTCAAGCCGATGATCTTCGTGATCGAGATGGCCGGCCTGTGCATCAAGCACGGCATCCTCGCCGTACGGCTCCTGGCCAACATGGTCGCCGGCCACCTCGTGCTGCTCGGCATCATGGGCCTGATCTCGGCCGCCGCCTCCTACTCGATGGGCCTGTGGGCGACCGTCACGGGCATCAGCGTCGTGAGTTGCACGCTGTTCAGCCTGCTGGAACTGTTCGTGGCCTTCCTGCAGGCCTACATCTTCACGTTCCTATCGGCCCTGTTCATCGGGGCCGCCGTCCACCAACACTGAGTTTTCCACCCGCAAGAAAAACCGCGATCCGGAGCGACCGCCCTACACACCCGCCACGAAATCCCTACAACAAGGGCTCTCGGGCGGCAGGCTGCACCGCTTGCCCGATCCGCACAACCAGCCTGTTCGTTCTCATTTCCCGTATCCGGGCGTCCGCCCGGTCCCTTTTTCCAAGGAGTCCGATTGATGATCCGTTCGCTGCTCTCGATCCGCACGCTGTCTGCCGTGGCCGCCGTGGCCGTCATGTTTCTCTGTGCCGACGTCGCCAGCGCCCAGGAAGTCGCCGGCGGCCGCTCGCTCATCGACCTGACTGCCTCGTTCGGCGTGGGCCTGGTGGTGATCGGCGCCGCGCTCGGCATCAGCCGGCTCGCTGCAGCCGCCTACGAGGGTATGTCGCGGCAGCCCGAGGTGGCCGGCAGCATCCAGACTGCGATGATCATCGCTGCCGCCCTCATCGAAGGCTTCACGTTCTACGCGCTGTTCATCTGCTCGACTAAGTGAGCCTGTCCGGGCGCCCGCTCCTGCGGGGTCCGGACCCGTCCGTTCCGCCGCCCGGGGCTGAGGCCGCAAGGCTTCCCGCCCCGGGCCGGCGGCAGCTAGCCGCGAACCGTTGCGAGACCGCGTTTCGCGCCACGTTGATGCCCTCAACACACCACGCCCATCACGTCCGACCGACCGGAGCACCGACCGTGACTCGTCGCCGCCCGCTTCAGTTTTCCCGCCTCACCTGCGCCGTGGTGATCGTGGCTGTGGCCGCGTGTGCGGCCATGGCCAGCGACGGCCACGGACCCGAGATCGGCCACAACGCTCCCGCCGGCGTCGCCCAGAAGGACTTCGAGAGCCCGGCCTGGTTCCAGACCGACCTCGCCATCTGGTCATTCGCCGTGTTCCTCGGCCTGCTCGGACTGCTGACCAAGTTCGCGTGGAAGCCGATCATGCAGGGGCTCGAGAAGCGGGAAGACGGCATTGCCCGTCAGATCGCCGAGACCAAGGCGGCCAACGAGGAGGCAAAGCGGATGCTCGTGTCCTACGAGCGGCGGCTGGCCGAGGCCTCGGAGGAGGTTCGCGGCATGCTCGAGGAGGCTCGCCGCGACGCCGAGAGCACCAAGCAGTCCATCGTCGCCGAAGCGAGGAAGGCGGCTGAAGACGAGCGGAACCGTGCCAAGCACGAGATCCTGCTCGCCAAGGAAGACGCCCTCTCCCAGATCGCTGAGAAGGCTGGGCACCTGGCGGTGGAGGTTGCCGGCAAGTTTCTCCGAGACAAGCTCGGCGCCGACGAGCAGGCCCGCCTCGTCCGCGAGTCGGTCGCCGGCCTATCGAGCCGGCCGAGCGTGAACTAGTCCACGAACGGGCAGTCGACCGCATCCGGATCACACCAGCATGACCACCACCAGCAAGCCGACCGGCCACATCGACATCGCCGCCGACCGCGTGGCGAAGATCTACGCGCAGGCGATCGTCGAAGCCGCCGATGCCGCGGGCTGCCGCCGCGAGGTGATCGGCGAGCTCGGCCAGCTCGCCCGCGAGGTGCTGCCGCAGGTGCCCGAGGCGGTGGTCGTGTTCGCGTCGCCTAAGATCGCCGCCGAAGAGAAGGACCGGATCATCGACAGGCTCGCCGGAGGGCGGCTGAAGCCCACCACCACCAATGCCCTGCACGTGCTCGCCCGCCACGGCCGGCTGGGAATGCTGGGTGCGGTGGTCGACGCCGCCGAGCGGCTCGCCGACGAGCGCGACGGCCGCAGGCAGGCCACCTTCACGACGGCCGTGCCGCTCGAGGCTGCCGACCAGGCCCGCATCGTGGCCGAGACCGAGAAGGCCCTGTCGGCCTCACTCGTGCCGTCGTTCGCGGTCGATCCCGCGATCATCGGCGGACTGATCGTCCGCGTCGGCGACACCATCTACGACCAGTCGGTCGCCACGGGCCTGGCCCGTCTCGGCGGCCGTCTCCACGAACGAAACGTCCACGCCATCCAGAACGGGGAATACTCATGGCACACCTGACCGACGAAATCGCATCCGTCCTCCGCGAGGAAATCTCCCGCTATCAGTCGGGCATCGACGTCCGCGAGGTCGGCCGCGTCCTCGAAGTGGGTGACGGCATCGCCCGCGTCTGGGGCCTGTCCGGCGTGATGGCCGGTGAAATGGTCGAATTCCCGGGCGGCATCACCGGGCTCGCCTTCAACCTCGAGGAAAACTCCGTCGGCGTGATCATCCTCGGCGACTACCTCAAGGTCACCGAGGGCGACGAGGTGAAGAGCACCGGCCGGCTGCTCTCGGTGCCGGTGGGCGACGCGGTGGTCGGCCGCGTGCTCGACCCGCTCGGCAACCCGCTCGACGGGAAGGGGCCGGTCGTAAGCGACCTGCGCCGACCGGTCGAGACGCTTGCCCCGGGCGTGGCCGAGCGGTCGCCCGTGCGCGAGCC
>JBJTRH010000406.1:0-37609 GCA_046076065.1 Planctomycetaceae bacterium | reverse complement strand
CACGAGCTACGGCGGCGGCTCGTTCCTGTTCGCCGTCGATCCGACCAACGTCGGGAAGCCGGTCGAGCAGATCTGGCGGAACAAGATCCAGGGCTACATGTCGACGCCGATCGTGATCGGTGGCCACGCCTACGTGCACCTGCGGAATCAGCGGTTCGCCTGCCTCGACCTCGCGACCGGCAAGGAGGCCTGGATCACGAAGCCGTTTGGCCGCTACTGGAGCATGGTGGCCCTGGGCGACCGGATCCTCGCGCTCGACGAGACCGGCGACCTGCGGCTCATCCGAGCTACGCCCGAGGCGTTCGAGCTGCTCGGCGAGGCCAAGGTGGCTGCCGAGGAGAGCTGGGCGCACCTCGCGATCGAGGGCCGCGATCTCTACGTCCGCGACGTGAAGGGGCTCACGGCGTTGCAGTGGAAATAGTCTGGTGCGATGCAGCCGTACGGCTCACGCCGTGACGCTTTCCGGGCAGGAGGCCGCGACAGCCGCAGTCACCAGCGGCGGTGCTCGAGCCGGTCGACGACCGTGGGCTTGCGGAGCACGATCAGCGGATCGGTCTCCTCGCGGGCCCAGGCGAAGCTCATCGGCTTGGCGAGGATCATGCCGGCCACGAAGCCCGCGATGTGGGCCGAGTAGGCCACGCCGCCGCCGCCGGCCTGGTCGAGAAACCCGCTGACCAGCTGGAACAGAAACCAGATGCCCACGGCCACGTAGCCGGGCACGTCGACCATCATCCGCAGCAGAATCACGCTCACCCGCCTGTGCGGGTGGAGCACCAGGTAGGCTCCGAGCACGCCCGAGATCGCGCCCGACGCGCCGAGGCACGGCGTGAGCGAGGCCTCGCCCGAACTGTTGAGCACCACGAACGCCAGCGACGCGATCACGCCCGTGGCGATGTAGAAGAGCAGGTAGCGGACGTGGCCCATATCGTCTTCGATGTTGTCGCCGAAGATCCACAGGAACCACATGTTGCCGAGCAGGTGCATGATGCTGCCGTGCATGAAGATGGCGGTGAACAGCGTCATCCACGGCGGCACCGGCGTCTGCATCAGCCCCGGATCCTGGATCTGGATGTCGCCCTGGGGCGTGTGGACCGTCTTCATCGACGGCTCGGTGACGATGTCGGTGCCGGTGATGATCTCCCGGGGCACCTGCACGTAGGCCATCGTGAAGGCCTCGTTGGCGCCCATCCCCTGGAGGACGACGAACACGAACACGTTGGCGGCGATCAGCGCAATCGTCACGAACGGAAATGTCCGGCGGTCGGAGTTGTCGTCGCCGACGGGAAACACCATGGTCGATGGCTCTCGGAGTGTGATCGCGGGTCAATCGGGCCGATGGAAGGATAGCCCGGGGCCTGGGTTCCCGCGAATCCGCACCTGCCGCGACATCATGACGCGACCCCTCCGCACCGCCCGCCGCCCGGCCGCAGGTCACCGCCTCGGCGTCGAGGGGCTTGAGCGCCGCTCCTGCCCCGCGGCGATCGGGCTCGTGGCATGGGAGGGCGCGATGGTGCCGGCGCGAGCCGACACGTGGATCGTGCGGAGCGAGCGACCACTGGCCGCCATGGCCGAGGCGGGATGGCGGACCGAACGGCTCGGCACCGGCCTCGAACTCGTCGTGGCCCCCGGCGTCTCGCCTGGGGCCATGCAGGCCTGGGCCGCCGGCATCGACGGCGTGGCGGGCATCGAGCCCGACGTCGCGATCCGTCCCACGGCCGTGCCGAACGACCCGTCGTTCAGGGAGCAGTGGGGGCTCCGCAACACCGGCCAGTCGGGCGGCACCAGCGGCGCCGACATCGCGGCCGTGGCGGCCTGGGACGTGACCACGGGCTCGCGGAGCGTGGTGGTGGCGGTGATCGACAGCGGCTTCGACTACACCCACCCCGATCTTGCGGCCAACGTCTGGCGGAACCCCGGCGAGGTGCCCGGTGACGGCATCGACAACGACGGCAACGGCTTCGTGGACGACGTGCACGGCTGGGATTTCGCCAACGACGACGCCGACCCGATGGACGACGACGGCCACGGCACGCACGTGGCCGGCACCATCGGCGCCGTGGGCGACAACGGCGTCGGCGTGACGGGCGTGGCCTGGCAGGTGTCGATCATGGGGCTGAAGTTCCTCGACTCCGAGGGCAACGGCTACACCAGCGACGCGATCGCCGCAATCTCCTACGCAACGCGGATGCGGCGCGAGTTCGGCGTGAACGTGGTCGCCACCAACAACAGCTGGGGGGGCGGCGACCGGTCGCTCGCGCTGCGGGCCGCGATCGCCGACGGGAGTGCGGCCGGCATCCTGTTCGTGACCGCCGCGGGCAACGACGGCATCAACGGTGACCGGCGGGCGAACTATCCCGCCAACGAGGATCTCGACGCGGTGATCACGGTGACGGCGACGAATCGCGACAACAGGTTGCCGTCCTTCGCGAACTACGGCCCTGTTCATGTCGACCTCGCCGCGCCGGGTGTGGCGATCCGTTCGACGATCCCGGGCGGCAGCTACGCCACTTACAGCGGCACCTCGATGGCAACGCCGCACGTCACGGGCACGATCGCGCTTCTGGCCGCCGCGAACCCGGCCGCCTCGGCGACGGCCATCCGCGGGGCGATTCTCTCCACCACCACGCGACTCCCCGCGCTCGCGGGCAAGACGGTCACGGGCGGGCTGCTCGACGCCGCCGCGGCGGTCCGCGCGATCCAACGCAGCGCCACGCCCCCGACACCACCGCAGCCCCCCACGGCGTCGGTCGTGCGGCCAGCCCGGGACGTCGGCGACACGATCGCAAAGGCGTATGCGCTCGCCCGCCAGGAAAGCGGCGCGGTCCGACTGGCCGCCCGGATCGGCGACGGCATCCGCGGCCTCCGCGACGTCGACGTCTACCGCATCAGGCTCGCGGCGGGACAGCAGGTCACCATCGACGTGGATGCGCGATCGCTGGCCACGACGTCCCTGCTCGACAGCACCCTGCGGCTGTTCGACGCCGCCGGCAGGCAGCTCGCGAGCAACGGCGACGTGGCCGGGTCGGCCGACAGCCTGCTCTCCTTCACCGCCCGGACGACGGGCACCTACTACGTGGGCGTGTCGGGCGCGGGCAACGACGCCTACGCTGCGAAGCGGGCGGGCTCGGGCCGCACAGGCTCCACCGGCATCTACGAGCTCACGCTCACCTTCGGTCGCGTGGGCGGGCTCGCCACCACGGGAATCCACTCGCTCGGGTTTCTCGACGAGAGCGGCACCGGCGCGCTGCCCGTGGGCCGCAGGCCGAAACGCTGACGGCGATCACCGCGTGAAGCGATGCACCATCGTGTGCCGGTAGGTCTGGCCGGGATCGAGCCGCGGGCTCGGCCATTCGGGATGGTGCACGCTGTCGGGAAACTTCTGCGTCTCGAGGCAGAGGCCGCCGTTGCGGGCGTAGACCGCGCCCCCCTTCCCCGTCAGCGAGCCGTCGAGGAAGCCGCCCATGTAGACCTGCACGCCCGGCTGGTCGGAGAGCACCTCGAGCGTGCGGCCGCTCGCCGGGTCGCGGAAGGTGGCCGCCGGGCGGAGCTTTCCATCCGGCTGCCAGCCGCGAACCACGTAGCAGTGGTCGACACCCGTCGGCGTGTCGGGGCCGGCATCGGGCGGAATCGCCGTGATCGCCGGGCCGCAGGTGCCCCAGGGCGACCGCTCGGGGCGGAAGTCGAAGGGCGTGCCCTCGACCGGCGCGAACTCGCCGGTCGGGATGGCGCCGGCGTCGACGGGCAGGTAGCGGTCGGCCTCGACGGCGAGTGCCTGGCCGGCGATGGAACCGGAGCCGTGGCCCGCCATGTTCCAGTAGGAGTGGTTGACGAGGTTCACGATGGTCGGCGCGTCGGTGGTGGCCGTCATCTCCACGATCAGTTCACCGGCGGGCGTGAGCGTGTACACCGCCTTCGCCACGAGCCGCCCGGGATAGCCCTCGTCGCCGGCGGGCGAGACGAGCTCGAACTCCACCGCGGGCCCGCGATCCGTCGCCTTCGGCGTGCCCTTCCAGAGCTGCTTGTCGAACCCCTTCACGCCGCCGTGGAGGTGGTTGGCGCCGTTGTTCGTGGCGAGCGCGAACGCCTTGCCGTCGAGCTCGAAGCGGCCCGCCGCGATGCGGTTGGAGTAGCGGCCGCAGATCGCCCCGAAATACGGATGCCCCTTCACGTAGCCGTCGAGCGTGTCGAAGCCGAGAACCACGTCGACGGGCTTGCCGCCAGGATCCTTCGATGGCACGAGGAAGGAGGTCACGATCGCGCCGTAGTCGGTGATCGTCGTCTTCCAGCCGGCCGGCACCTCGAGCATGTAGAGGTGGGCCTCGCGGCCGTCGGGGAGCGTGCCGAAGGGCGTCACGGTTGGCACGGGCATCGAGGCTTCTCCGGAGAGGGGCGGCTGGTCGGCGGCGAGGCATGCGGTCGCGGCACACATCACGGCGCAGGCGGTCGCCCGCACGAGGATCGTCGGCATCGTCATCGGAATCCCCCTGGTGGTGCCGCGGTGCCGAGCCCCGGCCGCCGCGGCGCGTGGCCTACGTCGTTTTGGCGGCGGCCCGCGGCTTCGGCGAACTCTCGGCTTCTTCCTGCTTCAGCGCGATCCAGCCGTCTACGCTCCACGGCCCGCCGCCGAACGCGGCGAGCGACAAGAGGCCGCCGCCGATCGCCACGTTCTTCATGAACTGGAACATCTGCAGCTGTCGCTGGCCCGGGTCGGCGAGCCGCCAGAAGTCGTGGAAGTAGAAGGTGGCCGCGGCGATGAACACGAGCAGGAACGTCGCCCCGATCCGCGTCCAGGCACCGAGGATCAGCGTCAGGCAGCCGATCAAGAGCAGGCCGATCGCGGCGAAGAGCGCGAACTTCGGCACCGGCACGCCTTCCTGCTGCATGTAGGCCGCCGTGGCCGAGAACTGCATGACCTTCGTCGACACGGAGTGGGCGAACACCGCCGTGAGCATGAGCCGCGCGAGCAGCGTCGCCGCCCCCTGTGCCACTTCGCCCATCTGCTGCATCGCACCGCTCCTCGCCGACCGTCGTGAGCCCGTCATGGTCGCCCACGGGCGGCGGCGGGGCAAGGCCGAAAACCTGCGGGATTCAGCGGAACGAGTGAACCGCCGGCTCGTCCCGCGTCACGCAGTGGATGCCACCGCGGCCCCGGACGAGCGCCGCACAGTCGAACGGCTCGATCGCGCGGCCGGGAAAGCAGGCCCCGAGCGTCCGCAGGGCCGGCTCGTCGGTCAGGCCACCGAACACCGGCACCGCCACGAAGCCATTGCCCACGAGGAAGTTGAGGTGGCTCGCCGGGAGCTGCGTGCCCTCGAAGGCGAACCGCGCCGGGATGTGGACGGGAATCACCTCCAGGCGGCGGCCGCGGGCGTCGGTGGCGGCGGCGAGGATCGCGAGGTTGGCGTCGAGTGACTCGTGGTTGGGGTCGAGCCGGTCGGGCTGGCAGGCGGCGAGCACACGGCCCGGAGCCACGAACCGCGCGATCTGGTCGACATGGCCATCGGTGTCGTCGCCGGCGAGTTCGCCGCCGAGCCAGATCACGCGGTCGATCGCAAGGTGCTTACGGAGGATGGCTTCCATCGCGTCGCGGTCGAGATCTGGGTTTCGCTTCGGATCGACCACGCACCGCTCGTTGGCCAGAAGCGTGCCGTCACCGTCGGTCTCGATCGCCCCCCCTTCGAGCACGACGCCCAGCTCATCGGTGGCGAGCCCGAGATGCTTCGCGATCCCGCGCGACACGCCCGCGTCGGCGTCCCACGGCGGATACTTGCCGCCCCAGGCATTCCAGTTCCAGCAGACGGCCCGGGGCGGCGTGGTGGATGTTCCGTCGCGGGGCACGACGAACACCGGCCCGGTATCGCGGACCCACGAGTCGCTGGTGGGCATCTCGACGAACGACACATTCATGGCGTCGGCGAGCGCCGCCCGCGGCGCGGCGAGCACGTCGGCCGAGCCGATGATCCGCACCGGCTCATACCGGGCGATCAGCCGCGCGAGTGCTTCATAAGCCGGCGGGATCTCCGCGAAGGGCCCGAGGAACGTGGCCCGGCGGTGCGGCCACGCGATCCACGTGGCCGCGTGCGGCTCCCATTCCGCCGGCAGTCGGAAGGCGGTCATGGGTCACCGGCCCCAGCGGCCGAGCAGGCCGTCGTAGGCGTCGATCCGCCGGTCCCGGAAAAATGGCCACCGCGTCCGTGACCATTCGATGCGAGCGAGGTCGCAGTCGACCACGGCCGTGAGCGGCTCTTCGTGCGATGCCTTGAGCAGGCATTCCCCATTGGGCGCGTAGACGACACTCCCGCCCCAGAACTGCAGCGGCCCTTCGCGGCCAGTGCGGTTGACCGCCACCACGAACACACCGTTGGCGATCGCGTGGCTCCGGAGCATCGTGTCCCACGACTCATACTGCTCGCGATGGAGCGACTCCTCGCCGTCGAGCCAGCCGATCGCGGTGGGATAGAAGATCGCCTGGGCGCCGGCCATCGCCGTGAGCCGCGCGGCCTCGGGATACCACTGGTCCCAGCAGACGAGCGGCCCGACGGCGAGCCGGCTCGTGGCCACGCTCATGAAGCCCGTGTCGCCCGGCGCGAAGTAGAACTTCTCGTAGTAGTGCGGGTCGTCGGGGATGTGCATCTTGCGATACACGCCGGCCGTGGAGCCGTCGGCCTCGAAGATCACCGCGGTGTTGTGAAAGAGCCCAGCGCTTCGCCGCTCGAACACGCTGCCGACGAGCACCACATCGTGCGCCTTCGCGGCGGCGGCGAGCCGGTCGGTGAGCGGCCCCGGCACCGACTCGGCCTCGGCGAACTTCCCGTGGTCCTCGGCCTGGCAGGGATACTCGCCGGCGAAGAGTTCCTGCAGGCAGACGACCTGCGCCCCCTGCTTCGCGGCCGCGGCGACGCCGGCGATGGCCTGAGCGATATTGGCCTCGCGATCGCCGGTGCAGGCCGACTGCACGAGTCCGATGCGAACGATGGTGGACGGCAGGGATTGGGACCGGGCGGGGCTCTTCATTTCCGCCATGATACAGGCAGCATCGCCAGCCTTAGTTCCAGGCCTGGTTTCACAGACATTCATCGATGGATCTGCTGGTCGCGGTCTCGGCTCGCCAAGCGTTGCACGGGCCACTACCCGGCCTTATAATGTTCGCCTGTACATCAACCCGCCCGCCCCTCCGGAGCGTCGCGATGAACGCCGAGACCATCAAAGAGTATCTGCGACGCGAACCGTTCGAGCCGTTCGTCGTCCGCATGTCGAACGGCGAAGTCCACGAGATCCGGCACCCCGAGTCCGCCTTCGTGATGAAGAGCAGGATGATCGTCTACTACCCCGACGACGACCGCAGCGTGACGTGCTCGCTCGTGCACATCAACAGCATCGAGACGCTGCAGGCCAGCTGATCCGATACGTGATGAGCCCGATCGGCGTCAGGCCACGGCCTCGGCGCCGGCCTGGAGCTTGGCGGCTGGCACCGGGAACTGCTCGGCGAGTTCGGCCACCTCGCGACGGGTGGTCTCCACCACGGCCGCGTCGTCGGTGTGCTTGAGCGCCCGCAGGATCCACTGGGCGATCCGCTTCATCTCATCGCCGCCCATGCCGCGGGTGGTGAGCGCCGGCGTGCCGAGGCGGATGCCGGAGGGATCCATCGGCTTCCGCTCGTCGTAGGGGATCATGTTCTTATTGCAGGTGATCCCGCAGCGGTCGAGCGTCTGCTCGGCGATCTTGCCGCCAATCCCCAGCGGCGTGACGTCCACTAGCATCAGGTGGTTGTCGGTGCCGCCGCTCACGAGCCGCACGCCGCCGGAGGCGAGCGCCTCGGCGAGCACCTTCGCATTCGCCACGACCTGCTTCGCGTAGGCCTTGAACTCGGGCCGCAGCGCCTCGCCAAAGGCCACCGCCTTGCCGGCGATCACGTGCATCAGCGGGCCGCCTTGCTGGCCGGGAAACACCGAGCGGTCGAGATCCTTCGCATGGGCCTCGCGGCACATCGCGATCCCGCCGCGGGGGCCGCGGAGCGTCTTGTGGGTGGTGCTCGTGACGAAGTCGGCCACGGGCACCGGGTTGTCGTGAATGCCGGCGGCCACGAGGCCCGCGTAGTGGGCCATGTCGACCAGCAGCTTCGCCCCCACCTCGCGAGCGATCTCGGCGAACCGGCCGTGGGGAATCTCGCGGGGATACGCGCTCGCCCCGGCCACGATCAGCTTCGGCTTGTGCTCGCGGGCGAGACTCGCCACCTGGTCGAAGTCGAGGAGGCAGTCGTCGCGGCGAACGCCATAGTGGACGAACTTATAGAACACTCCCGACGCGTTGAGCTTCATGCCGTGCGTGAGATGACCGCCGTGGGCGAGGTCGAAGGCGAGAACGGTGTCGCCCGGCTGGATCGCGGCCAGATACACCGCCGCATTGGCCTGGCTACCGGAGTGCGGCTGCACATTCACGTGCTCCGCTCCGAACAGGCTCTTGAGCCGGTCGCGGGCGATGTCTTCCACCTTGTCGACGACCTCGCAGCCGCCGTAGTACCGCCGGCCGGGGTAGCCCTCGGCGTATTTGTTGGTGAGCACGCTGCCCACGGCCTGCATCACCGCCGGGCTCGTGAAGTTTTCGCTGGCGATCATCTCGAGGCCCTCCTGCTGCCGCACCTGCTCGGCGGCGATGGCGGACCAGACCTCGGCATCCTCGAGTTCCACGAAGTTGGCGGGGGCGTGCACCGGGAATCCTCCTTGGGCGGGCGGCGGGGCGGGGATCGAAGCCGATTGTGGAAGCGGGGAAAATCAGCGTCAACGACCGGGGCTGGCGCCGCCGGGCGAGCGTGGCCACGGGCGGCGAAACCCGCGGCATGAACTTTTCGCATCAGGATCGTAGAATCAGGGCGGCCCGGGAACAGCCCGCCGCGGCGTCGCCGGGCGTTCGGATCCGTTAGGGGGGAAAGTCTCAATGCCTGCCATCGTTCGTCGTCATGGTTTCACGCTCGTGGAACTCCTCGTGGTGATCGCGATCATCGCGGTCCTGATCGGATTGCTCCTGCCCGCGGTCCAGTCGGCGCGGGAGTCGGCGCGACGGACGAGCTGCGCCTCCGGCGTGCGGCAACTCGGCCTCGGCGCCATCCGCTCGATGGAGTCGATGGGCTACTTTCCGCCCGCCGGCAAGGATGCCTGCTACGAGGCCGGAGGGCAGCAGCCTAGCCACAAGCAATGCACCGCTGGGCCGTCGCTCGCCCAAGGCGGCTGCTGCGGTCCGGCCGACCTCGACCGCGCGGAATGGTCGTGGGGCTATCAGATCCTGCCGTTCATCGAGGGGCAGGTGATCTACGACCAGCCGATGACGTCGGCCGGCCACGCGGTCGTCCGCAGCACGGCCATCCCGATCATGTACTGCCCCACGCGGCGATCGCCCGGCCCGACGGACCTCGGCCGCGCGCGAACCGACTACGCCTCGAACAGCGGCCACGGCAGTGGGTCGCGTGAGAGCCCGCCGACCACGAGCGCATCGCCCTTCGCAGGGCTTTCCGGACTGATCATTCGCACCGGCGCCGGCCAGGTGCGGCCGGCGCATGCCCGCGACGGTCTCTCGAACACGATCATGCTCGGCGAGAAGCAGATCAATCCCCGCGACTTCGCCAAACCCTTTGACGAGAACGAGACCTACGCCTCGACCGGCTGGGCCGACAACGAGGTGCGGCGCATCGGAAACCAGAACAAGGTGCCTAAGCCCGACTCCCAACATCCGTCGTTGCGGCCGAACGCCGACGTCACCGATTCCTCCGACATCTTCGGCTCGTCGCACTCCAGCGGCGTGTGCTTCGTGATGGGCGACGGATCGGTCCGGTGGGTGACCTACACGGTCGATCCGGTCGTCTTCGAGCGCGCCTGCCGCCGCGACGATGGCCAGCCGTTCGCGTCCGGCGAACTGTGACCCGCTCCCTGCGATCTCCCTCTGCCCCCCGTCCCATGCCCCGTGTTGAGGATCCCGCCATGGACCGCTTCGCGTTGATCACGTCCGGTACCCGCGCCATCTGCCTGGCATCGCTGGTCGCGAGCGGTTGCGGCGGCGGCCAGAGCGGCCCGCCGAAACCTGCGGTCGTGTCGGAGGACCAGGCGCGGCAGTCGGAGCAGGCGGCGCGGGCCGCCGCCGAGGCGGAAGGCGCGGCCATGCCCGCGGAGCCGCCGGCGAAGTAGGGCTCGTCGACGAAGCCCGCCCATCGACCAGACGAAGGCCCCGATGCGCCCTGCTGCCGCGCTGGTCTCATGGTTCAAGGTGTTCGCCCTCGCGGCGTGTGCCGGCGGACCTGCCTTCGGACAGGTCTCGATCGCCGAGCGGCTCACGCTCACCGGCACGGTCGAGGCGGTGGCCGGCAACCGGGTCACCGTGCGGGACGAGGACGGCACGCGGCACGAGGTCCGCGTGCAGCGGGCCGGTGAGCAGGGGGTGCCGCTCGCCGACGGCCGGCTGCTCGCCTTCCCGGCCGAGATCGCCATCGGCGGAGTCGTCGAGCCCGCGACGCTCGAGCCCGGGCAGGTGGTGCGATTCCGCATCCTGCTCACGGCGAAGGGTGCGGCCGCGGGCGCCGCCGCCGACATCACGATCGTCGATGCCGACGCCGCCACCATCGGCGTCGCGTGGCCCCACGGGCCGCCAGAAGGGAAGGCGGCCGCCGACGGCGTGGTCACCGCCGGCGTGCTCCGCGCGGGCAAGACCCGCCTCGCCGTGGAGCTTCCGGCCGGCACGCCATTCCCGAAGCGCACGGTCGTCACCGGCACGCTCGTCGCCGACACCCGGGCCACCCTCGAGAGCCACGACCTCCGGACGCTCGAGCCCGGCGCGGTGGTGTCGCGGCTCGAGGCGGTGCGGCTCGACACCGGCGACGTGGTCGCCCGCCGGCTCGCGGCCGAGAACCGCGCACCGCGGGCGGCCGCTCGCGGAGACGACGCGCTCGAAAACCGCCACCGCTCGCTCTCCGACAGGCCCCCAGCGGAGCCGCGGCTCGTGCGGTCGCAGCACTTCGCCTTCCTCACCGACGTGTCGGACCGCGAGTGGGCGGTGATCCGCGACAAGCTCGAGCGGATGGTGGGCGTGCTCGAACGGTTCTTCGGACGCAAGGCTGGCGGCACGGTGGAGGGCTTCATCGTCCGCGACCTCGCGGCCTGGCCCGCGGGTCTGCTCGAGGAGCCGCTCGGCGTGGAGAAGATCCGACGGCGCGAGGGCGTGTGTTTCAACACGTCGCTCGGACCCGCCCGCCGCGCGGTGCTCTATTCCTGCGCCGACCACGGCGTGATCCAGCACGAGTGCGTGCACGGCTTCTGCCACCTGACGTTCGGCTCGACCGGCCCCACCTGGCTCTCAGAGGGCGTGGCCGAACTGGGCAACTCGTGGCGCGACGGCGACGACGCGGTGGCGATTGATCCGCTCGTGATGGGCTACCTGCAGAATGCCCCGCGAAAGCGGACGCTCGGCGAGATCGCGGTGCCCGGCCAGGAGCCGGCCGGATCGTGGCAGGACTACGCATGGCGGTGGGCGCTGTGCTACCTGCTCGCCAACAACCCCAACTACTCCGACCGCTTCCGCCCGCTGGCGGTGGCGCTGATGGAGCAGCGGCCCGGCGCCTCGTTCGAGGCCACCTACGGGCCGGTCGCCCGCGAGGTGTCGTTCGAATACGACCGGCTGCTCGAGACGGTGGGCAACGGCTACCGCGCCGACCTCACCGCCTGGCCGTGGAAGGCGGCGTTTCGCACGCTCGCCCCCGGCGGCACCCAGAAGACGCGGGTGAGGGCGGCCGCCGGCTGGCAGGCGACGGGCGTGACGCTGGAGCGCGGCGGAACCTACGAGGTGCTCGCCGAGGGCACGTGGCGCACGGGCCCGGCGGCGGCGCCGCTCACCGCCGAGGGCGATGCGGCGGGGCATGGCCGCCTCGTGGGCACGATCTTCCACGACTTCGCGCTCGAGCCCGAGCTGCCGCTGGCCGCCACGGGGGAGTTCACCGCGGCCGCCGATGGCCGGCTCTTCCTCCGCTGCGCCGACGACTGGACGCAGCTCGGCGACAACGACGGCCAGCTCGATGTCACCATCCGCCGCCGCTGATCGGCGCGGCCGCGACTTGAGCCGGCATCACGAGGCCGAGAGCAGCTCGATGTCGAACACGAGCGGGGAGTTGGCCGGGATGCCGGGCCGCGCCGTGCTGCCGTAGGCGAGGTTGGCCGGGATGATCGCGGTGCGACGCTCGCCGGGCCGCATCGTCGCGATCAGCTCGTCCCAGCCCGCGATCACCTGGCCCTGTCCGAGCACGAAGGAGAAGGGCGTGCCCCGGTCGCGGGAGCTGTCGAACTTCGAGCCGTCGAGGAGCCAGCCCGTGTAGTGGGTCTGCACCGTCTGGCCGGCCGTGGGAATCGAGCCGCTGCCGGGCTGCGTCACCCGATACTGGATGCCGCTGAGGGTGGTCGTGAAATCGGTGAGCGAGATTCGCGGCCCGCCCACACGCAGGGCACCGGGTGCGGTCGCGAAGGCCTGCGTGCGGACGCCCGCCTGCGAGACGAGCGCCGTGCCGCCGGAGCCGCCGAGGCCCTGCGTCGCCACGAAGCCGTCGATCCGGCCGTCGCCATTGCGATCGATGCCCGTGGCGAACGCGGCGGCCCGCGCCCGCGGCAGATTCGCGAAGGCGGCGAACCGCGCGAGCCGGGTGTTGTCGCCCGCGGCCACGCGGCCGTCGTACACCTCCGTGCCCGGGCCACCCGCCCCCGACGACACCACCATGTCGTCGATCGCGTCGGCGTCGTAGCGGCCCGTCGTCACCGACACGCCGCCGATGAAGCCGTCCTGCGCCGCGAAGGGCCGGATCTGATCGACCGCCCGCGGCGTTGCGGCCGAGGCGTCGTAGACGGTCACGGTCGGCCGCACACCGCCGCCGCTGCCGACCACGATCTCGAGACGGCCGTCGGGCCGCGTGGCATCGACGGTACGGCCATCGG
The DNA here is from genome assembly GCA_046076065.1 of Planctomycetaceae bacterium. GTDB lineage: Bacteria > Planctomycetota > Planctomycetia > Pirellulales > UBA1268 > QWPN01. The sequence continues at coordinate 24,650 of JBJTRH010000406.1, read as the reverse complement.
AGAAGGTGCCGAAGTCGCCGACGGCCACGGTCGCGCCGCCGAGGTGCTCACGATCGAACGGCCGGAAGGTCTGGGAGGGCGTGGCCGCGGGGGGTGCGCCGATGGCGGACGCGCGGAACACGTTCACCCGCGAACCATACGACTTGGCCGCCACGATCTCGGCATTGCGATCGCCGTCGAGGTCGCCGGCGGCGAGCTCCACGCCCCCGCGATACCCCGGTCCGAACGGCAGGAGGCGGAACGCCGGAAGTTCACGGAGCGTCGTGGTGGCGCCCGCCGTGACCGCCTGAAACACCCGGATCTCGCCGGTGCGTCCTGGACCCGATGCCGCGAGGATCTCGTCGCCCGCCACGCCGTCCACGTTGGCCATCGCCACGCGGACTCCGCCGCGAAACGCCTGCTCGAAGGCGAGGATCTCCGCGGCCACCTGGCCGGTCTCGGCGTTCACCAACCGCACCAGCGGCCCGCCGGCAGCGTTGATCTCGCTCCCGACCGCCACAAAACTCGCCAGCACCTGCCGGGGCTCGAGCGGCTCAAGGCGGAGGCGATCACTGGACGAAGGACGACGGCGGCGACGAGCAGACATGGCACACCCGGCAGGGAACGACTGGGGGCGGGCATGCCGCCTCCGACTCTACGCCCAAGGAGACCATCGGGTTCGCCCCGGGCAATTCCTGGGCGGTTGCCGGTTGAAACGGGCGGCAGGGGAGCCCCTCACGGGAGCCGCATCGGCTCGGGCATGAAGGTGACCAGCGGGATCAGGAAGGCGGCCACGCCGAGGATCGTCCGCCAGCGCCCGAGCGGCCGGTCCTCGTCGCGGATCGGCGGGTGATCGACCCCCATCAGCGTGACCAGCACCAGCATCACCACCCAGTTGTAGCGGCCGGCCACGACGACGGCGGCCATCGACCCGAGGAGCACGGTGCGGGCGACCCAGTCGCCGCGGCGGCCGAACACGGCGCGGCAGATGTGGCCCCCGTCGAGCTGGCTGAGCGGGATCATGTTGAGCCCGGTCACGAGGAGCCCCACCCAGCCCGCCATCAGCGCCCAGTTGGGCGCCACGCTCGTGGCCGCCGGCAGATCGGGCCGCACGAGCCCCTGCAGCCACCGCGCCAGCGGCGGCATCGCGAAGGGATTGTCGGCGTCGGGACCGCCGCCCGAAACCAGCCCATACGCCACCAGGGGCAGGGCCACCGCGAGGCCGGCCAGCGGCCCCGCCAGCGCGATATCGAACAGCTGCCGGCGGTTGGCCCGCGCGCCCTCCATGCCGATCACGGCGCCGAGCGTGCCGGTGAGGAGCACGGGCACCGGCATGAAGAAGGGCAGCGTGGCCGGGATGCCGTGCAGCCGCGCGGCGATGTAGTGGCCCGCCTCGTGGCCGCTGAGCACCGCCATCACCGCGGCCATGTAGCCGAGGCCCCGCTGCCAGTGCGTCATCATGTCGGCGGCGATGTCGTCGACGCCGAGGACCAGCGGCTGCCAGCCGACGGTGCCGGCGGCGAACGTGGTCAGGCAGGTGAGCACGTAGAGCAGTGCCTGCAGTCGCAGCCGCGGCGACCGCGACGACCTGAGGAGGGCTTCGAGTTCGGGAGCGGCGGGGTGGGACAGCGGCGGCTGCATGGGAAGGACCTCGCGGCAGGATACCCGCTGCGGGCCCGGTTCGCCGGTTCTGGTAGACTGCGGCCGTGATGGAATCGCCCCTTTCCGCGCCCCTGCCTGCAAGAGGAGCCCGCATGCGATCGCTTCGTTCCGCCCCCGTCCGACGTGCGGCCGCCGCGCTGGCGTGCGTGCTGGCCACCGCCTCCCTGCCGCCGGCCACGGTCGTGGCGGCCGACGCGATCGCGGTGCTGGCGATCGATCCCTATGCCGACATCAAGAGTCAGCTCACCTGGGTCGGCGAGCAGATCCGCAACCCCACGCTCGCCGGCTTCGCCGAGTCGTTCATCCTGCTGGGCACCCAGGGCAAGGGGCTCGCGGGACTCGACGTGAAGCGGCCCATGGGCGTAGTGGTGATGAGCGAAGGCGGCCCGCTGCCCACCGCCCATGCCTTCGTGCCGGTCAAGGATCTCGACAAACTGCTCGGGGCTCTGCAGGGCATGACCGGGCCCGCGGAAGACGTCGACGGCGTGCGGCGCATCAGCCCGCCGGGCGCTCCGCCCCTGGAGATCGCCGAGAAGGACGGCTGGGCGATCCTCTCGCAGCCGGGCACGCCCGCCGACCTGGCCACGGCCGTGAAGCTCATCGAGCCGCTCTCGAAGGACTATTCGCTGGCGGTGGAGTTCTTCCCGAGCCGGATGCCGGCGGACATGCGCGACCGGCTCAAGGCCATGCTCGACGAGGCCGCCCGCAACGCGGCCGCCCGCGGGCAGCCGATGGACGACACAGCCCTGCGGGCTGGCATCGAGAATCTCGGAGACGTAGAGCGGCTCACCTTCGGGCTGGCGGTCGACACCACGGCGAAGAACGTGCACCTCGACATCACGTCGGTGCTCGAGGCCGGCTCCGCGGCGGCCGACGCCTTCGCGTATGCCGGCAAGGCCGCGTCGACGATCGTCTCGCCGGCCACCGTCGACGGGAAGCAGGCGGCGATCCGCGGCCACTATGCCGTGGACGTTCCCACCGAGGGCCAGGCCGCCGTGCGGGCCGGGCTCGATCAGGCACTCGAGCAGGCCGACGACGATCCCGCGACCGCCGTGGTCGCGAGCCTGCTCCGCGACCTCGTGGCCGCGATGCTCGACACGGGTGCGATCGACGCGGGCTTCACGATCGACACCGCCGCCGCCGACGAGTCGAGCCCGCTGCCCGCGGTCACGATCGGCATGCAGGTGAAGGATGGCGCCGCGTTGCAGGCCCGGATCAAGGAACGGCTCGGCAAGCCGGGCGCGCTGCCCGCGCAGGTGAAGGCCGCCTTCGACACCGGCAAGGAGGGTGCCGCCACGCTGCACGAGATCACCGTCGACGTGTCGGGCACGCCCGCCGCCGAGCGGCTCGGCAAGATCGTGAAGCTCACCCTCGCGGTCACGCCCGACCATGCCTTCGTGCTCACCGGAGGCGACGTCACGAAGCGGCTCACGGCGGCGGTCGCCAACGGCGGCAAGCCGGTGGCGGGCGCGGCCCCGATCGCGGGCATCGACGCGTCGCTCGCGGCCCTCGTCGGCTACGCGGCGCGGATGATGCAGGCCTTCCAGCCCGATGATCCCCAGGGCGAGGCCCTGGCCGATGTGGCCAAGCAGGCGGCCGAGAAGGATTCGACGCAGGTGCAGTTCTCGATGAAGCCGATCGATCGCGGCGCGACGGTCCGGCTGCTGATCGACGAGGGCGCCCTGCAGACGGTCGCGGCGAGCACGTTGGTGGGCGTGGCGAGCCCGCGCCGCTCCGTCCCCGCGGTCCCCTTGCGGCCGGCGCAGCCCCGCCCGATCGAGAAGGAAACCGCCCCCGCCATCGCCCCCTGACACCTTCCCACCCGCCATGATCGCCCCCTCGACCCCTGGGCTCCGCCGCGAGATCGCCGGCGTGAGCGTGTCGGACCTCGCCGCCGCCCACGGCACGCCGCTCTACGTGTACGACGCGGACACGATCCGCCGCCGCTGCCGCGACCTCGCGGCCTGGGACACCGTCCGCTTCGCGCAGAAGGCCTGCTCGAATCTCGCCGTGCTGGCGATCGTGCGGCAGGAAGGCGTGCTCGTCGACGCGGTGAGCACCGGCGAGATCCACCGGGCCCTCGTCGCCGGCTACGCGGCGCACGGCGCGAACCAGCCCGGGCCCGACGGCCTGCCGCCGGCCCACCCGATCGTCTACACGGCCGACATCTTCGACCGCGCCAGCCTCGACGCGGTCGTGCGGCACGGCATCCACGTGAACTGTGGCTCGGCCGACATGATCGAGCAGCTGGCCGACCGGATGCCCGGTGCGGCGATCACGCTGCGGGTGAACCCCGGCTTCGGCCACGGCCACAGCCAGAAGACCAACACCGGCGGCGAGGGCTCGAAGCACGGCATCTGGTACGGCGACATCCCCGACGTGCTCCGCCGCGCCGAATGGGCCGGCCTGCAGGTGAGCGGCCTGCATATGCACATCGGCAGCGGCACCGATCTCGCCCACCTCGCCGAGGTGGCGGGGGCGCTGGAGCGGGTGGCGATCGAGGTGGGCCGCTCGCTGACGACCGTGAGCGCTGGAGGCGGGCTGCCCGTGCCTTACAAGCCGGGCGAGGTGCATGCCGACCTCTCCGGCTACTTCACGCTCTGGGACGCCACGCGGAAGCGGCTCGAGGATCGCTTCGGCCACCGGATCCGCCTGGAGATCGAGCCGGGCCGCTACCTCACCGCTGAAAGCGGCTTCGTGATCACGGAGGTGCGGGCCGTGAAGAAGCAGGGGGAGCGGAAGTATCTGCTGGTCGATGCGGGCTTCAACACGCTGGCCCGGCCGGTGCTCTACGGCTCCTACCATCCGATGAGCCTCTGCCCGGAGGGCGACGAGCCCCGGGAGGCGATCGAGGACGTGGCCGTCGGCGGCCCGCTCTGCGAGTCGGGCGACATCTTCACGCAGACCGACGGCGGCTTCGTGGCCACCCGGTCGCTGCCGATCGCGGCCGTGGGCGACCTGCTCGTGATCGAGATCGCGGGCGCCTATGGCTTCGTGATGGCGAGCAACTACAACTCCAAGCCGCTGCCGGCCGAGGTGCTCGTCGACGGCGGCAGCCACCGCCTCGTCCGCGCCCGCCAGACGCCCGACGACCTGATCCGCGGCGAGTGCGTCTGACGCCGGCCGCTGCCTCTCACGGGCGGCCCTGAGCCGCGCGGAATCCCCCTTGCGGCCGGCCCCTGGCTTCGCCATCCTCCGCGACCCGCCAGGACCGCCCCATGCTGATCTCGCACCGCCACGGCTTCGCGTTCATCCACGTGCCCAAGACCGGCGGCACGAGCGTCGCCCGCGCGCTGTGGCGGCATGCCGACCACACCGAAGGCTACTGGGCCAATCGCTGCCTCGCCTTGATCGGGATCCGCGTCAACCACTACGCGCCGGTGGCGATGCGGAGGTTCCGGCCCCACACGCCGGCCGCCGAGCTTCGCCGCAATCTTCCGGCCGGGATGTTCGATCGCCTGTTCACGTTCGCCTTCGTCCGCAATCCCTGGGATCTGCTCGTTTCCTACTACCACTTCCTGCGGGATGCGGAGGGCCACGGCGACCACGTCAGCCATCGACGGCGGCGGGCGGCCAGGCTGCCCGACTTCGAGTCCTACGTCCGCTACGAAGTCGGCCGCGGCAAGATCTCGCAGACCCGGATGGTGGCCGACCGTCACGGCCGCGTGCTGGTCGACTTTCTGGGCCGCTACGAATCGCTGGCCACCGACTTCGCCCACGCCTGCCGGCAGATCGGCCTCGAGGCAACGCTCGGCCACGCCAACACCAGCACCCGCGCCGACTACCGCGACTACTACACGCCGCGGCTGGCGGCGCTCGTCCGCGACCATTTCGCCGAGGATGTGGAGCGGTTCGGCTACGACTTCGCCGTCGCGGAGCCGGCTCCGGGGGCGGTCCGCCGGGCCGCCTGACGCCCTCCCGGGCCGCGGTTTTGACGGTTCACGCGTGCCGGCTAGGATGTTTTGACTTCAGCCCGTCCCGCCTCCCATCCGATCGCACTCACCATGGCCAAAGCCGGACCCCGCAAGAAGCTTCCGAAGGAACTGGCGGTCATCAACGCCGACAACTGCACGGGGTGCGAGTCGTGCCTGGAGGTCTGCCCCGTCGACTGCATCGTGAAGGTGCAGCAGTACGACAGCTTCCACAACCTGCAGAGCTGGTGCGAGATCGACATCGAGCGGTGCGTGGGCTGCGAGGTGTGCGTGCACATCCCGGGCAAGAAGTCGAACCCCTACGACCTCAAGGTCTGCCCCTGGGACGCGATCGAGATGGTGCCCACGGAGCAGGTCGCCCAGGTGGTGGCTCAGATCGGCGGCCCGCCCGACTATGTCGAGCGGAACTGGGACCGCCTCGTCGACACGGCTCAGCACCTTGCCGAACTGAAGGTCGCGGCCGGTTGACGACGGCAGGGCCCGCCTCCTAAAACGGTACGGGTGTACACCTTCCGTCAAGGAGTCCGCCGTGCCCACGCCCGCCGCCACCGATGATCGCCCGGACGGCGATCTCCTGCCCCATCTCCGCCTCGCCTGCGTGCCGGGCGTCGGCAGCCGACTGCGTCGCATGCTGCTCGAGCGGTTCGGTTCGCCGGAGCAGGTGCTCGCCGCATCGCCGCAGCAGATCGCGTCGGTCGCGCGGATCGGCCCGAAGCTGCTGGCATCCTTTGCCGAGGCCGCAACGAGCCGGGTGGCCGAGGAGACGCTCGCCCTGTGCCGCACCCGGGGCGTGAGCCTGCTCGTGGAAGGCAGCGATGGCTACCCCGGACTGCTCTCGCGGATCGCCGATCCGCCGGGCGTGCTCTTCGTGCGGGGCCGGCTCGAACCGTGCGACGCGCTGGCGGTCGCGGTGGTCGGCGCGCGGAACGCGTCGCCCTACGGCAAGCGGGTGGCCTGGCAGCTCGCGGGCGGCCTCGCGCGGGCCGGCTACACTGTGATCAGCGGCCTCGCCCGGGGCATCGATGCCGCCGCGCATCGCGGGGCCCTCGATGCCGGCGGCCGCACGATCGCGGTGCTCGGCACCGGCGTGCTCGAGATCTATCCGCCCGAGCACGAGCAGCTGGCCGCCGAGGTGATGGCCCGCGGCGCGGTGGTGAGCGAGGCGCCGCCGCTGGCCGAGGCCCATGCGGGGGCGTTTCCGCAGCGGAACCGGATCGTGTCGGGGCTGTCGCTCGGCACCGTCGTCGTCGAGGCGGCGGAGCGGTCGGGGGCCTTGATCACGGCACGGCTCGCCAGCGAGCAGGGGCGGGAGGTGTTCGCGGTGCCCGGGCCGATCGACAGCCGCACGTCGCGGGGATGCCACGGGCTGATCCGCGACGGCGCGAAGCTCGTGGAGAGCGTGGACGACATTCTCGAGGAGCTCGGCCCCCTGTTCGAGACGACCGTCGGCCGGGACGGCCGGATGGTGAAGTCGCCGGCCGAGCTCGACCTCGGCGACGTCGAGCGGCAGGTGCTCGCGGCGGTCGACGAGCACGCGGTTGCCGGAGCATGCGACGTCGATGCGGTGGTCGCCGAGACGGCCCTTGCCGCGTCGCAGGTGCTGTCCACGATCGGCGTCCTGGAGATGCGGCGGATCCTCCGCCGGCTCCCCGGCAACCGGGTCGAGCGGATCTAGATCGACGACGGGCCGCCGCAAGAGCCCCGGGCATGGCACGCGGCTTGCTTCTGGCTCCGGCGGGAGTTCGACGGTGCAGGACCGGCGAGCATGCCCACGGATGCCTCCGGGATGCCGGAGGCCTGATTTCAGGCGATCCCTGTGAGTGGAGGCTCCGCGATGGTGTCCGCCCGTCGAAGGTCGCGACTGCCGCGAAATGCGGCGCGCGCCGCATTCTGCAGCGGTCCCGAGCGGCTCGAGGCCCGATCGCTGATGGCGGCCGACACCGGCCCCAGCAGCCACATGGCGATCGGGATGAACCTGGAAAACGTCGTCGACTGGTCTCCGGCATGGACCTTCACGGATGCGTTCAAGGCGTCCCGGCCGTGGATCGCGCACGCCTTCAACACGGCGACGTGGGCAACCGCGTGGGACGACCCCGCGACGCCTCCCCTCGCGCTCGACGCCGCGGGCAACGTCGTCCGCCTCGCGACGTGGGCCAACGGCTCCGGCCAGGCGATCCAGCAGCAGGCCGGCACGCTCATGTTCCGCGGGCTCGGCGGTGGCTATGCCGGGGGCACCTATCGGGCCGAGTGGGACGGCGAGGGTGTGGTGTCGTTCGGGTTCGACGCCCGCGTGATCGCCGGCGGACGCACCCCGGCTGGCCGCACCTTCGCCGACCTCGCCGTGACGCCCACCGACGACGGCATCCACATGGTGATCGAGTCGACGAACCCGGCGAATCCGGTCCGCGGCTTCAACGTCTGGATGCCCGACTGGGAAGGTCGGCGATTCGTGGGGCAGCGGTGGGAGCCCGGGGCGGGATTCTCGCCTTTCCATCCGCTGTTTCTCGAACGGCTCGCCCCGTTCCACACGCTCCGGTTCATGGGCATGCAGGAGACCAACTCGTCCGACATCCGCACCTGGTCCGACCGTCGTGACGCCGCCGCGATCCGCCAGGGCTCGGGTCCGGGGGGCACGGTCAGCGAGCCGCTCGTCAACGGCATGGCGGTCGAATACATGGTGCAGCTCGCCAACGACCTCGACGCCGACGCCTGGTTCAACATGCCGTATCTGGCGGACGACACCTTTGTGCGGAACTTCGCCACCTACGTCCGCGACCACCTCGAGCCCGGCCGGCGGGCGTACGTGGAATGGGCGAACGAGGTCTGGAACTTCGGCTGGGGCTTCGAGGCCTCGCACTGGATCGCCGAGCAGGCACGCCTGCCTGCGAATGCCGGACTCGATCCGGACCTCGCCCAGTGGACCATCGCGGGCCGCGAGGCAAAGCGCGACCTGGACATCTGGTCGAACGTGTTCGCCGGGCAGGAGAGCCGCCTCGTCCGGGTGGCGGCCGGCTGGGCGGCCGTCGACTGGGTCACGGCGCGGATCGCCGACGCGATGGGAGGGGCCTTCGACGCGATCGCGATCGCGCCCTACATCACGCCGACCGACGAGCAGCGGGCCGCCTACTCCGCGGCGACCACGGTGGATCGCGTGCTCTCGGACACGCGGGCGAACGTGGCCACGAGCCTCGCGTGGACGGCGGCCCACGAGCGGCTGGCCCGCGACTGGTCGGCCCGCCTCGGCCGCCCCGTGCAGCTGGTCGCCTACGAGGGCGGGCCGCATCTCGACGGCCGCGGCGAGCCCTACCAGCAGGCCTTCTACGCCGCCACCAACGATCCTCGCATGGGAGCCATCGAGCGCGAGTATCTCGTCGGGCTCGACGCGGCGGGCATGGATCTGTTCGTCGACTTCCAGTTCACCGGACAGGCGGGTGCGGCGCCCTGGGGAGACTTCGCGAAGCTGCACCAGATGGACGAACCACTCGCCACGGCCCACCGCTATACGGCGCTGGTCGCCGCGGCCGACGGTTCGCTCTGGGGCGTCGCCCCGCCACCGCCGGCCGTGGTCACCGTGAGCGTGCCCGACGCCACGGCGGCGGAGGCCGGCCCGGATCCTGGACGCATCCGGCTGACGCGCAGCGGGGGCGACCTCGCCGCCCCGCTCACGGTCCGCTTCGCGGTCGGCGGCTCGGCCACGGCTGGAGCCGATTACACCGCCCTGCCCGGGGCGGTGACGTTCGCGGCCGGCGTCACGACACTGCGGCTGCTCGTGTCCCCGCTCGACGACGCCGTCGTCGAGGAGGCGGAGACGGTCGTCGTCGAGCTCCTGGCCGGGGCCGGCTACGAGGCGGGGCCGTCATCCCGCGGGACGGTGACGATCGCCAGCGACGACCTCCCACCGGAGCCGATCGCCGCCGTCGACTCCGCTTCGATCCGTGAGGGACACTCCGGCCGGCGGCGGCTCGCATTCACCGTCACGCTGTCGGAGGCGACGATCGTCTCCGTCTCGGTCGCATGGCGAACGTCCGCCGAAACGGCCCGATCGGGCCGCGACTTCGTCGGCGACCGGGGCACCATCACCTTCGCGCCGGGCCAGACCACGCGGTCGATCGGCGTGTGGGTGATCGGTGACCGCGTCCGCGAGGGCGACGAGACGTTCGCCGTGGAGCTCGACGCGCCCCGCAACGCGCGGCTCCTCGCCGCCACGTCGCGCGGCACGGGGACGATCCTGGATGATGACTCCGTGAGGACCGCGACGTTCGCCGCGCTGGCGGCGACGACGACCACGGGCACCGCGAAGCGGCGGCGGTAGGAAGCAGCCTTCTCCGGCGGCGCGCATCCGCGTAGAATCCTTCGCATGGATACAGCTCTCCTCAATCGTTCCGCGTCGATCCGGGCCCGCCTGCTCCAGCTGCGGGACTCTCTTTGACTGGGCAGGCCGCAAGCAGTCGGCTGCCCGGCTCGAAGGGGCGATGGGAGAGGCCGATTTCTGGAACAACCAGGAGAAGGCCCAGGCTACCGTCGCTGAGCTGAAGGCGGTCAACTCGGTGCTCAAGCCGCTCGAGGAGGCGCTGGCCGCCGGCGCTGACCTCGAGGCCCTCGAGGAACTCGCCCGCGAGGATGCGTCGCTCGAGGCCGATCTCGTCACCGAGGCCGACCGGCTCGAGAAGATGGTCGACACGCTCGAGCTGACGTCTCTCCTCTCCGGCACGCACGACTCCTGCGACGCCCTCGTGGCGATCCACGCCCGCGACGGCGGCACCGACGCCAACGACTGGGCCGAGATGATGCTGCGGATGTATTCCGCCTGGGCCGCGAAGCACGACTACACGGTCGAGCTCCTCGACCGCCAGGACGACGCGGTGGCCGGCATCCAGAGCGCGACCGTGGCGATCAAGGGGCCGTGGGCCTACGGCTACCTGAAGGGCGAAACGGGCATCCACCGGCTCGTTCGCATCAGCCCGTTCAACGCGGAGGGCAAGCGGCAGACGAGCTTCGCGGCGGTGGACGTGGCGCCGGAGATCGCCGAAGACGACGGCGAGGTGGAGATCCGCGACGAGGACATCCGCGAGGACGTCTTCCGGGCGAGCGGCGCCGGCGGCCAGCACGTCAACAAGACGTCGAGCGCCATCCGGCTCACCCACTTCCCCACCGGCATCGTCGTGCAGTGCCAGAGCGAGCGGAGCCAGCACAAGAACCGCGCCACCGCCCTCAAGATGCTCCGGGCACGGATCGCCCGGATCCAGGAGGAGAAGCGGGAGGCCGAGAAGCACGCCCAGCACCAGTCCAAGCCCAAGACCGGATTCGGTTCGCAGATCCGCAACTACTTCCTCCACCCCGACCAACGGGTCAAGGATCAGCGCACCGGCCACTACGTGGGCAGCTTCCAGAGCGTGCTGGACGGCAATCTCGACGGCTTCCTCGACGCCTACCTCCGCTGGAACGCGACGGGCGCGGCGGCCGCGGCCGATGACGACGCATAGCGGCCCTGCTGGACTGCCGGACCGCCGCCGACTACCTTTTGGCTACGTTTCTCCGATCCACCAAGGATTTCCATGGCCGAAAAAGAGCAGGCTCTCGAAGTCGAGGGCGTCGTCACCCAGGCCCTCGCCAACACGCGGTTCCGCGTGCAGATCGCCGGCGGCCATATCGTCAACGCCCACGTCGCCGGCAGGATGCGAAAGAACTTCATCCGCATCGTGCCCGGCGACAAGGTGAAGGTCGAACTCTCGCCCTACGACCTCACCAAGGGGCGGATCACGTTCCGCGAGCGGTAGTCGCCCAGCCGCGGCTCCCGCCGGTTCCTGCAGGTTCCCGCATGCTCAAGAATGGTGCGGCAATCGCATCACGGCATGCCGCGGTCATCAGGGCTGCGGGGCGGCCGGTTCGTCGCCGGCCGGATCCGGTCCATCATCTTCGTGCTGCCGCTTCTCGAAGAACTGCATGAGATCGCCGAACGTGCGGAGTGGCTCCTTGCCCTCCTGCATCTTCGTGGAGATCGGAGTGCGCGGCGCCTTCGGCTTCGCCTCATAGACGCGGGGTGCGGGCGGACGCGAAGGACGATCGCCCCGCTGGGGCCTCTGCCGCGATGGCGGCCGCTGCGGCCGGGGCGGCTGCCCGCCTGCGTTGGGCGGAGCCTGCGCCGGCTCCTCGGCCCGGCGGGCCTTCCGCTCCTTCTGCTCCCGGCGGGCCTCCTCGCGACGCTGCTGCCGCTCGCGGATGCCCGGCGGGATCATGGTCAGCGACACCCGCCGCCGCGCCTTGTCGAGCTCCAGCACCCAGACCTGCACGATCTGGCCGACGCTGAGGATATCGTGCGGATCACGGACGTACTGGTCGGACAGCTGGCTGATGTGCACCAGCCCGCTGTCGTGGAGCCCGATGTCGACGAACGCCCCGAAGTCGACCACGTTGAGCACCGAGCCGAGAAGCTCCATGCCGACCTCCAGATCCTCGAGCTTCAGCACGCCCTTCTTGAAGAACGGCTTCGGCAGATCCTCCCGGGGATCGCGGCCGGGTCGGGCCAGCTGCTCGACGATGTCGGAGAGCAGAAGATGCCCGACCCCGAGCTCGCGGGCGAGGCCGTCGAGGTCGACCGTCGCCACGCGATCCGCCAGCACCTCGCACTGCGGCCGGCTGCCGATCTCTGCAGGGCTGGCCCCGAGCCGCTCCAGGACCTTCTCCGCGACCGGATAGCTCTCCGGATGGATCCACGTGGAATCGAGCGGATTGGTGCCGCCGGTGATCTTGAGGAAGCCCACGGCCTGCACGAAGGCCGCCTCGCCGAAGCCGGGCACCTCGAGGAACTGCTGCCGTGAGGTGAACGGGCCGTTCTTGGTCCGCCACTCGTGGAAGTTCTTCGCCGTCGCCTGATTGAAGCCGGACACCCGCCGCAGCAGCGCCGGGCTCGCGGTGTTGACGTCGACGCCGACGTAGTTGACGCAGCTCTCGACGACCTGCTCGAGCGACGCATGGAGATGACGAGCCTTGACGTCGTGCTGGTAGAGCCCGACGCCGATGTTCGCCGGCTCGATCTTCACGAGTTCCGAGAGAGGATCTTGCAGCCGGCGGCCGATCGAGATCGCACCGCGGATCGCGGCCTCGTGGCCGGGCAGCTCCTCCCTGCCGTAGACGCTCGTCGAGTAGACGCTTGCCCCGGCCTCGTTCACGATCGCATAGCCGATGTCGAGCTCACCGAGGCCGCCCACGACCTCGGCGACGAGGTTTTCCGTTTCCCGGGCCGCGGCCCCGTTGCCGATCGCGATCACCGAGCAGGCGTGGGTGCCGACGAGTTCCGCCAGCTTCGCGGCGGCCGCCTGCCGCTTCTCCTGCTTCCCGACCACGTGGAGCACGGCGTGGTCGAGGGGTGTGCCGCACTCGTCGATCACCACGGCCTTGCACCCGCTCTTGAACCCAGGGTCGAGGGCGAGCACGCGGCGGCCCGCAACCGGGGGCTGGAGGAGAAGATTCCGCAGGTTCCGGGCGAACACCGTGACCGCGTGCGACTCGCAGACGTCGGTCATCTCGCGGCGAATTTCCCGCTCCAGGCTCGGCAGGATCAGCCGCGCCAGCGCGTCGCGAGCGCAGGCCCGCAGGAACTCGGCATGCGGATGATCGGCGGACACGAGCACCTGCTCCGCTGCCGCCTGCATCTCCTCGGCCGGGCCCTCGATCCTCACCTTCAGAAGCCGGGCCCGCTCGCCGCGATTGATCGCCAGCAGGCGATGCGGCGGAACCCGCTGGATGTGCTCGCCGTAGTCGAAGTAGTCGCGGTAGTGCTTCTCCTCCTTCGTGAGCGCCTTCCCCTCGCTCTCGACCCGCTGGCTCTTGAGATGCGCGGAACGGTAGAGGATCTCCCGCAGCCGCTCCCGGACATCGGCCCGCTCGCTGAAGTCATGGGCGATGATGTGCCCCACGCCGAGGAGCACGTCGGCCACGGTCGGCACTTCGGCGTCGGCATCGACGAAGTCGGCGGCCCGGGTGTCGAGATTGGCGACGGCGGGAGCCGCGGCCAGAATCTCCCGGGCGAGCGGCTCGAGCCGCCGCTGCCGCGCGACCTCCGCGAGCGAGAGCTTGCGGGGCTTGAAGGGGAGATAGACGTCCTCGAGCTGCTTGGAACTCTCGGCGGCGACGATGCGCGCCTCGAGCTCGTCGGTCAGTTTGCCCTGCCCCTGGATGGTCCTCAGGATCGTCTGCTTCCGGTCGGCGAGCTGTCGCGCCCGGGCAACGCTCTCCGCGATCCGTCGGATCGCCTCCTCGTCGAGGCCGCCCGTCTGGTCCCGGCGATACCGGGTGATGAAGGGAATCGTGTTGCCGCCGTCGAGCAACTCGACGGCCGCCTGCACGCTGGCCGGCGGGATGCCGAGCCGCTGGGCGATCCGTCCCAGATCGATGACAGCTGTGATCGCCGTGGATCCCATCCGAGTCGCGAATGACCGCCGGAGCGGCCACCGCGGAAATCTCCTCCTCGACACGCACCCGCACCCGCATGGGCGGGCACACACCGCGCGAATCTGGAAAACGGGACGAATCTAGGGTGTTGCCCCCACCGGTGTCAAACTTCCGCGCCGCGGTCATGCCCGGCAGAGCGCCCAGCCTTCCACGCCTTCCCGGCCTGCGCGTGACCCGCCTGCCCTTGACCCCGTGTTTCCCGCTCGCCTATTTCCCCGACCGCCGGCCACGTGGCCCGGGAATGCACTGGAGCGTGCCGCACGGTCGTGACGATCACGAAGCGTGGGCCGAGCCTTCCGACGACCGGAACCACGCCGCCCAAGCCCGACAGCTGGAGCCCATCCCGAGATGATCCGCAGCACCGCCACCACGACCTCGCCCACCGCCGACTCCGACCTGCTGGCGTCGGTGCCGCTGCTCGCGCTCGACCGCCAGTACGAGACGCTCCGCGACTCGATCCGCGATGCGATTCTCCGCGTCTGCGACTCGGGACGGTTCGTGCTGGGCCCCGACGTGGCGGAACTCGAGAGCGAGCTCGCCAAGGCGCTCGACGTGCCCCACGTGATCTCGTGCGCATCGGGCAGCGACGCCCTTCTCCTGGCACTGATGGCCGTCGGCGTGGCCCCCGGCGACGAGGTGATCTGCCCCAGCTACACCTTTTTTGCGACCGCGAGCGCCGTCACCCGGCTCGGCGCGACCCCGATCTTCGCCGACATCGATCCCGTCACGTACCTCGTCGACCCGCGCGACGTGGAGCGCAAGATCAGCACCCGCACCCGGGCCATCATGCCCGTGCACCTCTTCGGCCGCACCGCCGACATCGACGCCCTGGGGCCGATCGCCGCCCGAACCGGCGTGCCCCTGATCGAGGATGCCGCCCAGTCGATTCTCTCCACCTGGCACGGACGCTGCTCGGGATCGCTCGGCGACGTCGGCTGCTTCAGTTTCTACCCCACCAAGAACCTCGGCGGAGCCGGTGACGGCGGATTCCTCACCACCACCCGCGACGACCTCGCCAAGACGCTCCGCCTCCTGCGGGTCCACGGCATGGAACCGCGGTACTACCACGAGGTGATCGGGATCAACAGCCGTCTCGACTCGATCCAGGCGGCCGTGCTCCGCGTGAAGCTGCCCCATCTCGACGCCTGGACCACGGCCCGGCAAATCAACGCGGCCCGGTATCGCGAAGTGTTCGCGGAGCACGACCTCGACGCCAGGATCGCGGTGCCCGACGACGAGCCCCGCGGGCGGCACGTGTGGAACCAGTTCGTGATCCGCGTGCTCGACGACAGCCGCGACGCACTGCGGGCCCATCTCGCCAAGCGGGGCGTGGGCACGGAGATCTACTACCCGGTTCCGCTCCATCTGCAGAAGTGCTTCGCCCACCTCGGCTGGGCGAAGGGCGATCTCCCGGAAACGGAGCGGGCCGCGGAGCAGACGCTCGCCCTGCCGATCTTTCCCGAGCTCCAGCCGGCCGAGCAGCGGACCGTGGTCGCCCGGATCGCGGAGTTCTACGGCGCGGGCCGCAAGGCCACGGCCGGCTCCCTCCGTCCGCCCCACTTCCTCCGCCGCGCCGTGGGCAAGGCCGACGACGTGCGGTGCTAGATAGACGCCGGGCGAGCCATCCATGGCCTCGGCCGGCGGACGCGGCCGGGGCGAAGCCAAGGTTCGCCGCGACCGCGACGCCGCCTCCTGCGGAGAGATACGCCGGGCGAGCCGGGGTCAGTCCGGCTCGTGCCGATGCGACGGCCGACACACGAGATACGCGCCGAGGCCGATGAGCATCAGGATCAGGGCGTACGACAGCGTGTACTTCGTCATGGATGCAGCGGACGGCCGCCGTGGGTAGGATTCCGGACGGTTTCGCACCCGTCCCTCCGGATTCCACTCTACCCGTCATGGCCACGAAATCGAAGCGCCCGGCGAAGGCGGCCGGCAAGCTCCCTGCGGTCGATCAGAAGACCCTCGGACTGATCGTCGATCTCGCCAACGAGGTCGCCGCGGCCGCGGAGAAGAAGCGGGATCCCCACCTCGACATCCCCGCCCGCAGCCTCTCCAACGTCCGCTTCAACAAGTCCCGCAAGATGATCGAGATGGGCGGCCAGACCAACCGCCGCCTGCTGTTCAATCTCTCGCAGGCGAAGAGCTACATGCAGACGCTGCTGGTGGCCACCGGCTGCAAGCAGCTCATCGACCAGCAGAAGACCACCAGCATCCGAGGCCTCTACTACCTGCTCAAGCACACGATCGAAGGCACCCGCGAGGAGACCTTCGCCGATCAGGCCGAGTGCGATCCGATCATCGAGGATCTCGAGGTCACGCTCGAGAGCCTCCGCGAGGAGCTGCACGTCTATGCCAGCAACCGCGGCGCGATGGTGGGCCCGATCACGCTCGTCGACTCGGGTGACGAGATCGACTGCTCGCGGATGGGGTCGGGCGGCTATTCGATCCCCTCGATCGTCGAAGCCGACATTGTGAAGTTCAAGACGTGCGACGCGAAGTTCATCCTCCATGTCGAGAAGGACACCGTCTGGCGGCGGTTCAACGAGGACAAGTTCTGGCGCAAGCACGGCTGCCTGCTGACGCACGGCAACGGCCAGCCGCCCCGGGGCGTCCGCCGGATGCTCTACCGTCTGCATCACGAACTAAAGCTCCCTGTCTACTGCCTGCTCGACAACGATCCGTGGGGCTACTACATCTACTCCGTGCTCAAGCAGGGCTCGATCAACCTCGCCTACGAATCGAAGCGCATGGCGATCCCCGAGGCCCGCTTCCTCGGACTTCGATCCCGCGACTTCCAGCGGTGCAAGCTGTCGCCGAGCGTGCAGATCCAGCTCAACGACACCGACATCAAGCGGGCGAAGCAGATCGCCGCCTATCCGTGGTTCTCGGGCAAGAAGGCCTGGCAGAAGGAGATCGAGACGATGCTCGCCAACGGCTTCAAGCTCGAGGTGGAGTCGCTGATCTCCAAGGACATCAGCTACGTGACCGAGACGTACACGCCCGAGCGGCTCGAGGAAGCCGACTGGCTGGACTGAATTCACGCGAAACACGGGCATCCTGCCCGTTTTCGCTTTAGCCCGGCGTGGGCGAAGCCGAGGTTCGCCTAGCCGGGCATGCTCGCCCTCCGGGCTCACCGCACGCGAAACACCGGCATCCTGACGCCACGACGGGCGTGCTCAGCGTCGATCGGAGTTCGATCTCGCTGCCACCAGGGCTGCCCCGATCGGTACGACCTCGTCCCCGAGTGCCGCCCGCCGAACCGGCGGTGGCGGACGCAGGGCCTCGAGCACGAACTCCGCGAGATGCCGCTCGACCGCGGCCCGCCACGGTTCGCCGATGTCGGCCACGCCCCCGCCGAGCACGATCACGTCCGGATTCAGGAGATGCACGACGTGCGACAAGCCGAGCGCGTAGTGCCGCGCCGCCCGATCGAGGATGGCGGCGGCCTCCGGATCTCCCGCGGTGATCGCCTGCGACAGATGCCGGGCGGAGGGATGCCCGCCGGCGACGACCGCCGCGAGCCCGCCGCGCGGATCACGCTCCACGGCCATGCGGACCTGCCGATCGAGGCTCCAGCCCGATACCACGTCCTCCACGGTCGGGCCATCCGCGGACAGTCGCAGATGACCCAATTCCATCTCGCCCGGAACGCGGCCGTGGTACACGCGGCCGTCGAGAACCAACCCGGCACCGACACCGCTGCCCACGTTGGAGTAGACGACCGCGTTATACCAGCGGCCCGCACCCACGACGGCCTCGGCGAACGCGGCCGCGTTGGAATCGTTTTCGAGGGCGACCGGCAGCCCCAGGTGGTCGCCAAGCCAGGCTGCGAGCGGGAAACCGGTCCAGCCCGCCACCTGGTGGCAGGCGACGACCACTCCACGCCCTCGATCGACCGGCCCGCCGAAGCCGATCCCGACCGCCCTCGGCGGCGTCGACACGGCCACCAGCACCTGTGCGAGCATCACGGCCAATGCGTCGCGGACGGCCGCCGCGCCGGCCGTCGCGTCGACCTGTGTCCGGCGGATCGCGGTGACCGTCCCGCCGTCGTCCACGACCGCGGCCTGCAGCTTCGTTCCGCCGATCTCGACGCCGAGCCACGCCATCAGCACGCCGCAGGCCGTCGGACCTACGCCTCCTCGCGGAGCAGCGGCGGCGGCTCGTCGAGCTCCTCGAGCTCCGGCGGCAGCTGGAGCTGCCGCATCGTCTCGTCGGTCTTCCGCATGCCCTCGGCCACCTCGTCCACCCGCTGGGCGATGTCGGTCACGTCGCGCTTCGCCACGGAGCCTTCGGCGAGGGCGGCGATCTTCGCCTCGAGCCGCTCGATCTCCGCGGCCACGAGGTCGAGCTTGCGCCGTGCCTCCTCGATGTTGCCCAGCCGTTCGCGGCTCGTCTGCAGGTGATCCTCGAGGGTCGCCCGCATCTGTGCCGAGCCGGGGTCGTCCTTCGCGAGCTTCGCCAGCCGGCGTTCGAGGTCGGCGATGCGGCCGCGGATCGCACCGTCGTCGGTGCGATCGAGGAAATCGGAGAGCGTGGAGGCGCCCCAGATCATCCGCAGATAGCCCCAGAGGAGGCGGTCGAGCGACTCCACCGCGGTCTTGTCCGGCCCACTCCCGTCGGGCCCCCGCATGCTGCTTCCGAGCTCGACGAGCTTCAGGCAGTGGTCGCGAAGCTGGTCGAATCGCTTGAGGAGCGCCGGGGGCAGATTCTTGCGGATCCGCTCGTAGGCCTCGCGGGCACCGGCCGCATCGGCGGCCCGCCGGGTTTTCGCGTCCTGGGCCTCCACGGCGCTGCGAAATCGATCGTTGCCGAGCATGCTGGCGAGGTAATAGACCTCGCCGGCGATCACGAGCGGCAGGATCACTCCCGGGAAACCGCTGATGAAGGCCGCCGCCACGCCGCCCCCGAAGAGCAGCAGGTTCCACTTCGTGGTGAAGGCGGTCCTGAGGTAGGCACCGAGGCTGCTGATCACGGGCGGCTGCCTCCGTTGGGCCGCAGGGCGGCAGCCTCGACCTGCTCGATCCGGGCATGCAGCGCCGTGACCTGTTCGTGAAACCACGGCTCCGACTGGGTCTCACGGGCCGGCCCCACCGCCGCCGGCATGCGGATCTCGTCCACGATCCGGCCGGGAGTGGTCGCCATCACGAACACCCGGTCTCCCAGATACACCGCTTCCTCGACCGAATGCGTCACGAACAGCACCGTCGCCTCGACCTCGCGCCAGAGCTTCACCAGCAAATCCTGCATGTCGAGCCGGGTGGCCGGATCGAGCGCGCCGAAGGGCTCGTCCATGAGGATCACACGCGGCCGCAGGATGAGCGTGCGGGCGATGGCCACCCGCTGCCGCATGCCGCCCGAGAGTTCGTGCGGAAACTTGTTCGCATCGCGCTTCGGATCGAGCCCGACCTTGCCGATCCACTCGAGCCCTTCGGCCTCCCGCTCCGCCCGAGGCACCCCCCGACACTCCAGCCCGAAGACCACGTTGTCGAGCACGGTGCGGTTGTCGAAGCTCGTGTAGTCCTGGAACACCATTCCGCGGTCCGCCCCCGGGCCGGCCACCTGCCGCCCGAGCACCGTCACGGTGCCGCTGGTCGGCGGATGCTGCGGCTCGAGCCCGGCCACCAGCCTGAGCACCGTGCTCTTGCCGCAGCCGCTCGGCCCCAGGAACGACGAGATCTCCCCGTGGTCGACGACGTCGGGAATGGTGAACGTCACGTCCGAGATGGCCACGTACTCCCGCGGCGTCCCTTCGCCGTAGATCTTGGTCACGTTCCGGAATGCGACGGCCGCCGGACGATCCGCCTGCGCCGCATCCGCCATGGGCACCGGGGCTGGCTCGCTCATGCGGCGGCCTCCGCCCGCACGGCCGCGCCGTGGAGCAGCCTGCGAAGCAGCTTCGGGATCGCGCCCCGGCCACCGTAGCGGTGGGGAAACAGGTCGCACTGCAGCCACCACAGGAGCCGGTCGATCGCGTAGGCGACCACCGGGATCACCACCAGCACGATCAGGATCGGCTCCCGCTCGCCCCGCCGCTGCGAGACGTTGATCAGGTCGCCGAGCCCCCCGGTGTCGCCGCCGAGCTTCACCACCTCGGCGAGCATGACATAGCCGAACGCGATGCCGAAGAGCAGCCGCAGCGAGTTGAAGATCGCCGGTGCGGCCAGCGGCACCAGCACCTTGAGAATGATCTGCAGCCGCGAGGCCCCGAGCGTGAGCGCGGTGTCGACGTATCGCTGGGGCACCTCCAGCACCGCGGCCGTGGTGTCGCTCACCACGAAGGCCACGCTCGCGATGAACAGGAACATCGTCTTCTGGAACTCGCCGATCCCGAAGAAGAAGAACGTGAGCGGAATCAGCGCCGCCACCGGGATGTTGCGGCCGAAGATCGTCAGCGGAGCCACGAACGACCGCACCGCGGGAAAACACGCGGCCAACACACCCAGCGGCACGCCCACCAGCGCCGACAGCCCGAATCCCAGGCAGACGCGCCGCAGCGTCACCAGCGTGTTGGCGAGCAGCCGCCGCTCCCCGAACACGGCGGGCACCTTCGCCGCCGTCTCCCCCGGGCTCGGCAGCATCGCCGGGCTGATGAACCGGGTCTCCGCCTCGCCCGCCGTGGCCACGAACCACAGCGCCAGCACGCACGCCACGCAGGTCACACCCCACAGCAGCCCGGTGGCCGCGGGGGTCTCGCCTCGCAACGGCTTCGCCGGCGTTACCGGCGCGGCCGCGGGTGCCGGTGCCGTGCTCATTCCTTCTCGGCCGCGTAGACCTTGATCTCCACGCGACGGTTGAGGGCGTGGTTGTCCGGGTGGTCGTCGTCGGCGGGGCGCTCCCAGCCGAGCCCATCGACGGCGAATCGGTTGTCGTCGAACTTGAACTTGTCCACGATCGCGTCCTTCACGGCCCGCGCCCGCTCGAGCGACAGCTCGCGAACCATGGCGGCCGGCACCGCCCCGCGCATCGAGGCGTCAGTGTGCCCCTCCACCACGATGCGGGCGTTGCCGAACTGCTTGGCGAGCGTGCCCACCTCGTCGAGCACGAGATCGACCCGCGCGTCGTAGGGCTCCTCCACGTCCTTGCCGTCGACCCGCCTGATCACCTTCTTCCGCAGCTCGGCGCTGTTGGGGAAGAAGTGGATCACGATGGTGTTCGTGAGGATCTCCTCGTTCTCGGCGCGGATCTGCTGCACCGTCCTCGGCGGCAGGCTCATCGCGTATTCGTCCTTCGACTCGGCGTATTTCGGCTCCTTGCCGAGCTTCTGGATCACCGAGAAGTCCATCACCTGGTCGAACGGCACCGGGTTGTTGGAGATCGCGCCGATGCGGCGGTAGAGCATGTAGGCCTGCTTCCAGATCCGCTCGAAGTTCGCCGGGTTGTTGCGGTTGAGGAAGAACTGGTAGTTCTCGGCCCAGTTGGTGCTGTGGGCGTCGCCGAGCATCGACAGGGCGTCCGACGCGGGGATCGTGTAGCCGTCGGCCATCAGCTGCGCCACGTCCTTCCGGGCCGTCTCCGACTTGAGCTCATCCATCGCGTCGAAGATGCCGCGGACGAGCGCCTCGACCTTGTCCGGGTGGTCCTTGGCGAAGTCGGCCCGCGCGAACCAGACGTCGGCGATCAGCCGGTTGGCCGTCTGCGTGGTCACCAGCATCCGATTGCCCTTCGCATCGGCGAGGTTGTAGATGTCGGGCGCCCACGACACGCATCCCGCGAGGCTCTTGTCGCGATTGAAGGCCGCCGCCGCCTCGAAGGCCGTGGTGGTGAACACCATCTCCACGTCCTGGGGCTGGAGGCCGCCGGCCACCAGCATGTTGAGCGCGAAGAACTGGCTCGGCGAGTTCTGGGCCAGCACCAGCTTCTTGCCGGCGAGGTCCCTGACGGTCTTGATCGTGTCGCGGACCACGATCCCGTCGCCGCCATTGGAGAAGTCGACCTGCTGATACACGCGGGGCATGATCCGCGAGTCCTTGGCGAAGCTGTCGACGAACAGCGGCAGCATGTCGAGCGTGCCCCAGCCGACGTGCACCTCGCCGGCGGCGTAGGCGTCGCGCATCTGCACCGGGTCGTCGATCAGCACGAGTTCTACCTTGAAGGGCTTGCCGCCGGGCGCCTGCCAGAGCTTGCCGGGCTTGAACCCGTTGTTCGCCCGGATGATCGGGGCCCAGCCAGCCCACACATTGAGGGCGAAGCGGACCGTGTCGTCCTCGAGCGGCTTGTAGGCACTCACGCCCTTCACGGGCGGCAGCTTCTCGACCGGCTTGAACGTGTATTCCTTCACGGTCGTGGGTACGGCCACGTCCGGGGCCTCGGTCATGCCCTCGGGGCCGCCGACCGGGCCGCCCCCCTCCGCACCGCCCGCGCCGGTTCCGCCGGCACCGCCCCCGGCGGCCATGGGCCGCTGGCCGCCGGCACCCGGCCGGCCGAACCCGAACGGCTCGAGCATCCCGGCCCGCCACGCGGCGAGGGCGACGAGGCCGAGGATCACGGCCCACACGGCGAGCCAGAAGGGGGCCTTGGGCTGACTGGACATGGCGTTTCTCACGGGGTGGTGGTGATCGGGCGCGAGCGGCGGGAACTCAGCCGCGGAACTTCGTCTTCGCGCGGGCATGGCCCGCCATGTGGATCGCCTGCATGAGGTCGTAGGCGGTCACTTCGCAGAGCAGCCGGGTGACCTTCTCGTGGGCCTCGGGCGACAGCATCGGCTCCACCTCCTTCATCAACGCCACGACCCGCTTCTCCTGCTCGTCGAGTTCATGGGCCTCGACGCGGGCGTCGGCCACCGCCCCGAGAAAGGAGTCGAGCTTGCGGGCGTATTCCGCGATCAGGGGCGTGTCGGTCGAATCGTCGAACCACGCGGTCTTGGCTGCCATCGGTGCGGTCCTCGGGGTCTGGTGGGCTTCGGTCACGTGCGGGGGTCAGGAACCGATCACGTCGCGGATTGCGGCTAGCCGCTCCTGCAGATGGGACCGGCCGCCCGGTTCACCCACCGTTTTTTTCCAGCGTTCGGGGAGGAACCGCTTCTCGGTGCACTCGAGCACCGCCGCGATTTCCTGCATCTCCTTCTCCAGGCCCTGCGCGCTCGGCATGAAGTCGTCGAGCGCCGCCTTTAGGTCGTCGGCGGAGATGGTGTCGGGGTTCGCGGTTCCCGCGTCGGCGGCCCGCTCGAGGCCCTTCCGGCGGGCGGCCAGCACCACGCTCTCGATGTCGGCGCCCGAGAGGCCCAGGTCGAGATCGATGGGCCCTGGCAGCCCCGCCGCCAGCTTCACGCCGCACTTCCTCGCCATCGCGGCGAACATCGCGTCGAGCTCGGCCTGATCGTGCGGATAGAAGAGCGGAATGTGCACCTCCGCCCTTCCCTGCCGCTTCAGGTCGATCGGCAGCAGGTCCGGGCGGCTCGTGAGCAGCATCCAGACGATCTTGCCGCGGAAGCGGGTATCGCCCATCTGGCGGGCGATCATGGAGAACACGCGGGCACTGGTTCCGGAGTCGCCATCGCTCTGCCGATTGCCGAGGGCCGCATCGGCCTCGTCGATCACCACCACCACGGGCCCCAGGCTCCGGAGCACGCCCAGCGCGTGCTCGAGGTTGCCTTCGGTCTCGCCCACGTACTTGCTGCGGAAGTTCTTGAGCACCACGCAAGGGATGCCCACGCTGCCGGCGTAGCATTCGGCGATGAAGCTCTTGCCCGTTCCCACGGGGCCACAGATCAGGTAGCCCATCGGGGCCGCGTCGAGCTGACCGCGGCGAATGGCCCGGGCATCGGACTCGAGCCGCTGCTTGGCGTCGACGTGCCCGGCGACCGCATCGAGCGTGAGCCGCGGCTGGATGAACTCGATCAGGCCGTGACACGACCGCTCGATCAGATCCTTCTTGCGGGCGACGAACTCCGGCCCGTCCGGGGCGGTTCCCTCCCGGCCGGCGAGCGTGATCACCGCCCGCAGGCTCTCGAGCGTAAGGCCGCCCGCGATCGCCGCGGCCCGCTTCACGGCCTCCGCATGCTCCGGCTTCACGCCGGCAGCCGCGGCCGTGGCCACCGCGAACCGTTCCCGCTCCGCCGCATCGGGCATCGGCACGTCGATGGTCGTGATCGCCGGATTCTGGACGAGCTGCGGATGCACGTCCGAGATCGTGTCGGCGAGCAGCACCACCGCCACGTTGACGCGACGCAGCAGCGGATTGGTCGCCCAGCCGAGCACGCGGACCAGCCGACTCGCCGCACTCCGCGACCCCGACTCGCCGGCGGGCACGAGGTACTGGGCGTAGTCGAGGAGCACCGCGATCCGCTTGCGCTCCTCGGGCGGGGCGATCAGGTTGCGCTCCAAGAGCGCGTCGATCGCGGCCACGGCCTGATCGGGCTCGCGCGGCCAGGTGGTCGCGGCACCGAGCCGCTCGCCGAGCCACTGGGCCATCGAGCGCAACCGGGCCCCGTCGGCGCCGGCCAGCGGCCGCAGTCCACGGCCGACGTCGTAGGCCAGGACGATGTCCCAGCGGCCGAACAGTTCCCGGGCGAGGAAGTCGGGCACGGTCGCCCAGCGCCGCACGTCGTCGACGCCGCCGGCCGGCGTGGCGGGGGGCGTGACCGGGACGAGATCGCGGACGTTCCCGTGCAGCAGGAACACGCAG
>JBJTRH010000405.1:0-3056 GCA_046076065.1 Planctomycetaceae bacterium | reverse complement strand
CCGAACTCCGTCCGCATCGACTCGCTGTAGACGCCGTTGTAGGTGTTGAGATACTCGTGCGTCTCGATGAAGTTGCTCGAGATCGTGCCGGTGCCGGCCGCGAAGGTCTTGTACGCGAACGCGAGCCCATTGCTGGCAGTGGTGGCGGTGGCCACGGCGTCGTAGGCCACCTTCATGCCGGTGAGCACGCCGCCGGAGGCGTTCTTGATCCGCAGGGCGACGTTGACCGACTTGCTCGAAAACAGATTGCTCGAGCCGGTGGCGTAGGCGCTCGGCGTGCCGCCCAAGGCCCGGTTGGAGGAGCCCGAGCCGCCGAGGCTGTTGAGGGTGGCCTGGGTGCCGACCGCGCCGACGGTCACGGCAGAGACGGTGCCGGGGGCGGTGGCCGTCATGGCGCCGGTCGAGACCTGGCCCTGTGTGAGGTTCGCGTACCAGCCGTTAATCGTGGTGTCATCGACCCACGACACCGATCCCGAGGCCGGCAGCGAGTCGAACGTCTGCAGGTATGAGCCCGTGACGGCCACCTCACCGGCGACCGGATTCTCGGCCACGATTCGCACGGCCAGGCAACGCCGTGATTCCAGCCGTTCCATTCGTGGTGCCGGTCGGCGAGCACGACGCGAACCCATGGTGTTCATTCCCCGCAGAGTCAGACGCGCCGCCGCTTGTACACCACCACCGCAGCGGCCGCCGAACACAGGATCGCCAGCGAGGCCGGCTCAGGCACCACGACCAGCTGCAGGCTTCCCTGCTGGAGATAGGCCGACTTGCCGCCGCCGAGGCTCACGGCGTTGCCCAGGCCGACGTTCGTCACGTTCGTGAAGTCGATATTGCCGCTGATGAGCGTGTAGGTGCCGTCCGGCGTACTGCTCCCGACACCGAGAATGTTGGCAATCCCGAAACTGCCGCCGAAGGTGGTCGTGCCACCCACGGTGAGCGTGCTCGAGGCGTTGAAGTTGAAGTTCGCCCCGCTTTGCAGATTCAGGTTCGCACCGATCCGACCGGCTCCGCCGATCGACGCTCCGCCCGCCACGCTCACTGCCCCGCCGCCGACGGAGCCCGTCACGAGCAGCCCGCCTGCAGTGATCTGTGTGCCTGCACCGAAGAAGCTCGATCCGGTCAAGGCCAGGATCGATGCCGACTCCTTGGAAAAAGCCCCCGCCCCAGTGAACGAAGCAGCGAGCGTGTCGTCGGCCGTTCCGCTGAAGATGATCCTCCCCGCATTGGCGACGCTCGCCTGGGTGAGCGAGCCGCCGCTGGCGAGTTCCGCAGTGCCACCCGCGAGCGTGGCGATCGTGCCGGCGATTGAACCCGTGAGCTTCGCCCGGCCGTTGCTGCCCACATTGAGTGTGCTCGCCCCGCTCAACGCCGAATAGGTCGCCGATGCCAGGAGCGTCTGCGTGCCGGCATAGCTCCCGGCGTTCAGGATCGTGCCGCCGTTGTTCGTGATCGCGTTGGCGATGGCGAGCGAGTTGAGGTCGAGCGAGCCGTCTGCCCCGACCGTCACACCCCCGCTGCCGAAGGCGGCCACAGAGCCGGCCAGAAGGGTTCCGGACGACACCGTCGTTCCCGCGGCATAGGTGTTGCTGCCGCTGAGCGTGAGCCGTCGGGCATTGCCCCCGGACGAGCCGTTCAGGATCAATCCGCCATTCGACACCGCGCCGCCAATCGTGGCAGAGTTGCCGAGCGTGATCGTCCGTGTGGCTCCTCCGAAGTCGACACCGCCGTTGAGAGTGATCGATTGCCCCTGTCCGCCAAGCGTGAAGTTGCCACCGATCGTGAAGGCATTCGTGAGCGTGCGGGCCGACGACATGCTCGCCACCGCGCCGCCATTGACGGCGATGGCATTCGCGCCGAGCGCCGAAGAACTGCCGATCCCAAGCACACCCTGCGTCAGCGTCACGCCCCCGGTGAAGGTGTTCGCTGACTTCAGCTGCGTCACCGCGTCGGTCGCCGTGTTCACGATCAGGGCGAGCGTGCCCGTCGTGCTATTGTTGTTGATCGCATTGGTGAACACGACGCCGCCGGTGCCGCTGCCCTGGATGGTCAGCGTGACGAGGCCGGTCAGGCTGCTCCCAGGCTCAAAGGTCTCCAGGAAGTTCACGGCGGACGAGGAGTTGTTGGTGATCGCGAAACTCCCCGCCATCCGCACGAGAGGTCGCTGGTCGGTCGCACCGTACGTGACCGCGCCGGCTCCGGCGTTCACCGTGATCCCGCCCGTACCGATCGTGAGGTTCGCGGTGGTGGAACTCGTGCCGCTGCTCGAGCGGATGAACGTGGTCGCCCCCGTGGACTTGAAGGTCTGCGACTGTGCCGTGCGGTTCGCGGCCCCGAGCGACACCGAGAGACTCGAGGCATTGTTGGCGTCGATGTTGAAGATGGTGTCGTCGGTGGCCGAAGGCACGACCCCGCCGGTGACGGTCGAAGGAGACGTCGACCAGTTCCCCGCCGTACCCATGCTCGCGTTGGTCGCTCCAGCCCAGTAGTAAGTGACCGCCTCCGCGCTGGACGCCACCAGGGCGACCAGGACGACACCGAGCGCCGCACGGCCCACGGCCGGAACCCGGCGACGATCTGCGGCCCCTGCATTCCACGCCAGCTTGCCCATGTCGCTCGCCTCGCTTTCGCCTCGGACCCCGGGAGCCTTTTGCTGCCACCCAGCGGATACCCCTCAGGTTCTCTGTATGCAAGTTGCGCGCCATAGAACACGCAAAAACACCCCCTGCATGCGCGACACCCGGCCCCGCTGCCCATGAAACGCCCTTTTCCCCTAGCGAGAAGCGTCCTTTTCCGGTTCCTTGCATTGTCGCCAGTCTCATTCGCTGCCCGAACACGGCCCGTTGGCTGGGGCGATCCGCTCCAGCAGAACGCCAGCGGTGGAGCGAATCGCCCCACCAATCCCGGTCCGACCTGCGGCGAATCACGCCACCCCATATCCCTCTGATGGGCGATGCGGTGAGGGCGCGTGACCGAGCACCGCCGGGCACGATCGCCGACCCCTTGCTTAAGGGCCGGCGTACAGCGAGAGGACCGGGCCGATGCCCCCGCTCCTTGCC
>JBJTRH010000404.1:0-2825 GCA_046076065.1 Planctomycetaceae bacterium | reverse complement strand
GGCGGCATCTCCTACACCGAGTTCAGCTACATGCTGCTCCAGGCGTGGGACTTCGTGCACCTCTCCGACGCCCTCGACTGCCGCGTGCAGATCGGGGGCAGCGACCAGTGGGGCAACATCACCGCCGGCATCGAACTCGGCCGCCGGCTCCGGTCCCGTGAGCTGCATGGCATCACCTGCCCGCTGCTGACGAAGTCGGACGGCACGAAGATGGGGAAGACGGCGGCGGGCGCGGTCTGGCTCGACCCGCACAGGACCAGCCCGTATCGCTTCTACCAGTACTGGATCAACCTCGACGACGACGATGCGGGCCGCTGCCTGCTGCGGCTCACCGAAGTGCCGCTCGACGAGATTCGCGAACTCGAGGCAAAACGTGCGGAGAATCCGGACGCCCGCGACACCCAGAAGCGGCTCGCCGAGGACCTCACCCGGCTCGTCCACGGCGAGGCGGGCCTCGTGGCGGCGCGGCAGGCGACCGCGATCTTCTTCGGGGCGGAGATCGCGAGCCTCGACGACGGGGCCCTCGCCGAGATCTTCGCCGACGTGCCGAGCCACGAGTTTCCCAGAAACGTGCTCGACGGAGACGGCCTGCCGCTCGTGGAAGCCCTCAAGGCCACGGGGCTCGCGGCGAGCACGAGTGCCGCCCGCCGGACCATCGAGCAGGGGGGCGGCTACGTCAACAACCGCCGCATCACCGATCCCGCGTGCCGGCTCACCGCCGGTCACCTCGTGGGCCCGTCCACGCTGGTGCTCCGGTCCGGCAAGAAGTCGTACGCCGTGGCCCGGTTCGTCTGAGTCTCCGCCTCGGGAGCACCCCATGCTGCGCCATGCCGCGATCCTCGCCACCGCCCTCGTCCTCGTGACGCCCGGTGGCCGTGTCGGAGCCGACACGCCCGCTGTTGACCGCGGCGACGTGGCCTCGCTGGCCGACCGCCTCAAGAGCGGGCTTCGGGTCAAGGCTCCGCGGGACGTGGCCTTCGTGGAGACGGTGGCCGAGCGGGTACAGGAGGGCCGGCTGCCCGAGAAGCTCGTCGATTCCACCTACCTCTGGGCCGTGCGCCGCGGCAAGAAGTATCCCTTCCCCGCCTTCGAGCACGTGATCCGCCTGCAGGCCGACAAGCTCGGCGTGCCACTCGACTGACGGCGCCCGCGGATGCCCGCATCGCTTACGCGATTGCGGCTTCCTGGCAGCCCCGAGCCGCGTCGATCCCAACTCTACGGCGGCGTCAGGCGATAGACCGCGTACGTGCCATTGGCATGCAGCCGCTCGCCCGGGATCGCATCGACGAGCGGCGCGTCGAGGGGCACGATCGCATGGTCGGCGCCGTACCGCTCGGCCACCTCCCGCAGCCGCTCGGGGCCGAGCGAGGCGGTCGACCGCTCCATCTCGACGAGCGATCCCGACCGTGAGAAGCAGTCGACGATCCGCTGCCGCCACGCGACCAGCGACGCCGCGTCCTGCGGGCTGTTCTTCCACGACACCACCTCCCGCAGGCCGGTCCGCCACGTGAAGCTCGCCGCCCCACGGGGCGTCAGGAAGCAGGCATCGGCGGGCGCGTGATCCCGCACCCAGTCGCAAATATCGGCCCAGGCGACCGCCGCCACCTTCGAGTCGGCCCGAGCCGTGACGGCCGTCCTTCCGGGCAGCGGCCAGTGGAGGCTCTGCACCGCCAGATCCACCGCGAGCAGGCCGACCACCGCCGCCCGCAGCCAGGCCGGCCGCCAGGACGTGAGTCGGCCGCAGGCGGCATCGCAGGAGAGCGCCTCCGCGAAGGCGGTGGCGAGGGCGAAGGGCACCATCACGTCGGCCAGTCGGAACCAGTAGTAGCGCAGCAGGGAATACGTGATCGTGGGCGCCCACGGCTCCAGCAGCGAGATCGCGATCCCCGCGGCGGAGATCCCCAGCGACGCCCACGTGAGCACGGCCACCCGGCGCCGCGACGGCGTTGGCGAGACGACCCGCGACAGCAGCCACCAGGCGGCGGCCGCGAGCAGGTGTCGCGCGATCATGCCGTCGGCGAAGGTCCGCGGCAGCAGGTGGTGCGAGAGTCGCTCGACCACGTAGATCTTCGTGGCCGCGGCCCGGGTGGCCGCATCCACGCCCGCCGTCAGCCCCAGGGCAGGGACGAGGCCTGCAGCCGCGGCCGCCGCGCCGCCGGCCATCAACGCCGCGGCCTTCCAGCCCTTGTGCAACGCGGTGCCGGCGGACGAGTCGGACATCGCGGCAGGTCGACGGAGCTCCACGAGCCACGTGACCAGCGTCGCCACCAGCGTCCAGCCGCCCACGATCGGATGAAACGCGGTGGCGATCCCGCCGCGCAAGCAGGCTTCCGGAAACCGCGCCACTCCGACCGCTCCGATGCACCCGAGCGCTGCAGCCCAGGCAAACACCTTCGCCTCGCAGCCGCCGATGACCCACTCGCCCGCGGCCGTCGTGTTGCGAAGGGCGAAGGAGAACAGCAGGGCGGCGAGCACGCGAACGGAGGCCCAGGAGATCAAGGGCACCGTCGCCTGGCGGAAGCCGATCGCGAGCAGCGCCCAGCCGGCGACCCTCCCAACCCAGGCCGCCTGCGGCAGCGGCAGCGACGCGGCGAGCGGGCCGGCCACGAGGTAAAAGATGCCGTGGGCGTCGGGCGTTTCGAGAAAGAAGTCGCCGCGGCCCCAGTCCGGGTCGGCCGCGTGCCGTGCCTTCGTCAGGTAGACGGCCTCGTTGACGTCGGGCGCGGGCCAGGCCGCGGCGGCCGCGAACACCGCGGTCACCACGGCGCACTCCGCGACGGCCCGGGCCCAGCCAGCCGTACCGCCGTCGCCGCTTTCGCCTGTCA
>JBJTRH010000403.1:0-29453 GCA_046076065.1 Planctomycetaceae bacterium | reverse complement strand
TCGGTCGCGGCGGTGGCGGCGGACCTGGCGGCCGCCACTGCGGCCCGGTCGCCGCGGTCCGCCAGGGCCAGGAGCACGGCTCGCTGCTCGGCGGCCGCAAGCCGCGGAAGCACCGCCGCGACCTCGGTCGTGAACCGCTCGCCGCGAAGCCCATGGCGAATCCGGTCGAGCGCGACCTCCCGGAGATCGGCGTCGTCTCCGACCACCAGGGCGAGCACCTCGTCGGCTGCCTGCCGTGGGGCTGGCGACGGCGGATCAGCGGCACTCGCAGCCTGCGTGGCGAAGGCCAGCAGCATGGCCCCCGCGACCGTAAAGGCTTGGCGGGAAACGGTCGCGGTTCGTGACGAAAGCGGCATGGCGTGGGCTCGACTGTGGGCTGGACTCTGGGCTCGACTCTGCGCGGGACGCTCTGCGGGACTCTGGCGGAAACTCAGGGCCCGACGGTGTCGTCGAGGCAGGCGAGCACGCCGCTTCGAGCCGCGATGCGAATGGCCCGATCGCGGCGGGTCTGCGGGGCATCCCCGACCTCCGCGGCGATCGCCTCGTAGATCGACCTTGCCGCCGTCCGATCGCCGGCCGCCGCGAGCGCGTCGGCGCAGGCGAGGCGGGCGTCGATCACGGCCGCCGCCACGGGCCCGGGCTTGGCCGCGGCGGCGGCGAGCGCGGCCGCGGCATCGCGAGTGGCGATCCGGCCGAGGGCCGATGCCGCCGCCATGGCCACGCTCGTCGACTCCCCGCGGACCAGGATCGAGAGCGGCTCGACGCTCGCCTCGTCGTGGCGGTTGGCCAGCGACGAGATCATGCCGATCACGATGTCGCCCCGCGCCGTGCCGAGCGCCTGCCGCAGGGCCGCGGCGGCCTCCGGGCCGGGGATCCTCTCGATGGCGAACCGGGCCATGTGCGACTCGTCGGGATCGGCGAGCAGCGGGGCGAGCCCCGGCACCGAGGTCGGCGTGCCGATCAACGCGAGCTTGCGGAAGGCGTATTCCTTCGCCGCCCGGGACGCCGAGCCGGTCACGACGGCCACGAGCCGACGTTCCAGGTCGGCGGTCAGCGCCGCGTCGCCGTGGCACTCCACCACGGCGGCATCGATCGTCTCGAGCGGCGCGGGATCGCCGCCCCAGTCGAACGCCAAGAGCGACGTGAACGCATCGTCGAGCGGAACGCGGGCGAAGGCCATCGGGGAATCTCCAGGTCAGAGCGTCCAGGGCTCGCGGCGGGCGCGGTCGAGCAGGCGGTTGGCCTCCTCGTCGTTGACGAACCGCTGCGTGCCGCGATCCCACTCCAGCGACCGTTCCTGCCGGCGGACGAGGCCGAGCAGGTGCGGCGCGGTCATCGTGTTCACGGCGACCTCGATGTCGCGGAACGGCCGCTGCCGTGTCTTCACGCACTCGATGAAGTCGCCGTAGATGCCGCCGGTGCCGCGGTACACGGGCACGGCCCGCGACCCCGCGCCGGCCCCATCGCCACGGATCGTGATCCCGCGACTGTGCGACACCGTGGCGGCGGCGTCGGCCGGCCGGAGCCCCTTGGGCCGGTTGCAGTGCACCTCGACGCCGTTGGGATAGACGAGCGTGGCATAGGCAGCCGCGGTGCCATCGGCTCCGGCAGGGTGCCAGACGGCCTTCGTCGGCTGCAGGTCGAGGAGCCCGGCGGCGAAGATCGTGCCGCCGAAGTTGTGGGCGCCCCAGTCGGTGAGGCTGCCACCGGAGTAGTCGATATAGGATCGCCAGCTGTTGCCGCCCGTGCCGAAGTTGCCGTCGCAGCGTCCCGGGTTGTAGGGCTCCCACGGAGCCGGGCCGAGCCAGAGTTCCCAGTCGATGTCGGAGGGCGTCGCCAGGGCCGGCAGGTAGCAGGCCATCGACGAGGGGCCGGGGTCGAGGTCGATCGACGTGATCCGGCCGAGTTCGCCCGCCCAGCAGGGATCGACGATCTCGCGGTAGTCCTCCAGCACCCGCTGGCTGCCGCCGCTCACCACGCGGCCATATCGCCTGGCGGCCTGGATCATCAGCGGCCCCTCGCGGAGCGTGAGCGTCTCGGGCTTCTGCAGGTAGATGTCCTTGCCCGCCCGGCAGGCCGCGATCGTCATGATCGCGTGCCAGTGGTCGGGCGTGGCGATGTGGACCGCGTCGATGTCGTCGCGGGCGAGCAGTTCGCGGAAGTCGACGAGAGCCGCGCAGTCCTTCGTGCCGTACTTCTCGTCGACCCGGTCCTTGGCATCGTCGCGCCACTTCTGCCGCACGTCGCAGACGGCGACGTACTGCACGTCGGGGCGGGAAAGAAACGCCCGCTGGTCGCCCGAACCCATGTTGCCCAGGCCGATGCCCCCCATCACGATCCGGTCGCTCGCCGGCGGCGTGACGGCGTCGCCGAGCGCCTCGACGTGATCACGTAGGGGATCGCCACCGCGGCCGTCGAGGCGGCGGCCTTGAGGAAGTCGCGACGGTTCGGTGAGGCTGCAGGTGACACGGAAGGCTCCTTCGGGTGCGGGCGGCCGCCGGGAGGGCCATGCAGAATGTAATGCTGGCTCCGCCCCGAAACAAACCACGAACGGGTGAGATCGCCCGATCCACGCGGCTTACGAGCCGCCGGAGTCGAGCGGCCTGAACCACACGTTGCGGAAGCGCACGGGGCTGCCGTGATCCTGGAGGAACAGCGGGCCCTCGCCGGTCTTGCGCAGTGTCTTCTCGATCCGGCGGAGGTGGTCGGTCACGCCGTGCCTGTAGGGAATGAAGGGGGACCTCGGCTCGGTGAACTCGATGCCGTCCTGCACGAGCCTGCCATTGAGCCAGGCGGTGATCCTGCCCGGCGTGATGACCGTGCCATCGGGCCCACGCCGCGGGGCGATGAAGCGGATGTCATACACCTGCCACTCGCCGGGCGGCCGGGCGGCGTTCACCAGCGGCTTGCCGAAGCGGTAGAGGGCGCCCTCGTCCTGATCGGTCGGGGGATCCACGCCGAAGGAGTCGAAGATCTGCATCTCGTAGTGACAGTGGATGTAGAGTCCGCTGTTGCCCCTGGCAACGGGCGAGGTCATGAACTCCGCGTGGATGTCGGCGTCGCGGAACACCGGCACCGAGAGGATGTGGTTGGCGTGGCCCTTCGAGCGGCCCATGACGAGGGCGCCGTCCTCGACCTTCCAGTCGATCGGGCCGCCGTTCATGGCGGTGAACTTCGGCCTGTCCGGCTCGCTGCCATCACCGAACAGCAGGATCGCGTCCGGCGGCGGAGGCACCGGCAGGTGGTCCTGCCGAGGGTGGAACCCGGCGGCCGCGTCCTGCTGCGCCGCGGCGAGTCCCCGGAGCGTGCGATCGGCATGGTCGGCGAATCGCCGCCAGTCCTCCTCGAGCAGGTCGTGCTTGCCCGAACGGACGTGGTAGCCGATCGCGCGGCCCACGGGGGTGTCGACGGGCGGCCAGTCGGCGGTGCCGAGGCCCTCGAAGCCGAAGAGCCGCCAGGCCGGCGCGGCGGCGGCGGCGGCCAGAAACTCTCCCCGCGGGTCCGCCCACCGGTCGTCGATGGCGCTGGCCACGTAGAGCGGCCGGGGCGCGGCCATCGCGAGCGTCACGTGGGCGTCGACCGGCAGATCCGTCTCGCGGTCGGCATAGCTGCGAAACGCCGGGCAGAACCAGTGCGGGAACCGCCTCGTGATCGCCTCGATCGTCTCGCCGTAGTTCCGCCGCTCGAGCGCCGCCCCGCCGCACCCCGACTCGTTCGACACGACCATCGCGAACCGCTCGTCGCACGCGCCCGCCCACACGGCCGCCTTGCCGTTGCGGGAGTGGCCCACCACGATCACCTTCGCCGCGTCGACCTCGGGCAGCGTGACGAGCCAGTCGAGGATCCGCGACAGCTGCCAGGCCCACGTGGCGATCGCCCCCGGCTCGTCGTCGGGCAGGTCGCCCTCCAACGGACGACCAAGCGAGGCCAGGGCGCTCGATGCCCGGCCGTCTGCGCGATCGGGAAAGACGTCGCCGTAGCAGGCCGTGGCCACGCCGTAGCCACGGGCGAGCAGCGCCTCGACCGGCCAGCGGCGGGAATGCGCGGCCCGCGAGGCCTCCGTGGCCCGATGGTCGACGATCCCGTTCTTCGCATCGTCGGGGAGCCAGGCGGTGCACAGCCGGATGGCGGGGTCGGGATGCTCCGCCTGATTGCCCTTGAAGTTGAGATGCAGGAACACCGGCACCGGATCCGCAGCCTCCGGCAGATACACGAGCACGTCGGTCGTCGGGGCGTTGGCCGCGTCGCCGAGCCGCAGGCGGGCCTGCAGTCGCACGGCCTTCGTGCCGTCGGCCAGCGTGGCGGCGGCGCGATCCACATCGCCGACAACGCTCACCGGCACGGCAGGGAGCCGGCGGCCGTAGACATGCTGCTCGAGGAGCGCGAACTGGTGGGGCCTGGAGGTCGACCGCCAGGAGTCGGCCGTCGTCGCCGGACGGCCGTCGGGCCCGGCGAGCACGTCGGGGAGCACGTAGGAACGGACCGCCCCCTCATCGTAGTTTGGCGGCGGAGGCTCCGCGGCAGTCGAACGCGTCATCGAGACCACCCCGCCGAGCAGCAGCCAGCGGGCCCATCGTGCCATCGTCATGCGCCATTCCCCGCCACGAGTCCCCCGCCACGCACCCAGGGCGGCAGACCAGACGCCGCCACCGTGCTGAGGTAGTCTACGGGCCGAGGAACGGGGCGTGCGACCCATGATGCATCCGACGAGGCGGACGGTCTGCCGGGGCCTCGCCGCCGCGGCGGCCACCTGCGTGGTCGGCCGCACGCGGAGCCGGGCGGCCGCGGTGGCGTCCGCCGCGAGCCTGCGGGTGAAGGACGTCCGCACGGCGTTCCACGACCACCGCTACCGCACGCCCTACAAGTTCGGCGGCGTGCCCGTCGATCGCGTCACGCTGCTTGACGTCGAGATCGACGCGGAGACGGCCGACGGCCGCACGGTGACCGGTCGCGGCTCGATGCCGCTGGGCAACGTGTGGGCGTTTCCGTCACGGACGCTGCCATATGAGACCACGCTCGACGCGATGAAGGCGCTCGTCGAGCCGATTGCCCGCGTCGTGTCGGCCTGCCCCGTGGCAGCTCACCCGCTGGAACTCTGGCACCTGCTCGAGCCGGAGTTCCTCGCGGCCGCCCGCGACGAGTCGGCCCGGCGCGGCCTCGGGGTGGGGATCCCCAAACTCGCCACGCTCGTGGTGGCCAGCCCCTTCGATGCCGCGCTGCACGACGCGTGCGGCAGGGCCCTCGGCCGGAGCAGTTTCCGCACCCTCGCGCCGGCGCTCGTGGGCCACGACCTGTCCCGATACCTCGGCCCGGAGTTCGCCGGCGTCAGCCTCCAGGACGTGGTCCGCGAACGCCCCGCCGACGCGGTTCCCCTGTTCCATTCCGTCGGCGGCAGCGATCCGCTCACGGCCGCCGAGGCCGACGCCGCCCGCCTGCCCGACGACGGCCTGCCCCGCACGCTCGCCGAGTGGATCCGCTTCAACGGCCTTGGGAACATCAAGATCAAGCTCCAGGGCGAATCGCTCGACTGGGACGTCGACCGCACGCTCGCCGTGAACCGCATCGCCCGCGAGACGAAGCCCGCGGCGGCGTGGCGATACTGCGTCGACTTCAACGAGCGCTGCCCCGACGTGGACTACGTGCTCGAGTATCTGCGGCGGGTGGCCGAGGGATCGCCCGCGTGCCTCGAGAGCATCCTCTACGTCGAACAGCCCACGGCCCGCGACCTCTCCGCGCCGCCCCGCAACGACATGCACGCCGCCGCGACGCTGCGGCCGGTGGTGATCGACGAGTCGCTCACCGATCTCGAAACCCTGCTGCTCGCCCGGGACCTCGGCTATACGGGCGTGGCCCTCAAGGCCTGCAAGGGACAGTCGCACTCGCTGCTGATGGCGGCCGCGGCGCGGCACCACGGCATGTTCATCTGCGTGCAGGACCTGACCTGCCCGGGCGCGGCGCTCGTGCATTCGGCCGGCATCGCGGCATGGGTGCCGGGCGTGGCCGGCATCGAGGCCAATGCGCGGCAGTACGTGCCGGCGGCCAATCGGCCCTGGGAGGACCGGCTCCCCGGCATCTTCCGGGTGACCGACGGCTCGATGCACACTTCGTGCCTCGCCGACCGTCCGGGCCTCGGCACGGACGACGCCTGACCAGCGCCGGGCGGGCGGCAGCGATCCACCACGCTGTCGCGCGGCTGCGACGCACCGCCGCCGGATTCACGCCCGCGCGACAGCCCCGCCCCGCGGACGCCCATAAAAACAGGCTTTGGGACCATGCCTGTCTTTGGCACGCCGTCTGCACTGGATTCTTTTTGGCGGGGGTCGATCGGCGCGATCGGCTCGGTTCGATTCATCACCGGCGCCGCTGTGCGGGGCCGATCACGTCGAGGAACGCATCATGAAAAAGATTGAAGCCGTCATCCGCCACTTCAAGCTCGAGGAAGTGAAGGACGCCCTCAACGCGCTTGGCGTCAAGGGCATGACCGTGACCGAGGTGCGCGGCTTCGGCCGTCAGAAGGGTCACACCGAGACCTACCGGGGCGCGGAGTACTCCGTCGACTTCCTGCCCAAGGTGAAGATCGAGGTGGTGGTGGGCGACGACGAGGCACAGGCCGTGATCAGCAAGATCATGACGACGGCCCGCACCGGCCAGGTGGGCGACGGCAAGATCTTCGTGACGAATCTCGCCGAGGTCGTGCGGATTCGCACGGGCGAGACCGCCGCGGCGGCGATCTGATTTCAGCGCAGCCGGGCCATCCATGGCCCCGGCTGCTTGGCCCGTCGCGGGGCAAGCCCAGGTTGCCCCGGACGGGCGGCGGCCGGCATCCAGCCGGCCGACACCCAAGCCGCCGAAGGCCCTGGCGCGGAGGCATGCTCCAGCAAACGAGCCCTGCGGCGAGTTGGCCGCAGCCCGCATCGCTTACGCGATTACGGCTTCGTGATGCCCCGCACGGCACCCGTGTCCTCAGAGATTCATGCCGAGATAGCCGCCGGCGGCGTCGCTGGCCGCCTGCTCGCGGGAGAGCCGCTCCAGGGCCCGCGACAGGTCCCCGGCGGCGATGTAGCGGTCGAACTCGGTCTCCACGGCGTGCTTCACGGCCAGGCGAAGCCATTCGACGGCCGGCTGAGTGAGCCAGTCGCAGGTCTCCTGATCGAGTGCGATGTCGAGATCGCTGCCGATGGTTCTGGCATCGGGGTCGTCGGTCAACACCGTACCCTCGAAGCGGAACCGCACCCATCCCAGGCCGGGATCGTTTGTGAATCGGAATGTGCAGCCGCCGTCGGTAAGGTAGTAGGCATTTCGGGTGCCGTGGGCGGCCACGGCCCGTTGCATCCGCTCAGCCCGCGCCCGGTACACCGGCGAGGCATCGATGGGGATGTCGAGCCGGGGCACGCTGCGGAGCGGCGTGCAGTCGAAGGTGATCGCGACGGCTGGACTCAACGGGGCAGCGCTCATGATGGGCGGATTGTATCGCAGGCTCATGGCGGCGGCAGCCGTGCTCGCCGGCGGTTGCCATGGCGGAGCGCCCGACGCCGGGCCCACGACCGCCCCCGAGGCCGTGCGGATCACGGAGACGCGGCCCCTGATGGGGGTCGCCTGGTCGATCACCGTGTTCGCGGCCGACCAGGCCGCGGGGCGGGAGGCGATCGCAACCGCATTCGCGGAGGCCGAACGCATCGAGCGGGTGCTGTCGGACTACGACCCGACGAGCGAACTCTCCCGGCTGTCCGCCGCGGCACCGACACCGCAGCCCGTCCCGGTCAGCGACGATCTCTGGAGCGTGCTCGTCGAGGGCGATGCGATGCAGCGGCTCAGCGGCGGCGCGTTCGACATGACTGTCGGTCCGCTGACCAGCCTCTGGAGGCGATCGCGGCGGTCGGGACACCTGCCGCGTCCGGATCGACTGGCCGCCGCCCGGGATGCCGTGGGCTGGCAGCACGTCACGCTCGATGCCGAGCGGCGCACGGCGGCGCTGTCGCGATCGGGCATGAGGCTGGATGCCGGGGGGATCGGCATGGGATATGCGGTCGACCGCGTGCTCGAGGTGCTGGCCGATCGGGGCATCGCGGCGGCGATGGTCGACGCGTCGGGCGACGTGGGCGTGTCCGGGCCACCGCCGGGCTCCGCCGGCTGGCGGGTTCGCGTGGACGCCGTTCCCGGAGCCGATGACGGGGAGACGCTGCTGCTCGCCCACGCAGCCGTGACCACCTCGGGCGATGCCAGGCAGTTCGTCGAGATCGACGGACGACGCTACAGCCACATCGTCGATCCGCGGTCCGGGATCGGCATCGACGGGCCGGCGGCGGTCACGGTGATCGCGGCCGACTGCACCACCGCCGACGCGCTGGCCACCGCCGCGAACGTGCTCGGTCCTGGAAACGGGCCGGCGCTCGTGGCCCGGATTCCGGGAGCGGCGGCACGGTTCTTCTGGCTGGATGGAGAGGCTCCCCGAACCGTGGTCACACCGGGCTGGCCCGCTCCCTGACGACGCATGTTGCCCTTCCTACCCAGCCCGGCAGAAGGAGCGTCGAGTTTGACGATTGCTCCAAGTTTGAGGGCAGGGCCGCCGATAGGAGAGGTGCTGCCGCTGCGCCTTGGCGTACGCGGTGCGGGCACGGAGTCGGGGGGCGACGTGCCGGGACGAAGCCGCCTTCACGGGCGGCCCAGCCCCCTCGGCGCAGCGGCGGCATTTCGAGCCCGTGTCCTTCGCCGAGGTCGCCGGTCCGCCGGCCCCCCACCGTGCACACACTCGCCAAGCAGCTCTGGGTGGCCTTCACGAGCCTGACGCTCGTCGCCAGCGGATGCGCGCCGCGGCAGCCGTTCTACTTCTTCGAGGACGGCGACCTCTCGCACTACGTCGGGGCGATCCAGAAGCTCGAGTACCCCGACAGCGACCAGCCGCCGCTCGACGAGGCCGCCGGCACCACGGAGCCGATGACCCTCTCCAATCCCTCGTTCGACAACATCTGGGAGGTGTCGCTCGAGGAGGCGGTTCGCACGTCGCTCGAGAACGGCAAGGTCCTTCGCAACCTCGGCGGCCGGTTCGCGAGCTTCGGGGGCCCGCGGCCCCAGACCGGCGAGCCGCCCGTCTCGCTGCTGACCAGTCCGCCCCAGACACCCACGGTCTACGATCCGTCGATCGTCGAGACCGACCCCTTCCGCGGCGTCGAGAGCGCCCTGGCGCTGTTCGACGCCCAGGTGTCGAGCTCGCTGACGTGGAACCGCATCAACCGTCCGCAGAACTTCCAGCCCTTCGTCGGCAGCCTGTTTCCGCAGCACCTCATGGGTGACAGCGGCAGCTGGACCAGCGGCATCCAGAAGCGCACGGCGACCGGTGCCACGTGGGGATTCGCGAACGAGACGTCCTACGAGAACAACAACGTCCGGTCGCGTGAAACGCCCTCGAACTGGAACACCAACTACGACTTCACGTTCAACCAGCCGCTTCTCCAGGGAGCCGGCGTCACCTACAACCGCATCGCCGGCCCCGACTTCTTCGACAACCTCTACGGCCGGCCGAACTTCCGCGGCGTGCTCCTCGCGCGGATCAACGCCGACATCTCGCTTGCCGACTTCGAGGCCGGCGTCCGCAACCTTGTCAGCGACACCGAGCAGTCGTACTGGGAGCTCTACTTCGCGTACCGCAACCTCGAGGCCCGCAAGGCCGGCCGCGACAGCGCCCTGGAGGCCTGGCGGAAGGTGCATGCCCTCTACGTGGAGCAGTCCCGCGGCGGCGAGGCCGACAAGGAAGCCCAGGCCCGCGAGCAGTATTTCTTCTTCCGCGGCGAGGTGGAGTCGGCGCTCACCGACGTCTACCGTTGCGAGAATCGCCTCCGCTACATGATGGGCATCTCGGCGAGCGACGGCCGGCTGATCCGCCCCTCCGACGAGCCCACGACCGCCCGGATCACGTTCGACTGGCAGCAGTCGCTCGTCGAGGCCCTCTCGCGATCGGCCGAGCTCCGCAAGCAGAAGTGGGTGATCAAGCAGCGGGAACTCGAGCTCGTCGCCGCCAAGAACCTCATCCTGCCCCGGCTCGACATGGTCGGCCGCTGGCGGTTTCTCGGGATGGGCCAGGATCTCATCAACCAGAACTACAATCCGTACCTCGCGAACAACACCGCGAATCCGGCCAATCCCGATCCGCTGCGGGGCACCGACGCCTACTCGACGCTGTTCTCCGGCCAGTTCCAGGAGTGGCAGGCCGGTGCCCAGTTCCTGATGCCGCTCGGCTTCCGCCGCGAACTCGCCACGGTCCGCCACCACCAGCTCCAGCTCGCCCGTGAGCGGGCCCGCCTCCAGGACGAGGAGCTCGAGGCCTCGCACGCCCTCGTCGAAGCGGTGCGCAACGTCGACACGAACTTCGCGCTCGCCCAGACCAACTTCAACCGCCGCGTGGCCGCGGAGCGGCAGGTGGAGGCGGTGCAGGCCGCCTACGAGGCCAACACCGTGACCTTCGACCAGCTGCTCGATGCCCAGCGGCGGCGGGCCGAGGCCGAGAGCTCGTACTACCGGTCGCTCGTCGACTACAACCGCTCGATCTCGCAGCTCCATTACCGCAAGGGTTCGCTGCTGGAATACAACGGCGTGTTCCTCGCCGAGGGACCGTGGCCCGGCAAGGCCTACTTTGACGCCCACCGCCGGGCCCGCCAGCGTGACGCGAGCCTGTATCTCGACTACCGCCATTCGCGGCCGGGCGTCTTCAGCCGCGGGGCGATCTCGCAGAACTTCGCCGAGATCGGGGCCGACGCCGCGGCCGTGCAGCTGCCGGCCCGCGATCCGGCGACAAGGCCCGAGCCCGTGCCCGCCACGCTGCCCGCCGCAGCCGGCTCCAGGCCCGAGACCCCGGCCCCCGAACTCCTCCCCACGCCCGGGGCCTGACGGCTGCGGTCACGGGCGGGCCGCGGCGTTTCGATCCGCTCCGCCCGCGGGCGCGAGCACCCACTGGGCATACGGGAGTTCCGCGGCCGACGCCTCGTCGATCGCCTCGCCCACCAGCACCGTCGCGGCGGTGGCGAGCGACACGCTCGTCGGCCCGAATGTCGGGCTCGTGCCGACGATCGCTCCGTCGGCGAGGCCCGTCGCAGCCACCGCAAGCCGCCTCCCGTCGCCCCCCACGATCACCAGCGGCAGGCCGCCACGAGCGGCCAGGTCGTCGGCCAGGCTGGGCACCGTGGCATCGGCCGCTGCGAGCCGGATGATGCGGGTGACGTCGCGCCGCGGCAGTGCCTTCACCTCTCCGAGCACGTCGAACCGCACCGTCGTGGGATCGATGCCCACGAGCCGACCGCGGAGGTAATCGCCCCAGGCGAGCCGCACGACGTGGGTCGGCGGTGAGGCCTGCTGCACGCGGGGCACGGTCAGCAGCCGGGCCAGCTTCTGCTTCAGAATCGGCCGCACGCCCGCCGCGGAAAGCTCGATCGCCCGCAGGCTCTCGGCCGGGATCTCCACCTCGCGGTCCGCACCGAACCGCAGGCACAACGCCTCCCCATCGCCTCGGATCACGCTGCATGCAAACGACTCGCCGGAGCGAAGGTGCACCGTGGCCGGCCCCCCGGCGATCTCGCCGGCGAGCGACTGCCGCACGGCCGCCGCGCGGTCGAGCACGTCCCTGGGGGCCGCGCCCGCGAGATCGTCGAGCCCCGACGGATCGCGGACGAGCGTGATCTCGCGGTCGCCGTCGTCGCGGCTCACGCCCAGCCTCACCACCGAACCGACGGGGCCGATCAGCAGAAGCTTGAGCGACTCGGTCCGCACGTTCCGCAGCGTGACCGGCCGCCCCCACGCCCCATCCGCGCACGTCTCCACGCGATCGCCAACGCGGAGGCTGCCGTCGCGGGCCGCCGGGCCGCCGGCCGTCACGTCGACCACCCGCCAGCCCTCGGCTGCGCCGCGGCGGGCCAGCACCACGCCCGGCCCGCCGACGGCATCGAGCCCGCGATAGTCGATCCGCGCAGCGGCTGCGGGGGCGAAGGGAATCGCCCGCAGGCAGCCGAGCGGCTGCCACCCGATCCGGCCATCGCCGCAGTCGGCCAGGCAGCCGACGATCCGCGCCCCGTCGGCCGTCAGCAGGCCCACACGGCCCGGCAGCCCGACCGACGCGGCGACCTGATCCTCACCCACCGTCACTTCGAGCGGCTCCGCGAACACCGGCACCCGCACCCGCGTGTGCCCGGTCGCTGCCGC
Source organism: Planctomycetaceae bacterium (assembly GCA_046076065.1). GTDB lineage: Bacteria > Planctomycetota > Planctomycetia > Pirellulales > UBA1268 > QWPN01. The sequence continues at coordinate 17,267 of JBJTRH010000403.1, read as the reverse complement.
CGCTGGGTTCTCCGGGTCCTCGGCCACGATCCCGATCACCTCGCCGCCGAGCGGGAGCGACACCGCGACGGGCTCCGCGCCGCCGATCTGGCCCACGGCAAGAAGGCCCATGACCGTCGCCCACCAGCCGCCCATGGTTCACTCCGGCGCGACCGGCGGTTTGGGCACGCGACCGCCCCCCCGCCGCGGCGGCGCGGACGCATCGGGAGGCGGACCGTCGAGGATGCCCTGCTGTTCGATCCACGACCGCATCGACTTTCCCTGGTTCATCAGCAGCGCCAGCGATCGCCACTGCCGCTCGCTGACGGCCGCCCGCAGCGGCTCGGGGTCGCTCCCGGAGAGCACGAGGTAGACCAGGTTCTGCTGGAGGTGGGTGTTGTCCTGTTCGGGAGCGAGCGGGTCGACCCGCAGGGCGGGCTGACGGGCGAGGAGGGCCCGCTCGACCACGTCGTGCTGCGCCTGCGTGAGGCCGAGCATGTCGTCGAGCCGGACGAGCGTGGCCGACACCATCGCCCGCCAGCGAAACGCACGCCGCTCCCGCGTCTCGGTCTCGATGTCGGCCAGTTGGACCGCGTCGAGCGTGGTGGGCAGCGAGCGGGCGAAGAGCGATTCCCCCTCGAACAGCCCGTGGAGCAGCCGCCGACACTGGCCCACGTCCTGCTGGAACTGGTGCCACTTCTTCTGCCCCTCCTGGTCGTTGAGGTTCACCTGCACGCCCGCGTACTTCGCCCGCATGGCGTCGATCGAGGCGGCGAACCGGCGGATGTCGGATTCGACCGCCAGCCGCAGCTGGAGACGCTGGCGGTCGGTGAGTTCGCAGGCGGCGTCGATCCGCTCCAGCCGCTGCTCGGCCACCGCCCGTGCCCGCGCGTGGGTGGGCGACTCGGCCGGGCGATCGTCGGCCCCGACGGCGTTGCCGCCGCCGAGCACCACGCGGCCGTTGACGATCATCCGCACCCGTCCCTGCACCTGCATCCCGTTGCCGCCACGCAGCACCCAGCCGTTGCCCTGCTGCTCGAAGAGGTTGGCGTCGAAGTTGGCACCGAGGTCGATGAGGTGCTGCTGGTCGGCCTGCGCCTGAGCGGCGGTGGGCTCCTCCACCACGCGGTCGTCCTCGGCCGCTGCCCGGCCGGCGGCGGCGAGCCCGATCAGCACCAGCCGGGCCGCGACGAGCCGCCGCGGCCCGCGGCCCACGTTCAGCGCGTCCACCAGTCGTCCTCCTGGTGCAGCCCCTGCCCGTCGAGGTTCCAGCCCACGTTCATGCCCACGACGCCGACCCCCGCCGCCCGCCGCCACCGCTGCCAGGCCTCCTTCTGCGGCTCGTCGAGGTGGGGCTCGATGCAGGCGTTGGCATAGTCGGGCGCCAGCCGCTCGTTGTTGATCACCATCCCGTTGTCGTCGAGCTCCCGGAGCCAGGCGTCGTCCCAGCGGCGGGCCAGGTCGTCCTCGATCGCCTGCCGCTGCGTCGCCGAAAGCTCGAGCCGCCGATCGAGCTTGGCAAGAATCGCGACCCGCGCGGCGGCGGCCCGACGCTCCATCCGCGCCTGCTGCTCCCGCGCATAGGCGGCAAACTCGTCCTCGCTGGCATGGGGCTCGAGGGCCCGGGCGATCGGTGCCTGGATCGACCTCCACGCGTCGAATGCCCGCCGCGGCTGCCCGCCGAGCATCTGCCGCGTGGCCATGTCGAGGGCGGTCTTGGTGACGGCCGCCTTCCCGGCCGCGAGCACCTCGCGGCGGGCATCGCGCGGCAGGTCGGGGCAGGCCTGCCGGATCATCTCGAGCTCCGTGCGGAGGAGCGGCTGCAAGAGCTGCTCCATGTGGACGGCCTGCTGGCGGATCTGCTTCCGCTGCTGCCACTGCTGCGCCGCGCGAGGGTCCTTCGGCATCTCACCGTCTTCCGCTTCGTCGAGTGGAAGCGCCTGCTGCGGCGGCTGCGGCACCGGCGCGATGGCGTTGAACATCGCCCGGAGGCCGAGCCCCAGAAACCCTCCCGCGGGCGCGGGAGCCGCCGCCTGCGGCATCACCGCCTCGCCAACCTGTACGTCGACGTCCGCCGCGTCCAGTTCGAGCATGTCGGCCGGCACGTTTAGGAGCCCGCCTTCGACGATCACGGCGCGCCCCTCGACCACGAAGCCCCCGTCGACCTCGACGACCTCCTCGTCGCCGCTGGCCGGCATGCCCGTCGCGACCGTGAGGCAGGCCAAGGCCACGAAGGCCGCTCGCAGCTGGCGTGTCATGTGCGTCATCGTTCGTAGACCGGGAGGAACTTGTAGTTGACCGCGAGCGAGAGGAGCGCCAGCGACGTGTCGACCGTGCCCCCGAAGCCGCCGCCGCGGCCGGCGAACCCGGAGAAGCTGCCGTCCTTGGCCTGCATCGCCTTCATCTCCTTGACGAGCCCGGCATTCCACTTCTCCCACGCGGCAACGTCGGCCTGGAAGAGGGCCTGGGCGCGGTAGTAGCGGGTGTAGGTGGGATAGCCTTCCCCGCCCGAGTCGCCACCGAGCGACCGCCCCTTTAAATACGAAGCGGCTTTCGCGTACTGGGGCAGGGACTTGTGGCGGGCGATCGCGACCACGAGCACGCCGATGCTCGTCACCGCGTCGCTCCCGCCGCCCGGACCGCCGGAATATCCGAGCTGCCCGTTCGGACCCGTCATCGAGGCGTAGTACTTGATCGCCTTGTCGATCGTCTCGTCGGGCACCTCGATCCCGGCGTTCCGCGCCCCGAGCAGGCCCATCAGCACCGCGCCGCTCACCGAGGTGTCGGCGTCCTTGGCGTCGGGCGAATACCGCCAGGCCCCGTGCGGGTTGTTCTGGCCGCTCGTCACGGCACACCGCACCGCCAGTTCGAGCGCCTGGCCGATGGGCCGCCCCTTCTGGCCGCCGGCGCTCGCCTCGGTCCAGAGCGTGCGGTCGTCGACGGTGCCGTAGGCCTCGGAGAGCGCGAGCATCCCGAAGCCGTGCTGGTACATGCTGTCGTGCCCGTGGCCCGAGCCGAGAAAGCCCGTCTCGGCGTTCTGCGACGCGATCATGCTCCGCAGGGCCTTGCGGATCGGCACGCGGTAAGGGCCATGGTTGGGATCCTCGCCCGACGCCAACAGCGCCATCACCGCCATCCCGGTGACGCCGGGGCCGGCCTGACCGTCCTTCCAGGCCCCGCTCTCGTCCTGCGTCTTGATCAGATACCGCAGGCCGGCGTCGTACATCTCGCGGACGTCCCGCGGCACGGGATCGCCGTAACGGACCACCGGACCCTGCGCGGCGGCGGTGATCGCCGCCGCCGCGACCAGCGCGAGGGCGGGGCTCGTGCGCGGCGCCATCAGCGACGCTCCTTCTCGAACTTGTTGAAGTAGGCATCGAGGCCGGCGCGAAACTCCTCCGGCAGCACGCGGCCGCTCGTGCCGGTGGCCTGGTCCTTCTCGCCCCCCTCGCCGCGGCCGTTGCGGTTGCCGCGGCCGACGAGCGCGAGCGCGGCGCTCGTGGCCGTCCCGGTGCCGCCGCCCCCGGGCGTCAGGCCGCCGCCACCACCTCCTCCCCCGCCGCCACCGCCACCGTTGCCCGCCGCCTGGGCTGCGAGCAGCAGCTCGATCACCTCCGTCTCGGCACCGATCGCCGTGGGGCCGGTCTCGGGCGTGCCGAGGATGTCAGTCGCCTCCGCCATCACCTCCTCGACCTTCTCGAAGAGCTGGATCTCGGGGGCGAACTGCGTCTCCCCCTCGGGCTCCTCGAGGAGCCGATCGACGAGATCGACGACCCGGTCGGCGAGCGCATCCTGACGGTCGGCGAGCGCGTCGGCCTGCGCGGCGAAGGCCGCGGCCTCGACCGCGGGCCTCGCCTGCTGGGCCACGCGGGTTTCCTCGCGGAGGTTCACCTCGTCGTCGAGGATCTTCATCGCCTCGAGCACCACCTCGGGGGGCAGGCTCTCCCGCGGCGGCCCGCTCCCCTGACCGCCCCCCTCGCAAGGCGGCGGCACGAGGTCGTCGGCCAGCCGGTCGAAGGTGTCGGACCAGAACTCCGCCTGCGCGATCGACATGCCCGCCTCCTTGATCACGTCGTCCGAGAGCTGCCGGAGGCTGCCGAGCGTGTCGAGCTCCTTCATCTCCTCGAGGACGGTGCGGAACGCCGGCAGCTGCCGCCGCTCGAAGTAGGCCTGCAGGTCGTCCATGAGCGCCGACATCTTGTCGGTCTCGCGCAGCGACTGCTCGCGGACGTCGCCGAGCGCCTTCTTCACCGGTTCCGGACGCTTGTCGGGCTTGCCGAAGGCCTCGGCGGCAAGGCCGGCGATCCGGTTGCCGATCCCCATCTGCTCGCGGGAGGCGAGCTTGAGCCGCTTCACGAACGTGCTGCCCTCGAGCCGCGCCATCACCGCCGCGAGCTCGTCGGCCACCTTTGCGAACTCGGCGAGCAGCTCCTCCTGCTTGGCGATCGCTTCGTCGAGCGCCTCGTCGGCCGGTGGCTCGTCCTGCTCACGGGGCTCCTGCGGGGGCGCCACGCCGGCCTGTGTGGTCGGCAGGCCGAATCGGCCCGGGCCGGCCGGCTGCTGCCCCCCGGACTGCTGCTCCCCCTTGGGCTGCTGCGACGACTCGGTATCGACCACCTGCGGGATCGGCGGCTGCGGCGGCTGATCCCCGGCTCCTTCGGGCGTGCCACCGGCTGGCTGCTCTCGCTGCTCGCCGACCCGCGGCGACTCGCCGGCAGGCTGCTCCGCGCCGGCCATCTCTCCCGGCTTCGGCTGCTCGCTTCCCGCCGGCGGCTGCTCACCACCCGCCGACTCCCGCGGCTCCTGCGCTCCGGGGTCGCGGGGCGAACCGGGTGTGGGCTTGCCCGCTCCCGGCTGACCAGGCTGGGGCTTCCCCGAGGCCAGCCGGGCGCTCGCCGCCTGCGCCAGGAGGTCGGCCACGCCGGGCATCCGGCTCTCGGCGATGTCGGCGAGTGTCTGGATGTCTTCGGCGAGCTCCTCGAGCGTGTTCGCCTCGAACTCGGGATTCTTGAGGGCTTCGCGGACGAGCTCGGCCCCTGCGTCAACGAGCCGGTCGAGCCGGCGGGCGTTGGCCTCCTCGGCCGCCGCCTGCGCCTCGAGCTTCGCCCGAGCCTCCGGCGCGAGCAGCTGCTCCGCGGGCATCCGCCGCAGCTCCTTGTTCGTGGCGAGCAGGCCCATCTCGCGGTCGCGGACCTCGCTGGCCTGCTGGCGAAACTGCTGGAGCCGTGTGTTGAGCACGAGCGCGTGCTCGCCGCGATCGAGGATGTAGAGCACCAGCGGCGACGACACGGCGCGGCCGCGGCCCGGCAGGAAATCTTCGGCAAAGGCTCGGATCGCGATCGGCTGCGGACGGATGCCGAGCGCATCCGGGCAGAACGTCGCCACCGCGTCGAACGACTCCACCTCGCCGCCGCCCGCCTGCAGGATCCGCTCGCCGCGCTCCCGCGCCGCGGCGTCGGTGGTGGCGCCGCCCGAGGCATACGGGTCGTCGAGCCCCTCCCACTCGAGGCCCACGCGGCGGATGCCGAAGTCGTCGCGGGCGGCCACCTTGAACTTCAGCGTGTCGGTCTCGAGCAGGATCCCCCGGGTCTGGGGCACGTCGAGCATCACCACGGTGGGCGGCTCATCGCTCCGGGCCGCGATCGTGAGTTCGAGCGGCTCGGCCGCCTCGAGACCGTCGGCATCGCACCACGAGAGCCTGAGCTTCGCATCGCCCTCGACGAGGGTCGGCGGCGTGCGGACGGTGGCGCCGTCGGGGCGAAGATCCACGCCGTCCACGGTGGCGGACGCAAGATCGCGATTGGCGGTGGCCACGATCGACACGCGGCTCCCCTTCACCGGCGCGAGGATCCCGCCGCGGATGTCCTGCCGCCGAGGTCCGGGCCGCTGCAGGTAGTCGGGGAGCGTCACCTCGGCCTCGAGGCCGGCGAGTTCCGGCCGGTGCACCGCCGCGAGCGTCACCCGCTGCCGCGCGTCGCCCACGGCGAGCGCCAGCGGGCCGTCGGCCACCTGCGGCGGCAGCGCGAACGAGTAGCGATCGCCGTCGCGGCGGGCGGCGAGCGGAGGCTGCCGGCCGACTTTCAGCGCGGCGGCGGCGGGGCTCCACCGGCTGTCGTCGCGGAGCAACACCGTCACCGTGGCGGGCTCGCCGTGCGGCACCACCACCCGCGGCTGAAGCGGCTCGACCCGCGCGAACGTGAAGCGGTCGATCGCCGCGAAGGGCAGGGCCAGCCGCTGCCAGGCGTTCACGGCGGCCGCGGGGGCGACTGCGGCGAGGGCCGCTGCGGCGGCCGCGGGCAGGGCGGCGGCGGCGGCGAACCGCCGCGGCCACGACGGCGGCGTGGCCTCGCGAAACTCCACGCGTGCGGATCGCTCGGCCACCTGAACGACCGCCGCCTCGCAGAGCGCCCGCGACCGCGATTGGCCCGCGGCGCCGGTGCGGACGATGTCGATGATGCCGAGGAGCTCGTCGCCGATCGTGGGAAACCGTCGCTCGATCAGCCGCGACACCTGCTCGAGCGACGCGAGCCCCCATCCCCAGCGGCGGATCGCCAGCGGCACCGCGAGGCAGGCCGCGAGGGCGGCCGCGAGGATCGCAAACCGGACCACCGCCGGCGTCTCCCCGAGCCGGTCGCAGAGAAAGACCGCGAGAAACCCTAGGGCCACGCCCGCGAGTGCCGCGCAGGCCGCCTCGAAGAACTTGATCCGGCGGACGCGGCCCCGAAAGGCGGTCAGCCGCCGGACGAGCTCGGGCGGCAGCGCGATCCAGCCGTCGCGGGACGTCGCGGGGGTCGGCACGGGCGATGGCTGCGGCGCGGTCATGCCAGGAACTCCAGACGGCCTGCGGCCTGCCGCCAGCCCTGTATCGTACCGCCCCGGTTCGGCCGCAGCCACGCGGCAGACCCGCGACCGCCGCACGCGGCCCCGCGGCGATCGCCGCAGCCCGCTCGCCCGCCCGCCACCCGGGCGGCTAGCGTAGGGATGCGCCAGGGAACGACCACACCGGCCGCCATGACTCCGCCATGAAGCCCATCGCCATCGCCCGCTGGCTCGCCCGCGAGACCACCGCCCTCGTGTTCCGCGCACCCACCGCGTGCACCTACAACCCGCTGGTCTACGCGCGACGCAGCCACGAGGCCTATCTCGCCCGCTACGCGCGGCAGGGGGTCGACGCGCTGTTGCTCGGCATGAACCCCGGGCCCTGGGGCATGGCGCAGACCGGCGTGCCCTTCGGCGAGGTGGCGCTCGTCCGCGAGTTTCTCGGCATCGAGGCGCGGGTGGAGCAGCCCAAGCAGGTCCATCCCAAGCGGCCGATCGAGGGCTTCGCCTGCGCGCGGAGCGAGGTGAGCGGTCGCCGGGTGTGGGGCTGGGTGCAGGATCGCTTCGGGTCGGCCGACGCCTTCAGCGACCGGTTTCTCGTGGCGAACTACTGCCCGCTCGTGTTCATGGAGGCGTCGGGGAAGAATCGCACGCCCGACAAGCTTCCGGCTGCGGAGCGGGAGCCGCTGTTCGCGGTCTGCGACGAGGCGCTGCGGCGGCTCGTGGCCTGGTGCCGGCCCACACGCGTGATCGGCGTGGGGGCCTTCGCCGCGACGCGGGCCCGCGAGGCGCTCGGCGCCAAGGGACCGCCGGTGATGAGCATCCTCCACCCCAGCCCCGCGAGCCCGGCCGCCAATCGCGGCTGGGTGGAGCAGGTGGAGCGACAGTTCGTCGCCCACGGCATCGCGCTGCCGCGCCGCGGTGCTGCCCGGCGAGAACGGGGCGGGGCTGTGCGCCGGCGGCACGACCGCTGAGAATCATCCGCCACGGCCATGGCACAGCTCTACTTCTATTACTCGGCGATGAACGCGGGCAAGAGCACGACGCTGCTCCAGTCGGCCCACAACTACGAGGAGCGGGGCATGCGGACCCTGCTCTACACGCCCGTCATCGACGACCGCAGCGGTGCCCACTGCATCCATTCCCGCATCGGCCTCACGAAGGACGCGATCGCCTTCGACGACGCCTACGACTTCTACGCCGCCGTCGCCGAAGCCCGCGCCGATGGCCCGGTTCACTGCGTGCTCATCGACGAGTCGCAGTTCCTCACGCCGCTGCAGGTGCTGCAGCTGACGCGGGTCTGCGACCAGCTCTCGGTGCCGGTGCTCTGCTACGGCATCCGCACCGACTTCCGGGGCGAGCCGTTCGAGGGGAGCAAGTATCTGCTGGCATGGGCCGACAACCTCGTCGAGATCAAGACGATCTGTCGCAGCGGCAAGAAGGCCACGATGAACGCCCGGCTCGACGAGCACGGCACCCGGATCACCGAGGGCGCGCAGATCGACATCGGCCACCACTACGAGGCGATGAGCCGCAAAGAGTTCCGCCTCGAGGAAGTCTCGCCCGTGGCCCGCCGCCCGGCGACGTGACCCTCGGCGTCAGCGTCGCGGCTTCGCCGCCACCAGTTCCACGCAGTCGCCGTATCCGGCGAGCACGGCATCGTTGGTCACGAGCAGCAGCGGCTCCGTCTTCGCCTGCGCCACGAGCATCCGATCGAACGGATCCGCATGCACCGCCGGCAGTTTGGCGACGGCCGCGGCGTGCTCGCCCGTGATCGGCAGCAGCGTGAATCCCGCGGGTTCGATCTCCGCCAGCAACTCGGCGGGATCCACCGCGAGCTTTCCCAGCGCAGCCTTGATGCTCACCTCCCAGAGGGACGCCGCGCTGACGAAGACGTCGGCCTCCTCGATCCGTCTGCGGGCTGCGGCCGGGAGCTTCCGGGGCTCGGCGACCGCCCAGAGCAGCAGGTGGGTGTCGAGAAGAATCCTGCTCACGCTCCACCCTCGAAGGCGGCGATCACGGCGGCGTCGAGAGGCGCATTGAAGTCGTCCGGCACTTTGATCCGCCCCTTGAGCCCGCCGAACCGTTTGGGTCGTGGCTGCGCGTTGATCGGCACCAGCCGCGCCACCTTGCGGCCCGCCTTCGCGATGATCACCTCCCGACCGGCCGCCACGTCATCGACGATCCGCGAGAGATGGGTCTTCGCCTGATGGATGTTGATCACGGTAGCCATAAGGACACCTTGTGGGGCTGCGACACACGTCCCGTATCCAAATAAACTAAACTTAGTCTAGTCCATCTGCATCTGGCAGGCAAGCGAACAACGACAGGCCAGCGACGCAGGGGCTGCAACCGTCTGGCTCGGCCTCACCGGTCAGCCGATCTCGCGGTCTTCGAGCCGCGAGAGCACGCCCGCGCGGATCGCGAGGCCCGCCACCAGAACGGCGAACGCCCCGGCGACAGACGGCCACCAGCCGAGCGACCCGCCGTACCGGACGTACCGAAAAGCCTCTCCGACCGCCATGACGGGCCCGACTCCCACAGTGGCGAAAACGATGACAGCAATCGTCGTCGCGATGAGCGGGCGGCGGGCCGTGGCAATGACGAGCAGCATCGCGTGGGCTGTGGCGACGAGGCCACCGAACCCCACGGCCGACACGAGCCAGAGGAGCGGACGCCCCTGCCCCCACCAACTCGCCGACATCACGAGGCCGGCGGCCACGACCGCCAGGGGCAGGATGAGGTCGCGGGCGATCGCTCCACGCAGGCCCAGCCAATAGTCCCGCCGCGACACCGGCCGGAGGAAGTCGAGCACCGGGCTGTCGCGCCGTTGCGTCCACATCACGGCCGTCGTCGGAAAGGCCATCGCGGCGGCCTGCCAGGCGAACTGCGCTGCGACCATCGCAGCCCAGCCCGTCACCGTCGGCCCCGAAGCCATCTCACCCCTGGCGAGGATGCCGCGGAACACAGCCACGATGCCGGCGCCCACGACCATGAAGCCGACCATGAGCAGGATCTGGAGCCGCGATTGCGGCCGCCGGAGCATGTCGGCGAACGCGGCCGCCGCAGAAGTCGCTGTCGGCAGCGGCCGAGCCAGCTGCCTGTCGATCGCGACGTCAGGCCGCCACCATCGCTGGTCGGCGTGGCCCGCACGCGCCGCGGGTGCCCATGCGGCCTGCCCGCCGGCCATGCGCCACATGAGTGCGGCCTCCCGTCCCCGTCGGCCAGGATCCGCGGCAGCCGAACAACGCGAGCGATCTTCCAGCCGAGCGACGCGGCCGCCAGGACGACGAGGGCAAGGGCGGCCACTGGTTCGTACCCCCGCAGCCAGCGATCGGCCATCGCCGCCGCCCCCAGAAAACAGCCGCCGATCAGCAGGCCACCGGCATAGTCGGCTCCGATCGCGAGCCGTGTGAGCCGGGTGGGCCAGCCGGGCGCGTCGTCGAAGACAGGCCCATACAGCCCGACGCCGCAGGCAAAGAGGACGAGCCCGAGCGCCGGTAGCCAGGCGACGCCGAAGCTCTGGCAGAGGATGAAAAACGCCGCGGTGCCTGCAGCGGCCACGGCCGTCGGCCAGACCGCGTGCGGCGGAAAGCGGCGAGGCAACATCCACTCCAGCGGCGTGGCAAGCAGCGTGGCCGCCTGAAACCAGAAGGCCCAGCAGATGCCGGCCAGGTCCAGCGTGGCAGCCCCCACGGCCGTCACCCGCTGCGCGGAATAGCTGCCCGGACGGACGCGCACCTGCGGCACCGCCCGCTCGAGTTCGGCAACCTGGCTGGCCATCGCCGGCTCATCTTCGGGCCGACCTGCTGCGTCGACGAAGACCGTGCGGAGCGCCGGCATCTGACGCAGGGCGGCGAGCATGCCGGGCGTGAACTCAAAAGCCGGATATGTATCCAGCGCGAGCGAGTGCAGCCGGGGCGAGCCCGCGGCGAGCGTCGTCAGGTTTTCTTCGAGGTGCGGCCAGCTGATGCTGCACGCCTCGAGCGCAGGCAGCGGTGGCAGAAGAACATCTGCGTTGCGCCCCGTGCCGCGGAGTTCGAGGTCCTGGAGGCGGGTCAACCGCGCGAGCGCCTCCCGGCCATCGCGGGCGAAGCCGTCGTCGCCCTTGCCATACGAACTTCCCACATACCAAAGCGACAGAAGTTTCAGCCGTGTGCGGTCGCCGATCCGCCGCCAGCCCTCTTCCGAGAGCACGTCGGGCGCGGTCATCCAGAGCCGCTCGAGTGCCGGGAGCCGATCGAGAATGTCCCAGTGGCCGAGTCGTTCGCTGCGATCCCTGTCTGCCTCGATGAGCCTGGACCCTCCGCCCGGAGCCGCCACGAACACGCGAGTCCACAGGGCATGCCAGTCGGTGATCGTCGCCAGGTGGTCTTCGCGGGCGTTGGCGCCGCCGTTGGGCGGCACCGTCGGGCCAGACACGATGGCAATGGGCGTCAGTGGAGCCCGGAGCGACATGACGTTCGACAGCGATGAGAGAACCGGCAACAGGACCCAAGCCACAAGCACAAGCCAGATCCAAGGCCGCGCGAGCATGGCCAGAAGCACGAGCGGGAGTTGCCGCAGGAATGCCATCGGATCACCTCCCGACGGTGGCGGAGGGAGCCGGCTCGGCATCGTGCAGCTCGAGAAAAATCTCCTCGAGGTTCAGGTCGTCCACCGTCACATCGGCCGAGAACCGCTCGCGGATGCCGGCGAGGAGCGGCTCGCTCACCCCGTCGATCGTCACGATCGCCTGGCTCCCGCTCACGACCGACCGCAGCGTGCCCGGCAGGCGGAGGTCGCGGGGCAGATCGGCGGGGGCCGTGATCCGCAGCCGCTTGATCCGGTCCTTGAGGGCGTCGATCTCGTCGTGAAACTCGAGCCGGCCGTCGCGGAGGAGCGCCACGTGCGAGGCGATCCGCTCCAGGTCGGACGTGATGTGGGTGGAGAAGAGCACGGTGCCCACGCCATCGGCGACGGTCTCGAGCACCGTCTCCAGAAACCACCGCCGCGCCACCGGGTCGAGGCTCGCCACGGGTTCGTCGAGGATCAGCACCTCCGGCCGGTGGCCGAGGGCCAAGACAAGCGCGAGCTTCTGCCGCTGGCCCACCGAGAGCGGGCCGACGCGATGGCCGAGCAGGAGATCCCAGCGGCGAACGAGCTCTTCGCCCCAGGCCCGATCCCAACGGGAATAAAAGCTCGACACGTAGGCCACCTTCTGCCGCACCGTGAGCCAGGGATAGAGGGTGGCCTCCTGCGGCACGTAGCCGATCAGCGCCTTTTCCCGCGCGGCCAGATGCCACGAGTCGGTGCCGAGGAGGGCAGCCTTGCCGGCGTCGGGCCGCAAGAGCCCGAGCAGGCACTTGATGAGCGTGCTCTTTCCGGAGCCATTGAGGCCCAGGAGGCCGATCACCTGTCCGTGCGGCACCCGGAGGGTCACGCCATCGAGCACCGTGCGGAGGCCAAACCGCTTCACGAGGCCGGTGGTTTCGATCACGAAGGGCGATTCATGCACGACCGATGCTCCTCGAGGGATTCCCGCACCAGGGCCACGAGCTGCGCGGGCGTGAGACCGAGGTGGAGGGCGTGGGTGACCGCGCGATCCACGAGCGGCTGCACTTCGTCGCGGCGGTCGGCGAGCGACGCCGTCTCCCGCCGCGCCGCCACCAGCATGCCGCGGCCGCGATCGCGAACGAGCACGCCGTCGGCCTCGAGCCGGCTCCACGCCTTCGACACGGTCATCGGGTTGACGCCCAAGGCCGCAGCCACCTGCCGCACGCTCGGCACGAGGTCGCCCGGCCGGAGCCGGCCGCCGGCCACGAGCGCCTCCACCTGATCGACGAGCTGCCGGTAGATGGGCACCCCGGACGAGGCGTGGACGACGAACAGGGGCTCAGAGCGAGGCATGGAGGCGACCCGGGAACGCCAAATCCTTGTGTATTACTACACTAATACACTAGGCTCGGGCGGCGGTCAAGGCATGCGCTCGCGGGCGGCCGGTGGCCGGCAGTCAGAACGAGGACAGCGACCGGGTGATGAAGGCGGTCCACGGACCCACGCCCACGACCGTCGGACTGTCGTAGGCATCGGCGAAGGGCGGATCGGCGGCGGGCTGGCGGCGGTAGGGGGAGAGCGCCACCTGGTCGCGGTGCACGCGCTCGAGCCGGACCCGTTCCCGCGCCACCGCCTCGCGATCGCCGCGCACCAGCGCCTCGAACTGTCGGCGACTCCGCCTCGACTCCCGCACGGCCCGCTCCACCGCGGCCCGCTTCGCTTCCACTTCGGCGAGCCTCGCGGCAAGCTCGGCGGCCGAGAGGTCGAGCACACTGGGCACATCGGCGAGCAGCGCCGCCCGCCGGCCGTCGGCCATCACCGCCAGGTAGCGGCCGAGCCAGTCGCGAGCCTCCCGCGCGGCGGCGGTGTCGAGCACGGTGAGCTTCTCGTCGAGCTGGTCGAGCAGGTACTCCAGCTCATAGGAACTCATGATGGCGACCCGTGCCGCGAGGTCGGCCTTGATGCCGCGGACGCGGTCGGTGGAGTACATGGGCTGCGTCGCGAGCCATTCGTCGAGCTCGTGCATGGCCCGCCGCCAGCGGCTGCTCGCGAGCACCGCCGCGCGGCGGCTGGCCTCGTCGCGGTCGTCGGCACGAGCCTGCGTCGCAACGGATGACGCGGAGTCTGCCGGAGGCTGAAGGGCAGGGGCCGCCCCCGCGAGCAGCGCCAGTCCCGCAGTCAGGGCGCCGAGCAGGCAGACTCGATGCATCGACATGCCGGTGGAGACCATGATCACCCTTTCCACACCGTGCCGCCCGACGTGGAACTCTACGGAGGGTGTTCATGCAGCCGAACATCGCACAGAACGCGTCGATGCATCGTGCGGGCATCGAGCCCGAGGATCCGCCAGACACCTACGCGAATCGCCGGCCTGGCGATGGAGTATGGCCAGTCCCGAGCCCTGCGTGGTGCAGCCCGCATCGCTCACGCGATTGCGGCTTCCTGACGACGGAACTCAGCGAGGGGCTGCCCGTGCCCGGGAGCCAGGCTATGGGAGCAAGCGAAGCCAGGATGGCGAAGCGCAGCGGACATGCAGAGAGCGGATGCCACGATGGCATCCGCGAACGTCCGGCGACGGGCACGGGCAGCCCCGAGCGGCAGTCGCACAAACGATCCCATCGCTTGCGCGATTGGGCTTCCTGAACGTCAAACGAGGCCCTGCCGCTTGCGGCCGATCCAGAACAGGCCCAGGAGCGTGACGAGCGATACCGCCACGAGCGGATGGCTCCAGAGCTGCAGCCGCCGCACCGACGGGGGCGGATCGGGCAGGGCCGCGAGCGACTCCACGAGTCCGGCGATCTCGTCCGGCCGCACCACCTTGCCGCGGGTGACCTGCGCGATCTCCGCGAGCACCTCCGGCCGGGCGGCCTTGCCGATGCCCTCCTCGGCGGAGCCCTGCACGAACATCGAGGCCTCGAGCATGTCGCCCGTCTCCTTGCAGGCGAGCACGAGCTCGTGCGTGCCTGGTTCCGTCGGCGTGAACGTGGCTGCGAACACGCCCCACTCGCCGTCGCCGCCCGGCGGTGCGAACCGCACCGTCTCGACGGCCCCCGAGGGCGCCGTGATCCGCGCCGTCACCTCGCCGCGGGAGAGCGGCTCGCCGCTCGGCTCCGTCACGCGGGCGTCGATCGCGAGCGTCTGGCCGAGTTGCGGCTGCTCCGGTGCGAAAGAGAGGCTCATCCGCTCGCCGCGGGCCATGTTGCGGCGGTAGGCCATCCAGCGGACGACCTGGCCCCAGAACCGGTAGTGGTATTTGTCCTCCACGCCCTTCCGCCATCGCCACGCGCCGTCGGTGGCCATGTAGAGCACCTTGCCCGCGCCGAACGACCGCGTGACGAGGAGCGGGATGCGGCCGTACTCGTTGGTGGCGTCTTCGTGGACCGCGAGCACCTCGCTGCCCGCCTTGGCGCGAAGCACGGGGCCGTGCCACTGGCCGCCCGGCAGGCTTTCCCACACAGCCAGGTTCTCCGCGCCGCCGTCGGCGAGCTTCGTGAGCAGGCTCTTGCGGCCGGCCTCGGTGAGCACGAGCCGCCGCGGGCCGTCGCTGGCCATGCCGTCGGGCCGCGCCGGATCGATCACCACCGGGCAGAGCTCGTCGAGGGCCGTGCCCGCGAGCGACGCCTGCTCCCCCCGCCAGCCCGGCATGAACACGAGGCCGCTCGCCTGAAACTCCACGAGGCCCTTGAGCAGCCGGCAGTCCTCGTCGGTGAGCTGCCCTTCGCCCACGCCCACGTCGCCGAGAAACACCACGTCGTACTTCGAGAGCTCGTCGAGGCCGGAGGGGAACTTCTGGATGTAGTCCTTGGTGCCGCCACCCCGCTTCGAGAGCCCCGGCTGGAAGAGCAGGCACGAGACCTCCACGCCCGGATCGCGGGAGAGGGCGTTGCGAAGGTAGCGATACTCCCATCGTGGCACGCTCTCCACCACGAGCACCTTCAGGTTCTCCTGGCGGATCGCGATCGGCGCCGTCCGCTGATTGTTGTCGGGCAGGATCTCGCCCGGCTCCACCGGCATCGAGACCGTGACCGTGTAGTCGCCCACGGCCGGCGGCGTCCAGTAGATCCAGTCGGTCACCGTCGCCATCGGCGGCAGGCGGACCTCCTTCACGAGCTTCTCTCCGGTGCTCGTGGCGAGCGTGGCCACCACCACCCGCTCGGTGGGCAGCGACGAGACGACGGTGAAGGGCACGCGGACCGGCTTGCCCGCCACGCCCATCGTGGGGCAGTCGAGGCTCGTGAGGTCGAGGTCGGGGAGCTTCGTGGGGCTGCCGGCGGGCACGGCGTAGACCGGCACCTGCGCGAGCCGCAGCGCCTGGGCGGCGTCGAGCGGCGGCCGGCCCTTGTTCCAATCGCCGTCGCTGGCGAGCACCACGGCCCGGAGCGCCGCGAACCGCTCGGCGATCGTGGCGAGCGGCTCCGCGAGGTCGGTGGCCGTGCCCGGCGGCGCGAGGGCCACCGGCTCGACCACCACCTGAAACCGGGCTTCGAGCGGCTTCCAGAAACTGCTCTCCGCGAGCGGAGCCACGGCCTCGCGTCGCGTCCGCGGGCCGGCGGTGCCGCCGTCGGTCGGCACCACGTCCTTCGTGTCCATGCTCCGCGAGGCGTCGTGGAGCACCACCACGGTCGGCTTCTCGTCGGGCCGATACTCCTCGACCCACTCCGGCTGGTTGAGGAGCACGGCGACGAGCGTCGCGATCAGCACGCGGAGCAGTTCCACGAGGCCGGTGCCAAGGGCAAAGCCGCTCCGCCGCCAGGTCACGACCGCCACCGCGATCGTGGCGGCCACGAGCATGGCCGAGATCCCGATCGTCCATGGGGTCGTGAAGAACCGCAGCGCCTGCTCGCTCATGCCGCCGCCTCCAGCGGCCGCGGCACCTTCGCCGCCCGATCGGCCGCCGCCGGCCGGGGCAGGCTCAGCAGCCCTTCGGCGACGAGCGCCAGGAGCATCGCGATCAGGAACGCCCGCCAGATCTCCTGCACGAGGCTGGTGGTGTCGCCGGCGGTGCCCGTGATCCGCGTGAACGAGAGCCCGCGAAACAGGCCGTCAATCCGCTCGTCGGCCACGGCCACCGACGCATCCTCGGCGACGGGCCGATTCACCGCCGCGAGCCGATCGCCGCACGAAAACACGCCGGCGTGCAGGCCAGCCTCGGTCGAGGGCGACCCGGCGGTTCCGGCAAGCCGAGTCCATCCGCCACCGCACGCCGACGCGGCCGCCACCGCCGCCGGGCCGGCGTCGATCTGCCGCGCGGTGCCGAGCGCCGCCAGCCCGCGGTCGATGGAGCGTTGCACGAGGGCATACAGCACGATCCCCTCGGCGGCGAGCGACGAGTCGCGCGGGGCAGGGGTGGTGGCCACGAACGTGAGGCGGTCATCGCGGCTCGACCGCGCCACGAGCGGCGCCGACCCGGGCAGCAAGGCCAGCGGCACGAGTTCCCCCGCCAGGCCGCACGACCTGCAGACCTCCACCTCGCCGAGCGGCAGCGCCGAACCGGCCAGCGTGTTGGCCAGCAGATCCTGATCGGTCCGCCACGACTCGGCCGCGACCGGCGGGGCGTGGTCCGTCCACTCGCCCCACGAGCACCCGGCAAAGTCCACCGCCGAACCTCGCTCCGGCGGAAAGAAGACGGCCTGTCCGCCCCGGGCGAGAAACCGGCTCACCAGCTCGGCATCCCGGCCCTCGGGCAGCGGCCCCTGCCAGAGGAGCGCAGCGGCGGAGTCCCACCCCGCGGCGGCGAGACCTGCCCGCGGCACGAGATCGACGGCCGCGGCCGCCTTGTCGGGCGCGATCCCCGCCACCAGCTCGAGCACGCGGCCCGCGGCCGGCTCCTCCGCCACGACGAGCGACCGCCGCGGCGGAGGCTCGTCGTACACGAAGAAGAACTCGTTGTCGGCAAGGTCGGCGTCGGCGGGAATCGAGACCGTGCCGAATCC
>JBJTRH010000402.1:0-10204 GCA_046076065.1 Planctomycetaceae bacterium | reverse complement strand
CCGCCACGAGCGTGAAGTGGCACGACTGCGACATCAACCTCATCGACACCCCGGGCCACGTCGATTTCACGGTCGAGGTGGAGCGCAGCCTGCGCGTGCTCGACGGGGCGATCCTCGTGCTCTGCGCCGTGGGCGGCGTGCAGAGCCAGTCGATGACGGTCGACCGGCAGATGAAGCGCTACAAGGTGCCGCGGCTGGCGTTCGTCAACAAGATGGACCGCACCGGCGCCAACTTCGACCGCGTCGTGAAGCAGCTCCGCGAGAAGCTCGCCACCGATGCGATCCCGATGCAGATTCCGATCGGCAAGGAAGACAAGCTCGAGGGCGTGATCGACCTGGTCACGATGAAGGCCTACTACTTCGACGGCGACAACGGTGAGACCGTCCGCGAAGAGGCGATCCCCGCCGCCTACGAGAAGCCGGCCGCCGAGGCCCGGCATGTGATGCTCGAGGGGCTCGCGATGTATTCCGACTCTTTGATGGAGAAGCTGCTCTCGGAGCAGCAGCCGACCGACGACGAGATCCACGCCGTGGTGAAGGCGGCGGTGCAAAACCAGAGCATCACGCCCGTGTTCTGTGGCTCGGCCTACAAGAACAAGGGCGTGCAGAAGCTCCTCGACGCGGTCGTGCGCTACCTGCCGAGCCCGCTCGAGCGGAAGGTGATCGCCAAGAAGTGGGACAAGCCCGACGAGGCGTTCGACCTCGCCCCCGATCCGTCCAAGACGCTCGCGGCGATGGCCTTCAAGATCGTCGACGATCCCTACGGCCAGCTCACGTTCATGCGGATCTACCAGGGCAAGATCGTGAAGGGCGAGGCCTACATCAACCAGCGCACGAGCCAGAAGCAGCGGTTCAGCCGCATTGTGAAGATGCATGCCGACAAGCGCGAGGAGATCGATTCCGGCGAGGCCGGCGACATCGTGGCCGTGATGGGCGTGGATGCCGCGTCCGGCGACACCTACTCCGCCGATGCCAAGTACTGCACGCTCGAAAACATGTTCGTGCCGGAGCCGGTGATCAAGATGGCGATCATCCCGACCAACCGCGACGGCCTCGACAAGCTCGGCAAGGGCCTGCAGCGGTTCACCCGCGAGGATCCCACGTTCCGCGTGTTCACCGACGAGGAGACGGGCGAGACGCTGATCGCGGGCATGGGCGAGCTGCATCTCGACATCTACGTCGAGCGGATCAAGCGGGAATACAAGGTCGAGGTCACGGTGGGCGCCCCGAAGGTGAGCTACCGCGAGGCCCCCACGAAGGGCACCGCCTACGACTACAAGCACAAGAAGCAGACGGGTGGCTCGGGCCAGTATGCCCACATCATCGGCCACCTCGAGCCGCTCCCCGAGGATGCGACCGAAGCCTTCGAGTTCGAAGATGCGGTGGTCGGCGGCCGCGTGCCGCGGGAATACATCCCATCCGTCGAGAAGGGTTTCCGCGCGGTGCTGGGCAAGGGCCCGATCGCGGGCTTCCCGATCGTGGGCGTGAAGGCCACGCTGGAAGACGGCTCCTACCACGACGTCGACTCCAGCGACATGGCCTTCCAGACCTGTGCTCGGGCCGGCTTCCGCGAGGCCTTCCTCAACACGAAGCCCGTGCTCCTCGAGCCGATCATGAAGATGGAGGTCGAGGTTCCTGCCGACTTCCAGGGTGCGGTGACGGGCGAGCTCAACAAGCGTCGCGGCCTGATCATCTCGACCGAGACCGTGGGCAACACGTCCACGATCGTCGCCGAGGTGCCGCTGGCCGAGACGTTCGGCTACTCGACCGACCTGCGGAGCATGACGCAGGGCCAGGGCGTGTTCACGATGGAGTTTGCCAAGTACAAGCCCACGCCTGGCAACATCCAGAAGGAAATCGTCGAGGAGCGGAAGAAGGCGGAGCTCGCAGCCGCGAAGTAGCCACGGCAGCACCGCGCTCAGAAAGCCGCAATCGCGTGAGAGATGCGGGCTGCCCTGCTCTGGGCTTCGGGGTCTCGCGTGAGGCCCGGGCGGATCGTGGTGCGGCCGTACCGCTCACGCGGTTACGCTTCCGGAGAGTCGCAATGGCGGGAGCCCGGCTCCGGGAGGTCCGCCATGGCGTGAGTCGGGCCTCAGGAAGCCGCAATCGCGTGAGCGATGCGGGCTGCGGTGCTCGGGGCTTTGGGGCTCGCGTGAGGCTCAGGCGGATCGTGGCGCGGCCGTACCGCTTACGCGGTTACGCTTCCGTACGCATCGCGTCATTGCTCTCGCGGAGTATTTTGGCATTCCCTCACGTACACGACCGCCGCTTCAAGATCGCTCTCACCGAACACCCGCCTCTGGCTGCCGCCGCGTGTCCACCACCGCGGGGCCTGTCGACCGTGCGCGCCGGTGCAGTTGGGCGAACCGAGTGCCCGCGTCGCCCAGGCCTTGAGGTGCTGCATCGTCGTATCTGGGGCCGCCTGTGCCGCCGTCACGACCACATGTACGTGTTGGGTCCTGCAGGTGGCCGCGTGGATGAGCCAGCCTCGGGCCTCGCTCACCGCCAGGATGCTCTGCTCCACGGTCTGGCGCTCCCTTACCGACAGGATGACCGACATGCCCGTCATCCTGTCAGCCATGGCCGACAGCAGTCGGTCGTTTCGAGCCTGGAGGCCGCCGCGAGAATCACACCACCCGCGTGAATCGCCGGCGAGCCACGCCCCGTAAGTGATCCATGTGAGCAAATAGGCCAATGGTTCGGGGCGGACGGGTGATCCAGGTTCAATGCGCATGCAAAAAGTGCACGCATGAACATCATCGGTGTGCAAGGCGAAGCGGGTCGTGACGCGGCCGTACCGCTTACGCGGTTACGCTTCCGGAGAGCCGCCATGGCGTGAGCCGGGCCTCAGGAAGCCGCAATCGCGTAAGCGATGCGGGCTGCGCTGCTCGGGGCTTCGGGGCTCGCGTGAGGTTCGGGCGGATCGTGGTGCGGCCGTACCGCTCACGCGATTGCTTTTCCGCACGGGTGCTGGCTCGGGCGGTCGGCGTCGGATACGCTGCGATCATGCTTCGCGTGGCGTGTCTTGTGATTGTTCTTGCGGCTCCGGCCATGGCGGATGAGCCGCAGGGTGGTGATGCTCCGCCCGCCCGGCTCGGGGTGCGGCAGTTTCCGGATGCGGCCGTGGTCGACGGCCCGCCATCGGCCCGCGAGCTAGTCGACGCCCGAGCAGAGTTCGAGGCCCGGTATCCTGGCGTGTTGGCCCGCGGACGGACATCCGCCGGCGCCTTCGTGCTGGCTGATGCGCTGATCGACGAGGCGGCGGCCGAGGGCGATCGCGGGGTGAAGTGGCTGATGCTGGCGGAGGCCCGACGGATGGCGGTGGCCTCGGGCAACGCCGCCGCCGTCGAGCGGGCGATCGTGCAGGCGTCGGCGACCTACGAGTTCGACGCGATCGACGAGGAACTCCGGTCGCTCAAGGAGATCCCGGTGCGGCTGCTGGCGCCCGAGCGGGCGGCGGCCTTCGCCGAGGTGGCGGAGAGGCTCGCGGCGCGGTCCGAAAGCGATGCCCGCATCGGCGAGGCGGCCACAGCCCTCGAACTGGCCGTCCGCGGCTGGCAGAGGGCCGGCCACGTGCCCGCGGCCCGGAAGGCAGCCGCGAGGTATCAGGAGATCACCGCCTCGCGGTGAGGCTTGGGCGGGTGGTGGTGCGGCCGTACCGCTTACGCGGTTACGCTTCCGGGCAGTCCGGCCGCGGATTACCGCATCTGATAGAAGTGCGAGTAGTTCATGTAGGTGGCGCGGTGGCCCGTGGGGCGGATCGACTCATCGATCTGGCGATTGCTCGTGTCCCGGCCGATCTGCTGCACCTGGTTTTGTAACTTTTGCATCTGGCGACGCTGCGAAAGCTGCTCGATCTGCTGCTGCTGCTGCTGAACCTGCGGCTGGATTTGCTGCTGGTAGACGTTTTGCATCAACAGCGGGTTCGAGCCGAACGTGTTCAGTTGGTTGTAGGGGCTGATCGTGGGCCGCCGGTACTGCTGCGAGAAGGGCAGGTCTCGCCCCTGCTGCGCGTGTGCCGTAGCCGCGGTTGCGGCAAGGAGCATGGCGGGCATCAGGCTGCGGGTCACGATCCCTGGGCGAGTCATGTCTGCGTCCTTGGCGGTGCGGGCTTACGAAACTATACGCATGCTGTAGGCCGTTGTGGGAGCCGGGGTCAGCGGCCGGCGGGGATCGTGGGCTGGGAGCCCTCGATCGCCCGATCCATGAGGGCCTTGACCGCCGCCTTCGCGAGCGGCTTGTCGTGGATCCAGGCCGCAAACTGCTCGCCGTGGGTGCCGTACGCGTTGCGGAGCCACGCAGGGGCCTCGGTCAGCAGCCAGCCCCGGAACACCAGCCACCTGGGATCCTGCACGCCGTACACCTCGCGGGCGACCCAGCAGAAGCCCGTGTTCGGATTGAAGCCGAACGGAAACCGGTTGATCTGCTGCACGAGGCTCGTGCCGAGCAGCGTGAAGCCGAAGATCCGCTCGAACGGGGCCGTGATCTTCCCGATCACCGAATCGAAGGCGATCCACTGATCCTGGGCGATGAAAACCCGGTCGCCGGGGAGCACCTGGTAGTTGGTGGCGGTGCTGCCCCCCTTCATGATCGCCTCGATATCCACGGGCAGGATCTGGTCGCAGCCCACGCCCGAGGGGGCAGGGCGGGCGATCCAGATGTCCTTGCTGGAGAGCCGGGAGAGGCCGTTGATCTGCGAAATGGCATCAAGCACCGTCTCATTGCCCGTCACGGGGAAGCGGGCGATCTGGTCGCCCATACCAGCCCCTTCCGTCACGACGTAGTAGACCTTCGAGTTGTAGGCGAACACGTCCACGCTCACCAGCGGCGCGTCGAGGTATTTGGAGAGATGCTCCTCGATCGCCTCCTTCGCCTCGTCGAGCGTCATGCCGGTCACATGGACGGCGCCGTAGGTGCCGAGGTTGATCATGCCGTCGGGGCCCACCAGATGCTCGCCGGCGATCTGCTGCTGGCCGGCTGCCTGGGCGAGCGTGAGTGACACCTGCGGCTCCTTGAGCACCCGCTTGAGGTGACGAAACACGGAGTCCTGGGCTTCCTCGAGCGACTGGTTGCCCACCATCACCTTGCCGTATGACGGCCCCAGGTCGAGCATGCCGCCCGGTTCCACCACGTAGAGGCCGTTGATGGGCTGCTCGAGGAGCGTGCCCTCCACGATCACCTGCAGGGTGTCGAACGACTGGATACGGAACGGCGGCTTGGGCACGACCCGCAGCGCGTCGATGAGGAGGATGTCCGGCGGTTCGATCACGTAGGCCGGCAGCGTGACCTTGGCGAGCTCCTTGGCCGGCATGCGGCCGGGCTCGGGCGGGCACTGGGCGTCGAGCATCACCTGCTGGGTGGTCGCCCGCTGCGGACGGCCGTAGATGTTGCAGCCGGTGGTCTGCAGGAGCACCGCGGCCAACGCCAGGAACCGGGCCATCGGGCCGGCCCAGGCCGGCGTCCGATTCCGCCGCACCGGCGGCGTGGTTCGGACGTCGATCTCGCGTGAATCGTGAGTCAGCTTGCGGGCCATGGCACACTCCTTGCGACCGGTACAGTCACTGCAATCGGAGTTATCGGCCGGTCGGGGCGGCAAACTTTGCCCTTCCTTCCGATCGGGAAAGGCCTCGCCCCCGGGAATCGCCCGAAAACGGCCCAGGTCGGGCGACTTTCGTTCCGCCGGGGCGTAGACTTCACGTGGTTTTCCGATGGATTCTGCTGCGAAGTCACCAGGGGACGCGCCCGTCCGTGCCACCCACGGGAACGGAGTGTTCACTTTCCCACGATGCCCATCTTGCCCAAGCAGCGAGACGTCTTTCCCGACGATCTGCTCGACGAGCGGGGCGAGGGTCGCCATGCGGAGTCTCGCCCCGCGTCGCAGTGGGTGGCCTTCTACACGCTCGCGCGACGGGAAAAGGACTTCATGCGTCGGCTCGAGGGGGCCGGCATCCCGTTCTACGCGCCGCTCATCCGTCGCCGCCTGCATTCAGCGGGCGGGCGGGTCCGCAGTTCCTGGGTGCCGCTCTTCCCAAGCTACGTCTTCGCGCCCGTCGACGACGAGCAGCGTCGTGCCGCGCTCGCGACCAACGTCGTGTCCCGCTGGCTTTCGATCCCCGACGAGCGAATGCTTGTGGACGACCTACGGGCGATTCGGCGGCTCGTCGAGGCCGACAAGCCGCTCACCCCGGAGTCCCGCCTCGAGGCCGGGCAGCCCGTCCGCGTCCGCAGCGGTCCGCTGCAGGGGCTCGAGGGCACCGTTGTGTCGAGGCGGGGCGAGGAGCGGCTCCTCGTGGCCGTGCGGTTTCTCAACCAGGGCGCCTCGATCGAACTCGAAGACGTCGATCTCGAACGCCTCTGAACCACGCGTAGGACGCGCATGAACATCCCCTTCTCGAAGCCGAGGCTCGCCTTCCGCCGGATCAATCCGCGGGCGCTGCGGCTGCTCGCAGTGCATGCCGTGCTCTTCGCCGCGGCGCTGTTTCTCGCGTTCTTCACGAGGAGCGATTTCACGGTAGAGTCGGGTTGGCTCGACACGTACGTGGCCGTCGTCGTCGGGGTCGTCGTCGTCAAGCTGGTGAACTTCTACGCGCTCGGCCTCTGCCATGTGTCGTGGGGACGCGTCGCGTTCGGTGATCTCACGGCCCTTCTCTGGGCGGCCACGCTCAGCCTCCTCGTCTTCGCAGCCCTCGACAGCCTCGTGCTCTCGACCGGTCAAGTGCCGTGGATTCCGCGAATCCGCCGCAGCGTGCTCCTGCTCGATTGGGCCGCCACGATCATGCTGGTGGGCGGCATGCGCACCCTCTGGCGGAGTGTCCGCGAGGAGTTGCGGCCGCTGTTCGATCGGCAGCGGGCGAAGTCGGCCCTCATCGTCGGCGCCGACCATGCCGGCGAACTGATCGCCCGCAATCTCACGGCCGCGTCGAACAGCCCCTATCTGATCGCAGGGTTTCTGGACGACGATCCGCACCTGCAGCATTCCCGGGTCGCCGGCCGCGAGGTGCTTGGCACGGTCGACGACGCCGGCCGCGAGACAGCCACGCGAGGCGTCGACGAGGTGATCGTGCAGTCGGGCCGGCTGACCGGCCGGCGGTTCCGCAAGCTGCTCGACGACTGTGCCGCCGCCGGCGCCGAGGTGAAGGTACTGCCCGGCATCGACGAGCTCCTCAGCGCGAAGAACCCGTCCCACGTCCAGCTGCGATCGGTCGAGATCAAGGACCTGCTGCGCCGCGAGCCGGTGCAGCTCGACGACTCCGCGATCCGGGCGCTCGTCGAGGGACGCACGGTGATGGTCACCGGCGCCGGCGGGTCGATCGGCTCCGAGATCTGCCGCCAGGTGCTCCGGTTCGACCCGAAGAAGCTCCTGCTCGTCGAGCGGGCGGAGAACGCGCTGTTCCTCGTGGAGCAGGAGTTCGGTCGGCTGGAGCCGAGGCCGGCCTTCGAGCCGCTGATCGCCGACATCACCGATGAGTCACGGATGGAGCAGATCATGCTCGCCCACGCGCCCGAGGTGGTGTTTCACGCCGCGGCCCACAAGCACGTGCCGATGATGGAGTGGAATCCGGCCGAGGCGGTCAAGAACAACGTCTTCGGCACGCGGCTGATGGCGCGGCTCGCCGACCAGCACGGGGT
Organism: Planctomycetaceae bacterium; assembly: GCA_046076065.1. GTDB lineage: Bacteria > Planctomycetota > Planctomycetia > Pirellulales > UBA1268 > QWPN01. The sequence goes on along the minus strand of JBJTRH010000402.1, from coordinate 2,575 downwards.
TCGAGTGTTCGTGGCGATCTCCACCGACAAGGCGGTCAATCCGACGAGCGTGATGGGCTGCTCGAAGCTGCTCGCCGAGCGGTTCGTGCAGGCCCTCTCCGCGGCCTCGCGCACGAAGTTCATCGTCGTCCGGTTCGGCAACGTCCTCGCGAGCAACGGCAGCGTGGTGCCGACGTTCCAGGAGCAGATTCGCCGGGGCGGGCCGATCACGGTCACCCACCCGGGCATCGAGCGCTACTTCATGACGATTCCGGAGGCGTCGCAACTCGTGCTCCAGGCCGCCACGCAGGGCGAGGGGGGCGAGATCTTCGTGCTCGACATGGGCGAGAGCGTGAAGATCGTCGACCTCGCCCGCGACCTGGTCGCCCTGTCGGGCCTCGATCCCGACGACATCGAGATCGTGTATACGGGCCTGCGGCCGGGCGAGAAGCTCTTCGAGGAGCTGTACTTCGACGACGAGCGGCGTGTGGCGACGCGGCATCCGAAGGTGTGTTGCGCCATGCACCGTCCGGCCGACCTGCTGGCGGTGGAGTCGGTGCTCGAGGACCTGGCCGAGGTGCTCGAGGGCAAGCCCGAGGTCGTCCGGGCCCGGCTCCGCGATCTCGTGCCGGAGTATGCTGCGCCCGAGCACGGGAGCGATCATCTGCCCCAGCACCGGACCCACGCCAAGTGAGGCACGGACCATGACACCCATGAAACGCGAAACGTCCCAGCTGATCCCCGAGGTGCACGCCGCCGGCGATCCGTTGCGGCAGGGGATCCGCGTGCCGTTCGTGCGGCCGGCGCTGCCGTCTGCCGAGTCGCTCCAGCCGGCGTTCGACGAGATCATCCGCAGCGGCCGGCTCACGAAGGGGCCCTACTGCGAGCGGTTCGAGCAGGCGATCGCGAGGCGGCTCGGCGTGCGGCATGCCGTGGCCGTGAGCAGTTGCACCGTTGGCCTGATGCTCGTCTACCGCGCACTGGATCTGTCGGCAGGTAGTTGCCGCAGCCGCCGTTCGGCGATCGACGCCTGCCCGGTGGCCACGATGGAGCCGCTGTCGCGCTTCGGCGTGGTTCGCACCGGCAGTCGGTCGGAGCCGCTCGGCGAGGTGGTGATGCCGAGCTTCACGTTTCTCGCCGCCGCCGCCGCGATCGTGTGGAACAACCTCCGGCCGGTGTTCGTCGAAGTCGATCCGCACACGACCAACGTCACTCCCCAGGCCATCCGCGCCGCGATCACTCCTCGCACCGTGGCGATCGCCGCCTGCCACAACTTTGGCAACCCGTGCGATATCCCGGCGCTCGAGGCGGTGGCTAGCGAGCACGGGCTGCCGCTGGTGATCGACGCGGCCCACGGCTTCGGGGCCAGCATGCACGGGAAGCCCGTCGGGGCGGGGGCCACGGCGCAGGTGTTCAGCCTGTCGCCCACCAAGCTCCTCGTGGCCGGCGAGGGGGGCGTGGTGGCCACCAACTGCGACTGCGTGGCCCACTTCGTCCGGCTCGGCCGGGAGTACGGCAACGACGGCTCCTACGACGCGCTTTTTCCGGGCGTGAACGGCCGGATGCCGGAGCTCAGCGCGGCCACGGCCCTCGCCTCGCTCGAGATTCTCGACGAGGTCTCGGAGCGGCGGAATCAACTCGCCGCTGTCTACCGCAAGGAACTCGGTGAGCTTCCCGGCATCGGGTTCGTGGAGACCATGCCCGGCGCCCGGTCGAGCCACAAGGATTTTTCGATCACGGTCGACCCCACCAGGTTCGGCATGACCCGCGACGCCCTGCGGCGGGCCCTCGCGGCCAAGGGGATCGAGACCCGCGCCTACTACGATCCGCCCTGCCATCGCCAGACCGCCTACGAGCACTTCCACGACCGCATGCGGCCCCTGCCCGCCACCGACATGCTCTCCGCCCGGAGCCTCGCCCTCCCGATCGGCGCGCACGTCGACGACGCGGTGGTGGGCGAGGTGTGCGACGTGATCGCCAACGCCAAGCAGTGGGCGTGACATCCTCGTCTCCGCTGGTCTGGTTCGCGGTCGCGTACGTCGCGTCTGCGGTCGCCACCACGTGGCTCGTGGGATGGGCCGCGTCGCTGGGGGTGATCGACCTCCCCAATGCCCGCTCCAGCCACAGCAGGGCCACCCCTCGAGGCGGCGGGCTGGCGATCGTCGCCGTCACGTCCTGGGCGGCGATCGTCGCGGGCCTGCTCCATGCGGATGCCCGGGCGTCGCTGATAGCGGTGCTGGTGCCGGCGCTGGCGATCGCCACCGTCAGCTGGCTCGACGACCCGCACACGCTGCCCAATCGTGTGCGGTTCGGCGTGCATCTCGCGGCCGCGGCCGCTGCCACGGCGTGTCTCGGGCCGGTGCGGGAGGTCAGCCTGGGGGCGTGCGGCCACCAGCAGCTCGGTCTCGCGGCCTGGCCGCTCACCCTGCTCTGGATCGTGGGCATGACCAACGCCTTCAACTTCATGGACGGCATCGACGGGATTGCGGGGATCACGGCCGCGGCGGCCGGGGGGGCGTTGGCGGCTGCCGCCGGACTCCTCGGGCTCGAGCCCGTGGCGGTCGTGTCGCTCGCCTTCGGGGCGGCGTCGGCCGGG
>JBJTRH010000401.1:0-3030 GCA_046076065.1 Planctomycetaceae bacterium | reverse complement strand
TCTGCCCGCTCGACTGTTGCCCGGCCCCGCAGCGGCCGGCGGCCCCCCCGGGACGGCCGTAGCGAGATGCCTTCCGTCCGCTTCACGCCCGGCTCGCCCGCCGATCACCCCGGGGAGTGCGTGTCGCTCGTCCACGGGTTTCTCGCCAACAAGTACATGCTGGCCGTGCTCGGCCGCCGTCTTCGGGCCCGTGGCTACCTGACGAATGCGTGGGGCTACTGGAACATGCAGTGCTCGCTGCTGGTCCACGCGGATCGCTTCGCCCACGAGCTCGAGCTGCTCGACGCCGATCCCCGGGTGGGCACGATCCACCTCGTGGCGCACAGCATGGGCTGCATCATCGGACGGGCGGCCCTCGACCGATACCGGCCCGCCAAGATGGGGCGATTCGTGATGCTCGCTCCGCCGAACCGTGGGTCATTCATCGCCACCGCCACGGCGGGCACGTTCGGCCGCATCCTGCGGCCCGTGAAGGAGCTCTCGACCGCCGACGACAGCCTCGTGAACTCGCTGCCGATGCCGCAGGGCATCGACATCGGCGTGATCGCCGCCAAGCACGACGCGCTGGTGGCCGAGGAGAGCACCCACCCCGACGGGCCGCATGCCCATGTGACGCTCGCCACGTGGCACACGGGACTGTTGTTTCGGCCAGAGACGGCCGACCTCTTGGCCGGCTTCCTGGCCACGGGAGCGTTTCCACCGGTGCTGGCCGGCACGAATCCGTAGCAGCCACGCGCCATGGACACCGCCCCTCGCCGCCTCGGTTCCTCGTCGGTGTTCGTCGGGCCGCTTGGCCTCGGCTGCTGGCCGCTGGCGGGCATGACGCGGAGTGGCGTCACCCGCGAGGCCGCCGTGGCCACCGTGCGGGCAGCGCTCGACGGCGGGATCACGCACCTCGACACGGCCTACTGCTACGGCGAGCGGGGTGAAAGCGAGCTGGCGATTCGCGAGGCGATCGCGGGCCGCCGCGATGCGGTGGTGCTGGCCGGCAAGTGCGGCATCCACTGGGAGCCCGCTCCCGCCATGGCGCCACCCCGGCGGCAGGTCGTCGACGGCCGGCCGGAGCGGATCCGGGCCGCGGTCGACGAAAGCCTGACCCGGCTCGGCACCGACCGGCTCGACCTGCTCTACCTGCACTCGCCCGATCCGACGCTCCCGATCGAGGAGTCGGCCGGCGAGCTGCGGCGGATTCTGGAGGCCGGCAAGGCCCGATCAATCGGGCTGTCGAACGCCTCGGTCGACAATCTCGCCCGCTTCGCCGCCGTCTGCCCGCTGACCGCCTGCCAGATGCCGTTCAACATGCTGCAGCGCGACATCGAGGCCGACGTGCTGCCGTGGTGCATCGCCCACGGCGTGGCGCTGGTGGCCTACTGGCCGCTGATGAAGGGCCTGCTCGCGGGACGGATGCACCGAGGCCAGGTGTTTCCCGTGACCGACAGCCGCCACAAGTATCCGATCTTCAACGGCGCGGAGTTCGAGCGGAACCTCGACTTCGTCGATGCGCTGCGGCCAGTGGCTGCCCGGCTCGGGTGCGACCTCGCCGACCTCGTGCTGGCGTGGACGGCCGAGCAGCCGGGGATTACGAGCGTGCTCTTCGGGGCGACGTCACCGGAGCAGGTGCTGGACAACGCGAGGGCGCTGCGGTGCATGCTCGACGACGCAGCCCGCACGGCGATCGCCGCAGCGATCACCACCCGCGGCCCTGTAGCGAGCCGGCGGCCGGTGTAACCACGCGTGGCTCACGCGGCACGAACCGCACCGCATGAGTCGCGCCGTCACATCTCGAAGTCGATTGGGGTTTGAACTCCAGCAAGCGTCACCGCGTGAGCGGTACGGCAGCACTCCGTGAGACTCAGGCAACACCCGCCGGTTCGCCGCAGGCGGCTGCGACCGACACGTAGGCCTGGCGGGCCTCGAGACACGTGCGGCGAAACGACTCAGGCCGGCTCACGCCCGGGAGTCGCAGCGTCTCGATCTGGCCACGGCGGAACACCAGGTCGCCGGCGGCATACCACTCCTGCCCCGGGCTGACAACGACGTCGACCGCGTCGAAGCGGTTGAGGTCGACGTACTGCTCGATCTTGGGATTGATGCCGCGCTCGATCATCACCCGCCGGTTCGTGAGCCGGTAGCGGCGAATCGCCCACGGCAGCCGCATCGAGAGGTAGAGCATGAGCCCGACCGGGATGGTGGCGAGGAGGGCCATCCGCCCGATCGAGAGCGGCCCGAATCCACCCTTCAGGCGATACAGCCTGCCGAGCATCTGCCCGACCGACGTGGCGGCCACGGACGGCCAGACCGTCATGACGGTCGCCTCGGCGACCGCAGGCGGAACGACACCGGAAACAGGATGGGTACCGGCCAACGACGTTCGATTCATCTCAATCCAGCTACTTCGGAGAGGCGTCTATAAAGCCCTTGCATTCAAGAGTGTACGGGCCGCGGCGGACGACTCGCAAGCACGCCCATGATCACGGCGGGCTCTGCTCCGCCGCAGGCTCCGTTGCACGCTCTCCCGCGGGAGGCGGAGAAGGCTCGGGGTCGCGGCGAATGCGGACGATTACCGTACCTTCTTTGATGCGGGCCTCGAGATCCTGCGGCGACAGCGGTTTGTCGTCGGCCGCTGCTTCCGCATGTTTCAAGCCGACCGCCTCGAGCACCGCCGATGCGACACCCGCCCGCGCTCGTTCGTACCCTTCGACGACGGGCAGCGGCACGGAAATACCGACCAACCGGCCTCCATCGTCGCAGATGGGCCCGCCCCCGACTTCATCCGGAATCGATGCATCGTGGATGACCAGGGGCACCGCGGCGGCAGTGGTTGCAGCGGGTGATCTGACTCGTCCGGGAGCAGCGACCTCGTCGATCGCCAAGAGCGGCTGCCGCCTCCCACCGACGGCTCGCACCACCGAGTCCCGCACTGGCGGGGATCCGCCAACCTCGAGCGCCCGAGCCTTCAGGCCCTTGCACTCGATGACCGCCAAGCCAGTCCCGCCAAGCAGGGCTGCTTCCTGGACCTCGAGTGGGATG
>JBJTRH010000400.1:0-3362 GCA_046076065.1 Planctomycetaceae bacterium | reverse complement strand
CCTGTGCGGCCACTCGTCGCATGGCCTGCATCTCAGCCAGTTCGGTGGCGGGCTCGTCGAAGGAGGCATCACCCGCCGGAAGCTGCGGGAGCGGATCGGCGGCCGGCAGTTCCTCGACCGTCGGTTCGCCCTGTTTGAGCGCCGCCTGACGGATGACGGCGGCCTCGACATTGTCGGGGTCGCGTCGGAGGGATGCTTCCGCGAGCCGGATCGCCGAGTCGTGGGCTCCTGTCTCCTCGGCCTGGCGGGACAGCATCGCCAGGTGGGCGGCCTCCCGATGGACGACGTCTCTGGCCACGGCCAAGGCCTCGCGGCCCGCCAGCGGCAGGAAGAGGCCATCGGTCGAGGCGGCGTTTCGCACCAGTTCCGCGAGGTAGGCGTTGGTGTCGGCGGGTTCGCACGCGGGGATCGGCAGGGCTTGGGCGGCCGCCGTTTCGCCGCGATCGGCGATTGTGAGGTCAAGCGATCCGCCCCCCGCGGCCCCCCGGGCGAGAATCACCGTGTCGCGGTCGGACCGCAGGGGCGGCACGCGCGTCGGGAGGAGGCTCACGCCGCGGTTGCCCGGGGCGACGCATGTCGCTGCGGCGGGCCAGGCGATGGCGTGGACGTGGGAGCGGGCGATGGATGCGGCCTCGTCTGCGGAATCCGGAACGAACAGCCCCCCCGTGCCGGCGGCCGTGGCGGCGAGCAGCGGCCAGTTCACCTGCGGCCCGACCCCGATGCTCGACACGGCGACATGCAGGTCGGCAAGCCGCTTCATGCAGGCGGCGAACTCTGCAGGGTCCACGCCCTCGATGCCGGACCCGTCACCGATGTAGACCACAAATCGGGGGTCGGCGCGTTCCGCGAGCAGATCGGCCGCGGCCGTCAGGGCAGCCACGAAATCGGTCGAGCCCAGCGGCGTTCGTGCCTCGAGCCTCGTGAGGGCCGCGGCGACCTCGTCGGCCTTGGCGGCGTGAAACGCGGGCGTCAGCGGGGTGACGCCGATGTCGACCGCTGCGAGCGAAAAGAGGTCGCCGGGCTGACTTGTGCCGAGGATCGTCCGCGCCGCCTCCAGCGAACGGGTGCGAAACTCACCGGCCTGGCTCGCCGACGTGTCCACGAGCACCACGATGGCGGCAGCCTCAGGACGCGGTTCCTGGCGTGACCGCAGGCCGATTGCCGTGACGGCGTCACCGGCGGCCGACGGCGGCGAAGCCTCCACGAACGTGACCGTGGCGTGGTCGGCCGCAGCGGCTACGAAATGGGCGGCGCCGGCAAACAAAACGGCAGCCACGAAGGCGGCAATACGGCAGACCATGGGCATGCTCCGGAACGCGGACCAGGCGAAGAGGGGGCGAAACAGAGCATATTTGGGCTCCTTCAAAACCGCCAAGGCCGTTCTGGCCGTCGAAGAGCCGTGTTTTCGGCCTGTGAAGGCCCATGACCGGCCCGCGGCAGGCCGGCAACCGGTGTTGGCTGGCGGCCCGCGCGTCGCGATAACCGACGCAGCGTCGATCCGAGTGCGCCTGCTCTCGATGTGGTCCCTTGTCCATGCCGTGAGGCATCCATGCTCCCGAACGTCCCACGATTGGGCCAGCCCGCGTTGCGCTCTAGATCCCGCTGCCGGGGGCTCCGCTGGGCAGGTCGATGCCTCGTCGGTGTCGCCCTGACGGGCCCGGTCGCGGCCCAGCCCCTGCCCGATGGCCCAGCCGTGGCAGCCCGGACATTCACCCCGGAGGAGCAGACCAACATCGCGGTCTACGAGGCGGTCAACCGGAGCGTCGTGAACATCAACACGAAGGCCACGGTCGCCACCGGCCTGTTTCTGCTGGAGGTGCCCTCGGAGGGGGCGGGGTCGGGCATCGTGCTCGACAGGGAGGGGCACGTGCTCACCAATTTCCACGTGGTCGAGGGGGCACGCGAGATCCAGGTGATGCTCTTCGACGGGGCGTCGCACGCCGCCCGGGTTGTGGGAATCGATCCGGCCACCGACGTGGCGGTGCTGAAGCTCGACGCACCGGCTGAGGTGCTGCATCCGGTGTCATTCGGGAGCTCCGCCGACCTGCGAGTCGGTCAGCGGGTGTTCGCGATCGGCAATCCGTTCGGCCTGGAGCGGACACTGACCACCGGGATCATCTCCAGCCTCAATCGGTCGCTCCCCACCCGCACGGGCAGGACGATCAAGTCGATCATCCAGACCGACGCGGCCATCAATCCCGGCAACTCGGGCGGTCCGCTCGTCGACAGCGGCAGCCGCCTGATCGGCATGACGACCGCCATCGCGAGCCGGACCGGCCAGAGCGCGGGCGTGGGCTTCGCGATCCCGGTGGGCACGCTGTCGCGGATCGTCCCGCAGCTTATTCGCCAGGGAAAAGTGGTTCGTCCCGATGCCGGCATCGCGAGGGTGTTTCAGTCCGACGCTGGCCTCGTGGTTGCGGAACTCGCGCCCGACGGGCCCGCCGAGCGAGCGGGGCTGCGGGGCTTCAAGGTGGTGCGGGAGCGTCGTCGGCAGGGGCCATTTATGGTGGAAACCTCGCGGGTGGATCGGTCCGGGGCGGATCTGATCGTCGCCGTGGCTGGGCAAGCCGTGAGGACTGCGGACGATTTCCTGTCGGCCGTGGAGTCGCGAAATCCCGGCGATCAGGTGCTGATCACCGTTCAGCGGGAGGGGCACCAGCTCGACGTGCCGGTGGTTTTGGATGCTGAAAAATAGGCTCTCTCGAAAAATCTCAGGCCGCCACGAACCCTTTCGGGGCGACGCCCGTATCAGTTCAATCCCCCGGGGTTCGGAAGCCGATAGAACGGCTCCCGAGAATTTTTCCCGCGGCATTCGGGCCTGTTGACCGCCGGTCCGACGCTGCTATGCTTGGGGGCTCGACGTGAGTGGCCGCGAGGTCATGACCGTCGGACTGATCCTTGACAATTCGGCAGTTGATCTCTTTTGGTTTCGGCCGGCACGCGATCGTGACCGGCGAGTGACCGTGATGTCGGGCAACCGACGGATCGATCACGAACCATTTTTTCATCAGACAGATCGAGTCTCTTCACGAGATTCCGGCGAATCAACGCTGCGGTCGCTTCGGCGGTCGTGGCCTGACGAACCAATCAATTGAAGGGTTTGATTCTGGCTCAGAGTGAACGTTGGCGGCGTGGATTAGGCATGCAAGTCGAGCGAGAACCGTAGCAATACGGGGACAGCGGCGAAAGGGACAGTAAGGGGTAGGTACCTACCCCGAGGTCTGGGATAGCTGCGGGAAACTGCAGGTAATACCGGATAATGTCTTCGGACCAAAGGTGTGATTCCACCTTGGGAGGGGCCTGCATCCTATAAGCTTGTTGGCGGGGTAACGGCCCACCAAGGCGACAATGGGTAGCGGGTG
>JBJTRH010000399.1:0-4873 GCA_046076065.1 Planctomycetaceae bacterium | reverse complement strand
GTTCGCCGGCTGACCCCGACTCTCACCGCCCCGTCAACGGATGCCACGATGACCCCCGCCGACGCCCTCACGCAGCCCGCCCTCTGGCCCCTGACGACGATCGTGTTCCTGCCGGCCCTCGTGGCGGCGGTGATCGCGCTGCCGATCATCCCCAAGGCCCGCGAAGAGGCGATTCGCTGGATCACGCTGGCCACCCTGGCCGTTGTGTTCGTGCTCTCGCTGTGGATGGCGTGGCCGACGCTCTTCGGCGCCGCCGGCCCTGCCCAGTTCATCGTCGGCGAAGCGGGCATGCAGGGTGTGGTGCAGCGGCCCTGGATTCCGGCCTTCAACATCGAGTACCTGCTCGGGGTGGACGGCATCAGCATGCCGCTGGTGGTGCTGACCACGTTCCTGTCGGTTCTGGCCTGTGCCGCGAGCTGGCCGATCACCAAGCACGTCAAGGCCTACCACGTGCTCTTCCTGCTGCTCGTGACGGGCATGCTGGGCGTGTTCGTGTCGCTCGATTTCTTCCTGTTCTACGTGTTCTGGGAGGTGATGCTCCTGCCGATGTACTTCCTGATCGGCATCTGGGGCGGTCCGCGCCGGGAATACGCGGCCATCAAGTTCTTCCTCTACACGCTGTTCGGGTCGGTGCTGATGCTGATCGCGGTGCTGATGCTCTACTTCACCAGCGACCTGCGGCTGCTCTCCCCCGAGCAGCTGGCCGCGGCGCACGCGTCGATTCCGGCGAACGCCGTGGCCGGCCAGCCCGTGCACACCTTCAACCTCCTCGCCCTCGCCGAGATGGGTCAGCTGCCCAACTCGCCGTTCGCCGCCGCGACCGTGTGGGGCATGAGCCTCGAAACCTGGGCCTTCCTGCTCCTGCTCATCGGGTTCGTGATCAAGGTGCCGGTGGTGCCGGTGCACACGTGGCTTCCCGACGCCCACGTGGAGGCCCCGACGCCGATCTCCATGATCCTGGCCGGCGTGCTGCTGAAGCTCGGCGGCTACGGCATTCTGCGGATCTGCTATCCGATCTGCCCCGGCGCGGGATTGTCGCTGGCCTGGCTGGTGTGCGGGCTCGGCGTGGTGTCGATGGTCTACGGGGCGTTCGCCGCGCTCGCCCAGAAGGACTTCAAGCGGATGGTGGCCTACAGCTCCGTGAGCCACATGGGCTACGTGATGCTGGGGCTCGGCGTGTGGAGCGCGGTGGCCGGCCGGGGTTTCAATCCCGACTACTGGGCCCAGGGCGTCAACGGCGCGATGTTCCAGATGCTGGCCCACGGCATCTCGTCGGCCGGCATGTTCTTCATGGTCGGCGTGCTCTACGACCGGGTGCACCACCGGAACCTCGAGGAGTTCGGCGGCATCTTCAACCGGATGCCCGTCTACAGCGGCCTGGCCGTGGCCGTGTTCTTCGCGGGCCTTGGCCTGCCGGGGCTCTGCGGCTTCATCGGCGAGGTGCTGGTGACGCTCTCGAGCTGGAACTACAGCCGGACGCTCGCGGTGGTCTCGGCCTTCACGGTGATCCTGACCGCCGCCTACATCCTCTGGGCCATCCAGCGGGTCTATCTCGGCGCGGAGTACAAGGGGCCGCACGGCGACCACCTGACGCCGATGACGGGTCGGGAACTGGCGATCGCGGCGCCGCTCGTGTTCTTCGCGATCTTGTTCGGCGTGGCTCCGCAGCTCATCTTCAACTACGTGACCCCGTCGGTGAACAGGCAGGTGGAGACGCTCTCCGACTGGACCCGCGAGGTCGGCTCGAAGGCCGTCCAGCCCGTCGCGGGCGGGCCCGCCGCCGGTGACGTCACGACGGCGCGGTGACGACGGCGGTTCCCTGACACGCGATCGGACATCGGACATAGCATGGACCTCGGAACACTCCTGACGAGCAGCCTGACCGACACGCTCGACGTGTCGCTGCCCCATTTCCGGACGGAGCTGGCCCTCGCCGCCACGGTGGTGCTCGTGCTCCTGTGCCGCATGCTGCCGGTGCTTCGCTGGCTTGACTCCGGGCTCGTGGCTCTCGGGGGCGTGGCCTTCGCCCTGTGGTATGCCTGGGGCGACTTCCGGTCGCTGCCGGGATCGCCCTTCGCCGCCGTCGCGACCGATCCGCGGGGTTCGGTCGAGCTCTTCGGCGGCCTCTTGGTGTACGACTCGCTCACCGCCTGGATCCGCCTGCTGCTCTGCGGGTTCCTAGTGCTCTACATCCTGTTCACGAAGGTCTCGGGCATTCCCGACCGTGACGACGGCGCCGACTTCTACACGCTCGTGCTGGGATCGTCGCTCGGCATGTGCCTGATGGCGTCGGCCAACCACCTGCTGATGCTCTTCATGGCGGTCGAGATGGCAAGCGTGCCGTCGTATGCCCTGGCGGGCCTTCTCAAGGGGCGGAAGGCGAGCTCCGAGGCGGCGCTCAAGTACGCCGTCTACGGCGCCGGGGCCGCGGGGATCATGCTCTACGGCATCAGCCTCCTCGCCGGGGTGCTCGGCACCTGTCACCTGCCGAGCATGGCCGCCGAACTTGGCCGGATCGTGGGCGAGGGGGCCGACACCGGGTCGATCATGGTGCTCGCCCTGGGTGGCCTGATGCTGGCCGCGGGGCTGGCATTCAAGCTCTCCGCGGTGCCGTTCCACTTCTGGTGCCCCGACGTGTTCGAAGGAGCCGCCGCGGAGGTGGGAGCATTTCTCTCGGTCGCCAGCAAGGCCGCGGCCGTGGCCCTGGCCGTGCGGGTGGCCTTCTCGCTGGGCTGGCTCGGCGATGCCGCCGGCGTGACTGCGGCGGGACTCGCGGATGTCCGCCACTTCTCGGTGTACGTGATCGGTCTGATGGCGGCGGTGACCTGCACGCTGGGCAACCTCGCCGCCTATGGCCAGACCAACATGAAACGGCTGCTCGCCTACTCGACGATCGCCCACGCCGGCTACCTGCTGATGGGCGTGGCGGCGGCGGTGGCGATGCTGGGAACCGATCCAGTCGGCTGCCGGGCGGCGATGACGGCGATCGCCTTCTACCTCGGCACGTATCTCTTCATGAACCTCGGGGCGTTCGCCATCGTGGCGGTGCTGCGGAACAGGCTGCGGAGCGAGGAGATCGCCTCCTACGCCGGGCTCGTGCGGACGAACCCGGGCCTCGTCGTCGCCGCGGCGGCGGTGCTCGTGAGCCTCGTCGGCCTGCCGCCCCTGGCGGGGTTCGTGTCGAAGTTTCTCGTGTTCGCGTCGCTGGCCGATGCCATCGCGAAGGGGATCGAACGGCCGCTGATGCTCGTGCTGCTCGTGGTGGGCGGCATCAACACCGTGGTCAGCCTCTTCTATTACCTCCGCGTGCTGAAGGTGATGACCTTCGACCCGCCGGCCGACGGCCGCGTCGCCGCCGCGGCGCCGGTGTGGCTGCCGGGCGCGCTCGTCACCGCCGTGGTGGTGCCGGTGGTGCTGCTCGGCATCTTCTGGTCCGGTCTGCTCGACTTCGCCCGGCTGGCGGGCACCTTCGCGTCGTAGGAGCCGGATTCACGCCATGGCCGTCACCGATCCCCTGTGCCGCATCGTCGCTGCGATCCAGCCGTCGATGCTGATGTACCTCGCCGATTCGGGCATCTGGTCCTATCCGGGGCCGGAGTCGCTCAAGCTCGCCGTCGCCGATGCCGTGGATGACCTCCGTGCCATGGTGGATCGGGCGACGACGCTCCTCGCCGAGCGTGAAGTGGCCGTGCCGCCGAAGCCCGCGTTCCCACTGTCGTTCACGGCGCTGCACGACGTGGATCTCGCGCGGCTCCTGCCGAGGCTGGTCGAAGGCCTGCGGCAGCAACTCGCGGCGCTCGACGCGGTCACCGGTCCGGCGGGTGTCGATGCCGCCGCCGCCGATCTGCTCGCCGACGCGAAACAGTCGACCCGCCAGCATCTCGACGTGCTGGAGCAGCTCGGCGCCAAGCTCAAGGCGGGTCTGGCCGCAGCGGCGCCGACCGCGGGCTGATGGAACTCTACGACAGCCACTGCCACCTCGACCCGATGCGGTTCGGCGCCGAGTTGGGCGACGTTCTCGCCCGGGCGCGGGCGGCGGGCGTGACGCGGATGACGGTGATCGGCACCCGCGCCGCCGACAGCGAGGCGGCCGCCGACCTCGCGGCCCGCGAGCCCGGCGTGGTGGCAGCGGCCGGCGTGCACCCCAACGACGTGGCCGAGGCGGAGCCGGGCGAGTGGGACAGGATCGTGAAGCTCGTCGAGTCTGGCCGCGTGGCGGCCGTCGGCGAGACCGGCCTCGACTGGTATCGGACGACGGCTCCCCCCGACCTGCAGCGGGAGTGGTTTGCCCGGCATCTCGACCTGGCCCGCCGGTCGTCGCTGCCCGTCGTCATTCATACCCGCGAGAGCATCCGCGACACGCTCGACATGCTCCGCGAGGCCGTTGCCCGCGGGCCGCTGCAGCCGATCCTGCACTCGTTCACGGGATCGGCGGCCGAGGCCGCGGAGGCGATCGACCTCGGCTGCCACCTCGGCTTCGCCGGGATGGTAACGTTCCGGTCGTCGACGGGGCTCCGCGAGGTGGCGGCTGCGATCCCGCTCGATCGGTTGCTCATCGAGACCGACAGCCCCTTTCTTTCGCCCGAGCCGCTCCGCGGCCGGCGAAACGAGCCGGCCAACGTGGTGCACACGGCCCGCTGCCTGGCCCTGGCCCGGGGCGAGCCGCTCGAGCAGTTCGCGGCCTCGACGACCGCCAACGCCCGCCGCTTCTTCGGCGTCTAGCCGCCGGGGCCTGTTACGATAACGACCACATCTCGAGGAGGATCCTGAATGGTTCGCACGCCCAGCACGATGGTGCCGCTCGGCACCCCAGCGGCCGATTTCACGCTGCCGAACGTGGACGGCTCGATGAAGAGCCTCGCCGATGTCACGG
>JBJTRH010000398.1:0-17387 GCA_046076065.1 Planctomycetaceae bacterium | reverse complement strand
AGCCCGGCTTGGCCAGCACCTGACCGCGCTCGATGCCCTCACGGGCGATGCCGCGGAGGAGGCAGCCGACGTTGTCGCCAGCCTGACCGCTCTCGAGCAGCTTCTTGAACATCTCGACACCGGTGACCGTCGTCTTCTCGGCCTTGTCCTTGAGGCCGATGATCTCGACTTCGTCGCCCACCTTGATCTGGCCGCGCTCGATACGGCCCGTGGCCACCGTGCCACGACCTTCGATCGAGAACACGTCCTCGATGGCCATCAGGAACGGCTTGTCGAGCTCACGGACTGGCTCGGGGATGTAGGCGTCGACCGCATCGAGCAGGTCGGCGATGCACTTGTTCTTCGCCGGATCGGCCGGGCTGTCGTAGGCCGGCTTGCCGGCACCACGGATGATCGGCACGTCGTCGCCCGGAAAGCCGTACTTCGTCAGCAGTTCGCGGATCTCCATCTCGACGAGATCGAGGAGCTCCGGATCGTCGACGAGGTCGACCTTGTTGAGAAACACGACCAGAGCGGGCACGCCGACCTGCTTGGCCAGCAGGATGTGCTCGCGGGTCTGGGGCATCGGGCCGTCGGCCGCACTCACCACGAGGATGGCGCCGTCCATCTGGGCGGCACCGGTGATCATGTTCTTGATGAAGTCGGCGTGGCCCGGGCAGTCGATGTGGGCGTAGTGCCGCTTGTCGGTCTCGTATTCGACGTGACTGACCGCGATCGTCACGGTCTTCGTATCGTCGCGCACCGTGCCGCCCTTGGCGATGTCGGCGTAGCTCTTGGCCACGGCCAGATTCTTGGCCGCCTGCACCGCGACGAGGGCGCCGGTGAGGGTCGTCTTGCCGTGGTCGATGTGCCCGATCGTGCCGACGTTGACGTGCGGCTTGCTCCGCGTGAACGTGTCCTTTGCCATCGTTTTTCCCTGAGGGGTCCTCTTCTGGTGGTTAGTGGGTTAGGGGGTACGAACGAACGAAAAGCTGCTGAAGGGACTTGAACCCTTGACCTCGTCCTTACCAAGGACGTGCTCTACCAACTGAGCTACAGCAGCGGAGGGAAAGCGGCGGTCATGAGTCCTGTGTGTCGGGTCCCGGAATGAATCCGGATGCATGGTGTGTCGGGGGTCTGTATCGGTTGGAACTCGCGGGCGGTTGAGAGAGGATGTGCAACGGTGGGGCCGAAGCGGGTAGAGGGAATCGAACCCTCGTCTTTAGCTTGGAAGGCTATTGCTCTACCATTGAGCTACACCCGCGTCGCAGGCGTCGCCGGGCGTTCGTCCATCGACGCACTGCCGTGACGACGGTGGGATGAGACTGGGGAGTGCAGGATTCGAACCTGCGAAGGCAGAAGCCATCAGATTTACAGTCTGACCCCTTTGACCGCTCGGGAAACTCCCCTGTGGTGTGCGTTGAACTCCTGTGCTGACGTGCGTGGCGGCCTGGGTGAGTTGTGGTGTGCTGTTCCGGTCGCTCGGCACGCCGGAACCTCTTTCGCGCGATCCCGACGACACACCGCCGGCGGTGGCAGCGTTCGGCGGCAGGTACGCCGCCGACGCCAGACCGGCGCCCGACGAGTCGAGCCGCGAACGCCGTCAAGCTGAGCTAGCGGCGGGAGTTGAACCCGCAACCTGCTGATTACAAATCAGCTGCTCTGCCAGTTGAGCTACGCTAGCGGCCGGTCGGAACCGCGAAACTCTGAAGTGTACGGATTCAGTTCCCGCCTGCAAGACGGTGGGGCTGAACGGCCAAAGAAGCGTATTTCCCGCAATTTCCCGGGCAAAAGCCCGCCGGCTGGCTCAGGCAAACGACAGTTCCAGCATCGAAAAGTCGTCGTGGAAATCGTCCCGCTGCGAGAGGGCCCTGACCCGCTTGACGAGCGCGTCGATCCTGCTCTCCCGCGGCTCTAGCGGGGCCACCAGGGCGGCCACGAAATCCGGAAACGGCCACATTGAGCCGTCGGGGAGCCCAATTTCGAAGGCCCCGTCGCTGTAGACGAACAGCCGCGAACCCGGCGGCACCTGGACCTCACCCGAGAGAAACTCGAGCCCGTCCACGGCCCCGATCAGGGGACCATCCGAGTCGAGGAGCCGGGGCTGCGTTGCCCCTGCGGTCACGAGCAGCGCCGGGGGGTGGCCACCTCCGGCCCACCGGAGCGTCCGCGTTCCGCGGTGAAACACCCCGTACCACGCCGTGAAGAACATGTCGTTCTGCCGCTCCATCGGAAAGGCCCGGTTCAGGCCCGCCAGCACGGCCCCGGGATCGTGGAAGTCGGTGTTCGGCAGGGTCTCGCTGCGGATGGCATTCAGCGCCGACACCGAGAGCAGGGCCGCTCCCACCCCGTGCCCGCACACGTCGAGCAGGTAGACCGCGAAGGTGTCGGGGTCGAGATCGTGGTAGCCGAAGGCGTCGCCCCCGAGGGAGGCCGACGGGATGAATCGCCAGTCGGCGCGGATGCCGTTCGCGTCCTGGGGTGACGGGAGCAGCGACCGCACGTAGTCGGCCGCCGTGGCCAGGTCGTTGGCAAGCACCTGGCGGCTGGCCTCGAGGGCGGTGAAGGCCTCGTTCCGTTCGAGAAGCGCCACGTAGCCGCGGGAGTGGTAGCGAACCCGGGCCAGCAGTTCGAGCCGATCGGGAAGCTTGACGAGGTAATCGTTCGCCCCGATCGCAAACGCCTCCGCCTTCACGGCCGGCTCCTCCTTGGTGGAGAGCACGATGATCGGCACGTCGTGAAATCGCTCGTCGGCCCGGAACCGCCGCACGAGCGTCAGGCCGTCCACCTCCGGCATCACGAGGTCCTGGAGGATCACCGTCGGCCCCACGGCCGCCGCCGCCTCGAGGGCCGCGGGGGCGTCCTTGCAGTAGTGGAACACCACCCCCTCCTCGCCCGACAGCATCCTCCGAACGGCCTCGCCGATGATCGGCTGGTCGTCGACGAGCAGAACGGTGACGCCCCGGCGGGCGGGGGATTGGGCGGCGGCCACGGTCGCGGTGTCCTGGCGGAATCCTTCTCCCGGGGAATGCTATCACAGCGGCGCGGTTGCATGATTCACGGTCGCGACGTTGAATCGTGGCCGGCCCACCACGCGGCCCGCCGCCCCTTGGAGAGCGATTCCATGGCTGTTCGGAAGACGTCTCCCCGATCCCGGGCAAAGCCCCAGGATCCGGTGCCCGCCGCCATCGAGGGTCTCGGGGTCTTCTACCTCGGCCAGAAGGTCGATGCCGACCGCGGCACCCCGACGGGCGAACCGCTGCTCGTGGACGCGCGACGGTTCACCACCCATGCCGTCTGCGTGGGCATGACGGGTAGCGGCAAGACCGGCCTGCTGATCGATCTCATCGAGGAGGCCGCGATCGACGGCATCCCGACGCTCGTGATCGACCCCAAGGGCGACCTCGCCAACGTGCTCCTGTCGTTTCCGGACCTCGCGCCCGCCGACTTCCTGCCGTGGCTGGAACCCGAGGGCGCGAAGCGGGAGGGCATCTCGCTCGAGGAACTCGCCGCCCGCACGGCGAAGAAGTGGGCCGATGGGCTCGCCGCGAGCGGGCAGTCGGGCGAGCGGATCCGCCGGCTCCACGAGGCCGCGGAGATGGCGGTGTACACCCCCGGCAGCCGCACCGGCCGGCCCCTCGCGATGCTCGGCAGCCTCGACGCACCGCCCGACGTGATCCTCGACGATCCGGAGGCCCGCCGGGAGCGAATCGAGTCGCTCGTCTCCGCCATCCTGGCTCTCGTGGGGATCGACGGCGAGCCCGGCCGCAGCCGCGAGCACGTGCTGCTCTCCACCATCCTCGACACGCTCTGGAAGGGGGGCCAGAAGGTCGATTTCGGCACGCTCGTGCGGTCGATTCCGGCGCCGCCGATCGAACGCGTGGGGTTTCTCGACCTCGACAACTTCTTCCCCGCCGGCGACCGGTTCGCCCTGGCCAGCCGCCTCAACACGGTGGCCGCGGCTCCCGGGTTCGACGCCTGGCTCGATGGTGAACCGCTCGACCTCGGCCGGCTGCTCTGGACGGCGGAGGGCAAGCCCCGCGTGGCGGTGGTCTCGATCGCCCACCTGGCCGACACGCAGCGAATGGCGTTCGTCACGCTGCTCGCCGGTGCGGCCGTGGCCTGGATGCGGTCGCAGGGGGGCACGTCGTCGCTCCGCGCGCTGTTTCTGATGGACGAGGTGTTCGGCTACCTGCCCCCCACGGCGAACCCGCCGAGCAAGACTCCGCTGCTCACGCTCATGAAGCAGGCCCGGGCCTACGGGCTGGGCGTGGTGCTGGCCACGCAGAACCCCGTCGACCTCGACTACAAGGGCCTCTCCAACGCGGGGCTCTGGTTCCTCGGCCGGCTCCAGACGGCGCGGGACAAGGCCCGTGTGCTCGACGGCCTCGAGGGGGCCGCCCAGGCCACCGGCGGGTCGTTCGATCGCGGCCGTCTCGACCGGATGCTGTCCGGCCTCGAGCAGCGGCGGTTCCTGATGCACAGCGTGCACGGCGACGACGAGACGCTCTTCCAGACCCGCTGGACCATGGCCTATCTCCGCGGACCGCTGCTCCGCGACGAGATCAAGCGGCTGACCGCCGCCTCCGGCCCGCCGGCCGCGGCCGCCCCGACAGCCACCTCGGCATCGCCCTCGTGGGGCGACGGCGGCCCCCGACCGATCCTGCCCCCTGGCATTCGCGAGGTGTTTCTCGCGCCGCGGGATGCGGTGCCGATCGAGGCGTCGATCCGCTACGAACCGTCGATCCTCGGCCGGGCCCGGGTCCGCTACGCCAAGCCGACCGCCGGAATCGAGGTCGACCGGGAGGTGGTCTGCCTCGCGCCGGCCGGCGACTCGCTCGGGGAGTCGGCCTGGGAAGCGGCCGACGAACGGCCCGACGCGCCGCCGCTGGAGCCGGCTCCCCGGACCGGCTCGTTCGCGCCGCTGCCATCGGCCCTCACCAACCCGCGGAGCTATGCCACGCTCGCGGCATCGCTCAAGGGCCACCTCGGCCGCACCTCTCGGCTCACGTGCTGGTCGGCACCAGCGATCGGTGCGGTGTCGCGTCCGGGCGAGGACGAGGGGGAGTTTCGCGTGCGGATCTCCCAGCGGGTCAAGGAGTGGCGCGACGAGCAACTCGACCGGGTCCGCGACCGCCATGCCGCGAAGCTCGCCTCACTGACCGATCGTATCGAGCGGGCCCGGCAGAAGGTGGAGAAAGAGAAGGCAGAGGCCAAGAACCAGTCGATGCAGACCTACGTGTCGATCGGCACGGCGGTGATCGGCGCGCTCTTCGGCCGCAAGAAGATCAGCGCCACCACGATCGGCCGAGCGGCCACGTCGATGCGGTCGGCGAGCCGCGCCACGCGGCAGCAGGCCGACGTGGCCCACGCCGAGGAGAGCCTCACCACGCTCGAGGAGCGACTGCGGCAGCTGGAGGACGACGTCGAAGCGGAGCTCGACCGCATCCGCCTGGAGGCGGATCCCAACGCGATCGCTCTGGAGCCGATCGAGGTGCCGCCCCGCAAGACCGACCTCGCGGTCGAGGAGGTGGTGCTCGCCTGGACACCGGTCGTGCTGCAGCAGCGGCCTCAGGCCGAACGCGGAGTCTGGGGATGACCACCACACCACGGGAGATCGTGCTCGTCGACTGTCCGGACGACGTGGGTCTGATCCACCGGATCACAGGCGTGCTCCAGCAGCGTCAGCTCAACATCGAGAGCAACCACGAGTTCGTCGACACGGCCACCAGGCACTTCTTCTTCCGCGCCGAGGTGGCTCCCGCGGCCGCGGCCGTGCCGGCCGCGGAACTGCGGGCCGCCCTGGCGGCCGTGCTCCCGGCGGCCGCGCGGGTGCGCGTCACCCGCGAAGAGCGGCGGCCGATCGTGGTCTGTGCCACCCGCGAGCCCCACTGTCTCGGCGAGCTCCTGCTCCTCGACGCCGTCGGGGAACTCCCCGGCAGGATCGTCGCGGTCGTGGCCAATCACGACGACCTCCGCGGCCTCGTCGAACGGTTCGGCGTGCCCTTCCACAACGTGGCCCACGAGGGCCGATCGCGGGAGACCCACGAGGCGGCGCTGCTGGCCGCGATCGACGGCCACTCGCCGGAATACGTCGTGCTCGCTCGCTACATGCGGGTGCTGTCGGCCGCCGCGATCGCCCGGTATCCCGACCGGATCGTCAACATCCATCACTCCTTCCTGCCTGCATTTGCCGGCGCGAGCCCCTACCGGCAGGCCTTCGCCCGCGGCGTCAAGCTGATCGGCGCCACGGCGCACTTCGTCACCGAAGAGCTCGATGCGGGCCCGATCATCGCCCAGGACGTGACCGCGGTTGATCACACCGACACGCCCGAGCGGATGGCACAGGCCGGCCGCGACGTCGAGAAGCTCGTGCTCGCCCGGGCAGTGCGGCTGGTGCTCGAGGAGCGGGTGTTTCTCCACGGCGGGCGGACCGTCGTGTTCGGCTGAGGGGGCCGGTCAGCGTGCCGCTGCGTCGTCGTCGCGATCGCGGATGTACTTGTGGCACTGCACGCACTTCATGGTGACCTCCATCCACGCCAGCGCCGCGCCGTCGAGGTTCTTCGCCCGGGCCGCCTCACGCAGCCGGTCGCAGGAGCGGCGGAAATCGGCGCTCATCCGGGCGTAGTCCTCGGTCTGCAGCACCTGCCAGCCGGCGTCTTCGCTCGTCAGCGAGAGCTGCTGCGCGCCACGGTCGATGAGGTCGAAGTCCTCCACCGCGAGGCCCTCGAGCACGTCCTGCGAGTGGGTCAGCTTGACCCGCATGAACGGGGCCACCTTGTCGGCCTGGGCGGACGTCTGGGCGAACGTGGCCAGCGGCAGGCCCACCGCGGCGGCGGCGAGGCAGGCGGCGACGCCAGCGTTAGTCCGGAAGCCCGAAGTCTTCGTTGTAGCCCTGCTGGAGCACGTCATTTTCATTCCTTTCGTGATCGAGCAGGTGCTCGGTGAACGTGGCGAAGGCGTCGGCGGCTGAGGTCCACGACACGACGTGACTATCCCGCACCGCGAGCCGTTCCAGCAAGGCATCGAGCTCGGCGAGCAGTCGTGGATGCTCCGCGAGGACCGCCCGCGCGGCCGGAAAGAGCCGCGGGATCCGGGCGATCGACTCCTAGAGGTGGCCGCCGTTCTCCTCCTGCGCGAAGTGCCGGGCGAGGTGCTCCCGCAGCCCGCGCAGGCGACCGCGGAGCGAATCGAGGCCGGCGGCCCCGGGGCTCGCCTGCCGGCCGAACTCCGCCCGCAGGTCGAGCAGGCGGGCGTGCAGTTCGCGATGCTCGGCCAGCAGGTGTCCGAGAACCACCGGATCGATGCGGGAAGACGCCATCGCACGAGCCTCACGGAAAGGAAACCGCCGACCACGTCGATGGATTGTTAGGCTTGAAGGCCCGGCGGGACCGGCGGCGACGGTTTCGCCGTGAATGCTCCGCCGGACAGTTCCCCGTGGCGGGCAGCCGACCCAGCCGGAGCAGCGACCGTGGGAGAAGACGTCGTCACCGCCGCTCGGTCCCCGCTCGCGGCGGGCCGGCTCGGCTTCCAGGCGCGGGCCGTGCTCGTCGGCACTGCGATCGACGTGGCCGCGCTCGGATCGACCGACCGCACCGGCAACGCTCCGCTGGTGGTCGAGCTGATCGGCTCCACGCTCGGGGCCGCCATCGCCGGTCACTCGGGGGCCGCCGGCGGCGTGGCCGTGCTGTTCCGCTACGGGGCGATCGTGTTCTTCGACGCCTCGTCCGCCGCCATCACCGAATACCTCCGCCAGCTCGGCCCGCACGTCCGGCAGGCGTTTCCGCCGGGCGAGCAGGAGACGGAGGTGCTCGACATCCGCGTCGACCCCGCGGCCAAGGAAACGATCGAGGGGAGCACCCTCGTGCTCGCCGACGCCAGCCTCGAGAAGCTGCAGCTCGTGGCCGACGTGCTGGCCAAGAGCGTGTCGCTGGCCCATCACGAGCGGGCGATCGAGAGCCAGTTCGAGCGGATCGAGCCGTTCGCCACCAACCTCGACCACTGGGGCCGCGGCGGCCGCGCCGCCCAGGAACTCCTCCAGCACCTCGGCGGAGCGCTCTTGGCCGAGCACCGCGTCGTGGGCGGGGCCCGCGTCGACGACTCACCGGAGATGCTCTGGGATCATCCGGAACTGGAGCGGCTCTGGGCGAGGCTCCGCGACGACTTCGAGATCCGCGAGCGGTCGGCCGTGCTGCACGGCAAGCTCGCCCTGATCGCCAAGACGGCCGAGACGGCGCTCGAGCTGATGCAGAATCGCCGCGCGCTGCGGGTGGAGTGGGCGATCGTGGGCCTGATCGTGTTCGAGATCGCGCTCACGCTCGTGCAATGGTGGCTCGGCGCGGCAGGGCATTGAGCGATTTCCGGGTCGTCGCCGCGCCGCGGGCTCGGGTATAACCGCGGCCGTCACCCGAGGAATCCTTCATGCTCCGCTGCGCGCTTGCGAGTGTCGTCGTCATCAGCCTGGCCCTGCCGGTCGCGGCCCAGAAGGTCGAGGTCGAGGAGTTCACGCTCCCCAACGGCATGCAGTTCCTGCTCGTGCCGCGGAGCGATCAGCCCAACGTGGTCAGCGCCGGCTGGGTCGCCCGGGTGGGCAGCGTGAACGAGCGGCCGGGCATCACCGGGATCAGCCACTTCTTCGAGCACATGATGTTCAAGGGCACCGACACGATCGGCACCCGCGACCCGGCCCGCGACGCGAAGTATCGTGCCGAGCAGAAGGCCGTCCGCGACGAGATCAACCGCCTCACCTGGTTGCGGCAGTACGACCGCTTCTTCCGGGGCGAGATCGACGACCCCTGGAACCCCGCCAACGACACGCAGGAACTCCGCGTGCTGCGGGCCCGGCTCGACGCGCTGATCAAGGCGCAGCAGGGCCGCGGCGACGGCGGACCGCAGGCGGGCACGATCATCAAGGACGAGTTCGACCAGGTCTACACCAAGGCCGGCGGCAGCGGCATGAACGCCTTCACCACCTACGACCTCACCTGCTACTTCATCACGGTGCCCTCCAACAAGCTCGAACTCTGGGCCTGGATGGAGAGCGACCGCCTCTCCGACAGCGTGTTTCGCGAGTTCTACTCGGAGCGCGACGTCGTGCACGAGGAGCGGCGGCTGCGGACGGACAGCACGCCGACCGGCAAGTTCGAGGAGCAGTTCGACGCGATGTTCTGGGCGTCGAGCGGCTATTCGTGGCCGGTGATCGGCTGGCCGAGCGACCTCAACAGCTACACCTTCGAGCAGGCGCAGGATTACTGGAACATCTACTACCGCCCCGGCAACCTCGTCGGCGTCCTGGTGGGCGACTTCGACCCGACCCGCGCCAAGCGGCTGATCACCAACTACTTCTCGCGGCTCGAGCCGGGGAAGACGTCGCCTCCGCCGGTGGTCACGCTCGAGGTCGAGCAGCTCGCCGAGCAGCGGATGAACGCCGTTGGCGAGGTGCCGCCGTCGGTCGAGGTCCGCTACCACACGGTGCCGGCGGGCCACGCGGATTCGTACGCGCTCGACATGCTCGCGGAGATCCTCAACGACCGCACCGGCCGGCTCTACAAGGGCCTGGTGGAGGGCCGCGGGATCGCCGCCGGGGCCCAGGCGATGAGCGACACGCGGAAGTATGCCGGGCTGTTCGCCGTGTCGGCCCAGGCCCGCGGGGAGGCCACGCCCGAGCAGCTCGAGGCGGCCTGGGCCGAGGAGCTGGTGCGGCTCCAAAAGGACGACATCCCGGAGCGTGAGCTCCGCAAGGTGAAGAACCGGGTGGCCGCCCAGAACTACCGCAAGCTCGAGAACAACATGTCGCTGCTCGTGCAGCTGGCGTTCGCCGAGGCGGTGCTCGACTGGCGGGAGATCAACGAGGGCCCCGCCAAGTACGAGGCCGTCACCGCCGCCGACATCCGCCGTGTGGCGAACAGGTATTTCAAGGACACCAATCGCAGCGTGGCCACCTACCGCCGCAAGGCGGACTGAACGGTGGCTCCCTCTTCTCTCCCCTCCGACAGGCTCCAATGTTCATTCGTCCGACCATCGTTCTCGCCTCGCTGATCGCGCTCCTCCCACTGCTGGCGGCCCACGCGGCCCCGCCGGCCGTGACGCCGGCGAAGGTGTCTGCCGCCCCGTCCACTCAGGCAGCGGCGATCCCGAAGCGCCCGGAGGAGATCGCCTTCGAGCCGCTGTCGTTCGAGCCACCCGACGCGACCTCGTTTCGCCGCACGCTCCCCGACGGCACGGTCGTGTACCTCGCGCCGTCCCGGGAACTTCCGCTCGTCACGGTCTCGATCACCTTTCGCGGCGGCTCGTCGCTCGACCCGGCCGACACCCCGGGCCTGGCAGGCACGACGGCCCGCATGATCCGCGAGGGGGGCACGGCGCGGCGGCCGCCCACGGAGTTCGACGAGGAGCTCGACTTCCTCGCCACGGAGGTGGGCGTGGCGGCCACCGACACCTTCACCACGGCCACGATGAACTGCCTGAAGAGCAACCTCGACGACAGCCTGGCCCTGTTCGTGGAGATGCTCCGCACGCCGGGCTTCGACGACGCCCGTCTGGCCACCAGCAAGGCCCGCCTGCTCGAGGGGCTCAAGCAGCGGAACGACGACGCCTCCTCGATCATCGGCCGGGAGTGGAAGCGGCTCGTGTTCGGGCCGGAGCACTTCGAGGCGGCCGAGCCGACCGCCGCGACGGTCGAGACGCTCGACCGCGATCGGCTCGCGGCGTTCCACGCCCGCATCGTGCATCCCGGCAACGCGATCGTGGCGGTGTCGGGCGACTTCGACGAGGCCGAGATCCTGGCGAAGCTCGCCAAGGCGTTCGACGGCTGGGAGCGGGGCGAGCCGGCGCCTCCCCCGACAGCGCCTTCCGCCACCCTCGCGCCCGGCCTGTACCACGTTCCGAAGAAGATTCCGCAGGGCAAGGTGCTGATCGGCCGCCGGGGCATCACCCGCGACGATCCCGACGCGATTCCGCTGCTGCTGCTCAACGAGATCCTCGGCGCCGGCGGGTTCACGAGCCGTCTGATGCAGAAAGTGCGGAGCAACGAGGGACTGGCCTACTCGGTGCGGTCGGCCCTGCAGCCCAAGGTCGACTATCCCGGCGACTTCAAGGCGGGCTTCGAGAGCAAGAACGCGACCGTCGCCCTGGCCACGAAGATCGTGCTCGGCGAGATCGACGCGGTCCGCAACGAGCTCGTCACCGAAGACGAGCTCGACACCGCGAAGAAGAGCGTGATCGAGACCTTCCCGCGGCAGTTCGAGAGCAAGCCGCAGCTGCTCAGGGTGTTCGTCAACGACGAGTGGACGAAGCGGCCGGCCGACTACTGGAAGACCTTCCGCCAGAAGGTGGCGGCGGTGACCCGGGAGGACCTGCAGCGGGTGGCCAAAAAGCACCTCGACCCGGCGACCATGGCGATCCTCGTGGTGGGCGACTGGGACGAGATCGCCAAGGGCGACCTCGAGGGCCGCGCCACGATGAAGGAGTTTTTCGGCGGCCAGGTGAAGCACCTCCCGCTCCGCGACCCGCTCACGCTCGAGCCCCTCCCCGACACGCAGGACACGAAGTGACCATCCGGGCAGGCATCGTCGTCGTCGCGGCAGCATGCCTCGCCGCGGGCACCGCCGCCGCCGCGCCCCCCACGGTCATCGCGGCCCCGCCCGGCAGCGGCCCCGTGGCACAGGCCCACACCCGCACCTTCCGGCACCATCGCAAGACGGTCCGCATGATCCGCCGCACCCCGCAGGTCATGCAGGAAGACGCCGCCCGCATCAAGCGCGGTGACCTCTTCAGCACCTGGTCGAACGCGGCCTCGAACTGAGATGAGCGGGAAACGCCCTCCCGCTCACCCCCACAGGCCGCGACGAGCATCACGCGACATTCCCGGCGGTGAGCCGTTCAAGGTGCCAGGAGTCGTCTTCATGATGCACAGGCTCGCGCTCGCCGCCGTGGTGTTCGTCGCCGCGGGCACCGCCATCGCCGGGCCGGTGGGCGGCCGCTGGTCGCTCGAGCCCCGCCACGACAAGCCACGCTACCTGTTCCGCGACGGGGACGAGGCCGTCGACCTCTTCTCCTACCACCAGAGCGACTCGAACTCCGACGGCACCGACGAGGTCCGGCTGCGGCACGAGCCCGGGTTCCTCGTGATCGAGAGCCAAGGCTGGCCCAACCACCCCACGGCCACCTTCCCCAACAGCGGCAACCCCAACACGATCCGCGTGCAGGAGTTCACCTTCCGCCTGCCGCTCGAGCCCCAGAAGTCCGCCGAGGTCACAAGGCTCCCGATGGGGCCGATCGGCGTGGCCCTCAACGGCGTCGTGTTCTTCAATCCGTTCGAGCAGGGAGGCATGAACGCCGTCGAAGGCTACTCGGAGGTCTGGCTCGACAGCTGCTGCGGCCATCCGCAGCAGACCGGCGTGTACCACTACCACAAGTATCCCACGTGCGTGAAAAGCCCGTTCGCCGACGACGGCACGCGGCACTCGCCCGTGATCGGCTTCGCGTTCGACGGCTTTCCGATCCACGGCCCCTACGAGTCGAAGGGCGTGATGGCTCGCGACCTCGAGGGCGAGCGGGCCCTCGATGTGTGCAACGGTCACGAGGATGCCGAGCGGGGCTACCACTACCACGTCACGCCGGGGCGGTTTCCCTACGTGATCGGCGGCTATCACGGCGTGCCCGAGCCGACCAACAACCGCGGCATCCGCCGGATGGGATCCGGGGCGATCGAGAACAATGCCGAGGGGGAGAGCCGCATGGAGAGCGTGGTCGTGGAGGTCCGTCCCGGCAGCGTGTCCCGCGGCGGCCGCCGCGATGTCACGCTGGTGCTCGATCCCGCCCGCGCCACCCGCGGGGCGGTTCCGGAGGAGAAGCCGTCGTGGGTGCAGTTCGGGCCCTACGAGGCGGTGGCGATCGAGCGGAATGGCAACACGGTCACGGCAGTGATCGACGTGCCCGCCGACGCATCCCTGGGAATGCTCCTCGACTGCCACGTCGAGTTCGACACCGGCCGCCGCACGCGGGCGCTCAAGAAGAACGACGTCCTGAGGATCGTGGAATGACTCGCACCCGCTCGCTGCTGACGCTCGTGCTGCTCGCCCCGTCGCTCGCAGAGGCCGCCGACTGGCCGAGGTTTCGCGGCCCCGGTGGCCTCGGGATCGGCGCGTCGGCGGTGCCGCTGGAGTGGGGCGACGAGCGAAACCTGCTCTGGAAGGCGGTTCTCCCGGGGCCGGGTTCGTCGAGCCCGGTCGTGCATGGCGACGACGTGTTCGTGACCTGCTACTCCGGCTACGGACTCCCCGGCGATCGCGGCGGCGAGCCCGCGAAGCTCGTTCGCCATCTGCTGTGCTTCGATCGGACCACCGGGGCCGAGCGCTGGCGCAAGGACGTGCCTGCCGAGCTTCCGGAAGACGCCTACGAGGGCTATCTCACCGAGCACGGCTACGCCAGCAGCACGCCGGTCGTGGATGCCGACGCGGTCTATGCGTTTTTCGGCAAGAGCGGCGTGGTGTGCTTCGACCGCTCCGGCGCGGAACGCTGGCGGGCGGCCGTAGGCAAGGAATCAAGCAACCGCCGCTGGGGCTCCGCGGCGAGCCTGATCCTGCACGGCGACCTCGTGATCGTGAACGCCGCCGAGGAGAGCCAATCGATCCGAGGCCTCGACCGAAAGACGGGCCGCGAGATCTGGAAGGCCGAGGCGGCAGCGCTCGAGCTGGCCTACGGCACGCCAGCCATCGCCCGCCTGCCGGACGGCCGCGAGGAGCTCGTCGTGGCGGTGCCCTCGGAGGTGTGGGGGCTCGACCCGGCCACGGGCAAGATCCGCTGGCATGCCGCGCACGCGCTCACCGGCAACATCTCGCCGAGCGTGGTGGTCGACGGCGACGTCGTGTATGTGTTCGGGGGGTTCCGTTCCGCGGGATCACTGGCGGTGCGCGCGGGAGGCAGCGGCGACGTGACGAAGTCGCACGTGCTCTGGACGAGCAAGGCGAGTTCCTACGTGGCCACGCCCCTGCTTCACGAGGGGCATCTCTACTGGATCGACGACCGGGGCCAGGCGTTCTGCTCCAGCGCGACGACGGGCGAACAGGTCTATCGGAGCCGGGTCGCGGAGATCGCGGGGGGCGGGCGGCCGGTCTACGCGTCGCCCGTGCTCTCTGCCGGACGGCTGATCGTGCCGACCCGCTGGAGCGGCACGCTCGTGCTGCCGGCCGAGCCCCGGTTCGAGGTGCTCGCCTGCAACCGCTTCGCCGGCGACGAGAGCGACTTCAGCGGCACGCCCGCGATCACGGATGGCCGGCTCTACCTGCGATCCGGGCGGTTTCTGTTTTGCGTGGGGGAGCCGCGGCCGTAACCTTCCCGCCGCCCGGTCGTTGAAGCCCTGGGCAAGGAACCCTGACATCGCTTCCGGAGACATCCCATGACACTTCGCATCATGCTCAGCCTGCTGGCCGTCGCCTGTGGCGGCTTCGCGATCGCCCAGCCCCCGGAGGGCCGCGACGGTCCGCCGCCGGGCCGCGCCGACACGATCCGCCAGGCCCTCGACACCAACGGCGACCACGAGCTCTACACCGACGAGATCAAGAGTGCCTCCGCGAACCTGGCGAAGGCCGACACGAACGGCGACGGAAAACTCGACCACGAGGAGTTTCGTCCGCCGCTGCCGCCGATTCCGCGGGGCGAAGGCGGCTTCCGCGGGCCGCCGCCCCGGGAGGGAGGCGCCGAGGGCCGCCCGCCGCGCGGCGAGGCGAGCGAGGCCACACCGCCCCGCGAGGGCCGACCGTTTCGCGATGGCGCCCTTCGCGGTGACGGGGCCGCACGGCCGGAAGGCGGCCCGTCACCGGAGCGGTTCGTGGAACGCGCGCTCACGTTCGATGCCGATGGCGACGGCAAGCTCGACCGTGCCGAGCTCGAGAAGTTCGCCGGCGAGGTGATGCAGCGGATGCGGGCCGGGATGGCGGAGCGGGGTATGGGGCCCGGGGGGCCGCGCGACGGCGGCTTTCGTCCTGCCGATGGCCCGCGACGGCGTCCTGAATCCGGCGAGGAAGGCTCACGGCCGGAGCGGCCGCGTCGCCCCGAGTGAGTGAGGGTATGCTCGGCGGAGCATGAACCGCCCCGCCGAACTGCTCCCCGCTCGTCCCGCCGAAGCCCACGCCCTCGCGGTCGCCCGCAGCCTGCCGGGAGACCGGATCGTCTGCACGACCACCGGTCGCGGCCAGGCGGCGCATGCCCTGGCAGTCGAGCGGCCGGCCGCCGCGGTTGTGGCCTGGTTTCTCGACCTCCATCCCTGCACCGCCGCCCGCGCGTCGTGGTCGCCGCAGCCGCCGAACCTCGCGGCCGAATGCGTGGCCGACATGCCGCCCGGCCCCTTCGACCTCGCCGTCGTGCCGCTCGCAAAGGACGGCGAGGCAGAGCTCACGCGCGACATCCTCCAGGCGGTGCTGGTGAACCTCTCGATCGGCGGCCACCTCGTGGCGGCGATCGACAATCCCCGCGACAACTGGCTCCGTGAGCAGCTCGCCGAGACGGGTGAGACCGTCCGCGTGCGGCCGGTCGAGGGGGCCGATCGCAAGGCCAGGTCGGGCACGATCGCCTACGTGGTGCAGAAGACCCGCGAGCCGGCGAAGGTCCGCGACTTCTCCTGCGAGGTGGTGTTTCGCGACCGCGACCGTCTGCTCACCGCCTTCACGCGGCCGGGCGTCTTTGCCCATCGGCGGATCGACCCGGCCGCCCGCCACCTGCTGAATGCCGTCGACGTCGCGGCGGGAACCCGCGTGCTCGACATCGGCTGCGGCTCGGGCTGCGTGGCCCTGGGCATCGCCGCCCGCGACGCGAGCGTGACCGTGCATGCGTTCGACTCGGCCGCCCGCGCCGTCGACTGCACGCGTCGGGCCGTTGATCGCAACGGCCTCGCCAACCTCACCGTCGCCCTCGAGGCGGAGGGCCGCGTGCCGGAGCCCGGCAGCTGGGACCTCGCCCTCGCCAATCCGCCCTACTACTCCGACTTCCGGCTCGCGGAGCTGTTCGTGGAATCGGCGCGGCTGGCGCTCGCCGCGGGCGGCACGCTGCTCGTGGTCACGAAGCAGCCGACCTGGTATCTCGAGCACCTCCCGCGCATGTGGTCGAGCGTGGCCCGCGAGGAAGTGAAGGGCTACCACCTCATCGAGGCCGTGCGGCCCTGACGGCCGGCCGTGCGCCCGGGCCGATCAACGGTTGACGTGCACGACGGTCGCCGGTGGAAACCCGTTGAAGTGGGTGCTGCTCGCCGCCGAGTAGGCGCCGATGTTCTCGCTGTAGAGATAGTCGCCGATCTCGAGATCCGGGAGCTGCTCGGAGAGGCTGATCGTGTCGAGCGCGTCGCAGGTGGGCCCGAACACGGCGCAGAGCTGCGGCGTGCCCCGCTTGAAGCTCGTCAGGTGATAGGTGCAGTGGTCGAAGATCACGCCCGAGTAGGTGTGATACACGCCGTCGTCCACGTAGTAGCCCGTCTTTTCGTTGCGAAACGCCTTGCCGATGATCTTGCACACGGCCGTGCCCGCCGACGCCACCAGGAACCGGCCCGGCTCCGCGAGGATCTCGATCTCCTTCGGGAAGAGACGGTCGATCTCCTGGTTGATCTTCGTGGCCAGCGCCGAAAACTTCGGCACCGTCGCGTCGTAGGCGGCCGGGAAGCCGCCACCGATGTCGAGCAGTTTGAGCGTGAAGCCCCGCGACTTCGCCTCGGCGAAGATGTTGGCGCAGAGGTGCAGCGCCTGGATGTAGTTCTGGGGGTTGGTGCACTGGCTGCCCACGTGGAACGAGAGCCCCTCCACCACGAGGTCGTGGTCGTGGGCATACTTGATCAGGTCGACCGCCTCACCGGGGAGGGCACCGAACTTGCTCGAGAGCTCCACCATCGAGCCGGTGTTGGGCACGCGGATCCGCAGGGCGAGCCCCGCGTGCGGCGCGTGCTTCGCGATCTTCTTCACCTCCTCCTGGTTGTCGTAGGTCACCAGGGGCTTGTAGCGGTCGAGCTCCTCGAGGGTCTCGATGGGCTTGATCGGGTTGGCGTAGATGATCTTGTCCCAGATGAAGTCCTGCCGCTGCTTCGCCGGGAGCTTGGCGATGTACTGGTAGACCGTGCGGAATTCCTGGATGCTGGCCACGTCGAAGCTGCCGCCGAGCTCGTAGAAGGTCTTCACGATCGCAGGATCGCTGTTGACCTTCACGGCGTAGTAGATCTGCACCCGCGGGAAGTGCTTGCGGAACAGCGCGTAGTTCTTCCGGAGTTCGTCGTGGTCGACGACGAAGAGGGGCGTGCCGTGCTTCTTGGCGAGGGCGAGGAGCGTCTTTTGGTTCATGTCGGTGGGGGAGGGGGCCTGCAGACCGGGCGCGGATCGACTCAATCCCCGTCGGTGAGGAGGAAGTTCTTGAACTGCCACGGATCGGTG
>JBJTRH010000397.1:0-2274 GCA_046076065.1 Planctomycetaceae bacterium | reverse complement strand
CTCGCGGGCACCGGGGCCACGTTCACCGTGATGGAGGCTCTGCCGCTGCCGACCTCGCCGAACCCCTCCGGTCAGGCCGGCACGAGCGGCGTGTGCAAACTCGCGATCCGCTACACCGGGGCGACCAGCGAGCGGTTGGCGGTGTGGATGGTGCCGCTCAAGTCGGGCCAGGCGGTCCCCACGGCCACGCCCACGATCGCCGCCCTGTCCACCTGGGCGCCGCGGGCGAACCGCCAGGCGTGGGCGGGCGACATCGACGGCTACGCGGCGGCGACCGCCGGCGACGCCACGGCGGCGTCGGCGATCTGGTCGAGCCAGATCGCGACGGCAACGGGAAAGAGCGTCAAGCCGCTCGACGCCACCACCGGTAACCGCGTGACCGCGGCCACGCTGTCGGTGCCGCTCACGGTCGGCGAGACGGTCACCTGGGCGAAGCTGGTGGTCGGCCTCAAGTCGACCGGCAGTGCGACGAGCAGCGACCTCGTGTATCTCGACTCGACGACCGGCCAGACCTACTCGTCGCTCGGCTGGCCGGCGATCGACGGCAACGCGACCTCGCGCGAACTGGTACTGTCGTCCGCCCAGCGGTCGCTGATCCAGGATGGCCTCCTGAACGTGGCCTTCGGTCCGAACACGACGGTCGACTGGGTGCAGTTGCAGTACGCGACCAGCGGCGGCACCGCGGCGGAGGCGGGCGTGGTCTCGGTGGCCGCAGGCCTCACTCAGACCGACTCAGCCTCGCGGTCGGGCACGGCGCCGCTGGTGAAGCGCGGGCCCGGCACGCTCGTGCTCACGGCGTCGAGCACGTCGAGCGGGCCGGTGACCATCGAGGAGGGCACGCTGATCGTGCGCGACGTGGCCGCGCTCGGAACGGGTGGGGTCGACGTGCGCGGCGGGGCCAGGCTCGTGTTCGACATCGGCACGGCCGTCGCCTCGCTGGGATCGTTCTCGATGGCTGCCACGGCGATGGTCGACGTCGGATCGGGGGGCATGACGTTCGCACCCGGCATCACCCCCGTGCAGGCCCAACTGGCCGCAGGCCGCGGCATCGGCGACTGGACCGGGATCTCTGGAATCCGCTCGTCGGCGGCCGCCGCGGCGATCTCCGCCGGTCGGAGCCGTGCGGCGGGCTGGCTCGACAACGGCGACGGCACCGTGACGGCCGCCTTCGCCGCCGCCGGCGACACGAACATGGACGGGACGGTCGACGTGCTCGACTCCGCGAACGTGGCGACGAGCGGCAAGTTCGACACGGGCCTGACGGCGTCGTGGGCGGATGGCGACTTCAACTACGACGGTGTGGTCGACGTGCTCGACCTGTCGGACTTCATCTCGAGCGACCTGCTCGACCGTGGCGGCTACGTGGCGCCGAGCGGCGTCACGGTGGGCTATGTGCAGACCAACGGCTGGACCGGCGGCTTCACCGGGGAGATGACGATCGCCAACGCCTCCTCCCAGCCACTGAACGGGTGGACGCTGGAGTTCGACCTGGATGCCACGATCACGAACATCTGGAACGCCGCCGTCGTCAGCAAAACTGGTTCCCGCTACGTGGTGAACGCCGCGTCCTGGAACACGGTGATCGCAGCCGGCGGCAGCACGAGTTTCGGATTCCAGGCCAGCGGCACGGCCGGCTCGACGCCCCGCAACCGGCGGCTCAACGGCGTGGCGTTATGACGGATTTCCCACGGCTCGCAGGAGTGTCGCACGTTGATGCGACACCCGGAACGACGAGGGTTTTCTTATGCTTTGGGCAAGACGGTCAGCCGGCCGGCATTCGAATCGACGAGGGGGATTTCCATGGGCGGTCGAGCAGCATCGCTTCGGTCTTTGGTGGTGGTGGCAGCTGCCATGGTTGCCGCTGGAGGCGTTGATCGTCCTCAAACCTTCGCCCAGTCGACGTGGCTCCCGACCACCGGCACGACGCCCTGGACGACCGGCACCGCCTGGAGCGGCGGTCTCGTGCCGAATGCCGTCGACGCCGTCGCCGTCTTCCCCACCGCGGGCCCGACTATCCTGCTCGATGACACCACCGTCACCGTGGGCACCATCAACCAGACCACGGCGTCCGGCAACGTCGTCCTCGGATCGACGGGCACGGCGGGCTCGTCGACCGACGTGATCAACCTCGCCGTCTCCTCGGGCGTTCCGTCGATTAACCTGACCGGCGGCAATCTCTACATGTATGCCCAGCTGACCGGCTCGCAGGGGCTGCGGAAGACGGGCGCCGGCGTCTACTCGCCGCGGTACAACACGCTCGACTTCACCTACACG
>JBJTRH010000396.1:0-5219 GCA_046076065.1 Planctomycetaceae bacterium | reverse complement strand
TGTAGCCGGGGAGGTTCATCTCGCAGTCGTAGTCGGGCACGATCTGCGCGAGCTGGATGTTCTTGGGCAGGTCGACGAGCACCGGGCCGGGACGGCCGGTCGTGGCGATGTAGAAGGCCTCCTTCATCACCCGGGCGATGTCGTTGGCATCGGTCACGAGGTAGTGGTGCTTGGTGATCCCGCGGCAGACCTCCACCATCGGCGTTTCCTGGAACGCGTCGGTGCCGATCACGCTCGTGCCCACCTGGCCCGTGAGCACCACCAGCGGGATGCTGTCGAGCTTGGCGTCGGCGATGGCCGTGACCAGGTTGAGCGCCCCGGGGCCGCTCGTGCCCATGCACACGCCCGGCTTGCCGGTCGTGCGGGAATAGCCCTGGGCCGCGAACGCCCCGCCCTGCTCGTGGCGGGGCAGGATCGTGCGGATCTGATCCTTGTAGCGGGTGAGCGACTGATGGAGCGGCATGCTCGCCCCGCCCGGATACGCGAAAATCACGTCGCAGCCGTGCCGCACGAGCGACTCCACGACCACGTCGGCCCCGGAGACGAAGGCTTCGGACGCTTTCGACGGACGGGAGACGGTGGCCATGGGGTGGGCTCCTGGGACCGGGGCGGGGAACTGCGTCGGACCCTTAACCATACACGATGAAAACCACCCGAAAAACCGGCCGCTGGGCGAGGCGGCGGGCCGTCGCTGGGGCTCGGGGCCACCGGTGCCCCGTCGCCGGACGTTCACCTCGGCCTTCGTGGCCTCGGCTCACTCGGATGCCGCCGTCACTCCGCCATCCTGGCTTCGTTCGGCGGCATACGCCGGCTCTGGGGACACCTGCAGCCCCGAGCTGAGTTCCGGCTTCAGGAAGCCGCATTTGCGTGAGCGATGCGGGCAGCCCCTGGCTGAGTTCGTGCCGGTTATGTCGGTTCTTCGGCGACCGGGTTCGTGAGGCGGCCCACGCGGTCGATCTCCACCGTGACGGTGTCACCCGGTTGCAGGAACACCGGGGGCTTGCGGGCCATGCCGACGCCCGCGGGGGTGCCGGTCAGGATCACCGTGCCCGCTCGGAGGAGCATGCTCGCGGAGAAGAACTCGACGATCGCGGGAACGTCGAAGATCATGTCGGCCGTCGTGCTCTCCTGCATCACGACGCCGTTGAGCGTGGTGCGGATGCCGAGGCCGCCCGAATCGGGCAGCTCGTCGGTCGTGACGATCGCCGGCCCGAGCGGGCAGAAGGTGGCGAACGACTTGCCGCGGCACCACTGGCCACCGCCGCCGTTTCGCTGCCAGTCGCGGGCCGACACGTCGTTGCCACAGGTGTAGCCCAGCACGTGGGCCAGCGCGTCGTCCCGGCGCACGTTGCGGCAGGTGGTGCCGATCACGACCGCCAGCTCGGCTTCGTAATCGACCCGGTCGCTCCGCAGCGTCCGCGGCAGCAGGATCGGATCGCCCGGGTTCTGCACGGCCCCCGAGTTCTTCATGAACATCACCGGGTGCGACGGGATCTCCGCGCCGGTCTCGGCGGCGTGCTGCCGGTAGTTGAGGCCCACGCAGATGATGTCCCGCGGCTCGAGCGGGGCGAGCAGCTTCTCCACGGTCACCCGGCGGCCGGTGTCGTGCCACGGCCCGAACAGGCTGCCCTCGACGAGGGTCACCGACCCGTCGTCGTGGAGGCTGCCGAGGTGCTCCACCCCGGCGGCGAGAAAGCGGATGATCTTCATGCGTAGCGGCTCCCTCGGGACGGGGCGAAGTGGACCCGATCCGACGCCGGTTGTCGAACCGCGGCGCCCGCGCGGTGCGGCGGATCGGGTACAACGGCCGGCGTGGCTCGTCGCGCCCGCCGCCCGACCGGGCGATTGCTCGGCCTGGCTGACACCCTCGAATCGCATCGCGGGTTCGCCGATGTCGTCGCCGCGCTCCGCGAGGGGCACGGAGGGGCGATCGGCGGAACCTGGGGGGCGGCGTCTGCGCTGGCCGTGGCGGCGCTTCTCGAGGCCTGGACCCCGGCGACCGGCACGCTCGTGGTCGTCCTGCCGCACGCGGCGGAGGCCGACGACTTCCTCGCCGATCTCGCCCTCTTCAGCAACGTCGCCGCCGTGCTCCTGCCGGCGGTCGAGAGCCTCGGCGACGACGCCGGCGACGACCCGGCCGCGGCGGAGCGAGTGGCCGTGGTCAAGCGACTCGCCGCCCCGGCGCGAACGCCGGTTGTCGTCACGAGCATCCAGGCCCTGCTCGCGCCGCTGGCCGATCCCCGCGACGTCGCTGCGGGCACCCGGCGGCTCGCCGTCGGTGGACGGCTCGATCCCGAGGAACTCGCCGACTGGCTGGGAGCCCGCGGCTGGCACCTCGTGGATGCGATCGACGCCCCCGGCAGCTTCGCCCGCCGCGGTGGGATCGTCGACCTGTTCGCCGCCGACTGGGACCGTCCCGTCCGCGTCGAGCTGTTCGGCGACGAGATCGAATCGCTCCGCACCTTCGACACCGTCACCCAGCGGAGCATCGCGGCCGTGGAGGCGGTCGACCTCACGGCCCTCGCCGTGGCGGCCGGCACGCGGCCCACCCAGCTCGCCGACCTTCTGCCTCCCGGCTCGGCGTGGGCGATCGTCGAGCCCGGCGAGGTGGCCGAGGAGGCGAAGCGAATGCACGACCGGCTCGCCGGCGCGGGGCTCTTCGCTCCCGAGGATCTCTTCTCGCGGATGCACCGGCTGCCGTCGGTGGCCCTCTCCGCGATCGCGCCGACGAGCCTCGACGCCACGGCCACGCTGGCGGTGGAGAGCGTGGAGCGGTTCACCGGCTCCCTCGACCGTGTGAAGGAGGAGCTCGAGACCGTCGGCAAGGATCAGGAGGTGTGGGTCGTCGCCCCGTCCGACGCCGAGGAGAAGCGGCTCGGCGAACTGCTCGCCGACTCGGCACCGGCCCGCAGCGGCCGGCTCCACTTCGCCCGCGGCCACCTCTCGGCCGGCTTTCGGCTGGTGCCGGAGAAGCTGGTGCTGGTGTCGAGCGGCGAACTGTTCCGCCGCGAGGACGTGGTCCGCAGGCCCGCGCGGCAGCGGCTCTCACGCGCCATCGACACCTTCCTCGACCTCCACGAGGGCGACTACGTCGTGCACGTGGCGCACGGCATCGGCCGCTACAAGGGGCTGAAGCTCCTCGAGAAACACGGCCGCACCGAGGAGTTTCTCGACATCGAGTTCGCCGAGAGCACGCGGATCTACGTGCCCGCCTCCTGCATCGAGCTGGTGCAGAAATACGTCGGCGGCACGAAGCTCACCCCGAAGCTCGCGAAGATCGGCGGGGCCACCTGGGAGAAGCAGAAGCAGGCGGTGCAGAAGGCGGTGGCCGACATGGCCGCCGACATGATTCGCCTGCAGGCCGTGCGGGAGAGCCGGCCCGGCGTGGCGTTCCCGGACGACACGCCCTGGCAGCGGCAGTTCGAGGAGTCGTTCCCGTTCGACGAGACGCCCGATCAGCTCACGGCGATGGAGGCGATCCGCGACGACCTGCAGAAGCCGCGACCGATGGACCGGCTGCTCTGCGGCGACGTCGGCTTCGGCAAGACGGAACTCGCGATGCGGGCCGCCTTCAAGGCGGCGGAGTCGGGGGCGCAGGTGGCGGTGCTCGTGCCCACCACCGTGCTCGCCGAGCAGCATCGGCGGACCTTCGCCGCCCGGTTCGCGGAGTTTCCCTTCACGATCCGCTGCCTGTCGCGGCTCACGCCTCTGGCCGAGGAGCGGGACACGCTCGAGGGCCTCGCCCGCAAGACGGTCGACATCGTGATCGGCACCCACCGGCTCGCGGGAGCCGACATCCACTTCGCCAATCTGGGCCTCGTGATCGTCGACGAGGAGCAACGCTTCGGCGTGGACGTGAAGGAGCGGCTCAAGGCGCTGCGGGCGAGCGTGGACGTGCTCACGATGACCGCGACCCCGATCCCACGAACGCTCCACATGTCGATGCTCGGCATCCGCGACATCTCGAACCTCACCACGCCCCCGACCAACCGCATGGCGGTGGAGACCAAGGTGGCCCGCTGGGACACGGCGCTGGTGCGGAACGCGATCGAGCGGGAGCTGTCCCGCGGCGGCCAGGTGTTCTTCGTGCACAACCGCATCCACGACATCCACAAGGTTTCGCACCGCATCCAGCAGATCGTGCCCGAGGCCACGATCGCGATCGTCCACGGACGGCTCTCGGAGACCGAGCTCGAGGAGCAGATGCTCGCCTTCGTGGCCGGCCGGGCCGACATTCTCCTGGCCACCACGATCATCGAGAGCGGCCTCGACATCCCGAACGCCAACACGATCTTCATCGACGAGGCCGACACCTACGGCCTCGCCGACCTGCACCAGCTCCGCGGCCGGGTCGGTCGGTCGCACCATCGCGCGTGGTGCTATCTCCTCGTCGACGAAGCAGCCCGCCTCACGAGCACCGCCGCGAAGCGGCTGCGGGCGATCCAGGAGTTTTCCAGCATGGGGGCCGGCTTCTCGCTGGCGATGCGGGATCTCGAGATCCGCGGCGCTGGCAACCTGCTCGGCACGCAGCAGAGCGGCCACATCGCCACGGTGGGCTACGAGCTCTACTGCCGGCTCCTCGAGCAGGCGGTCCGCGGCATGAAGGCCCTGCCCCCCGCCGAGCCCCCGGCGGTGAACGTCGACCTGCCCGGCGAGGCGTGGCTGCCCCGCGACTACATTCCCGATCTCCGCGCCAAGATCGACGTGTACCGGAGGCTCTCGCGGGTGACCGCCGAGTCGCAGGTCGACGAGCTGGCGACGGAACTGGCCGATCGCTTCGGACCACTCCCCGACGAGACGCGACGGCTGCTGGAGTTCGCGCGGCTCAAGGCCTTGGCCGTCGGCCTCGGCATCGACTCGATCACGCGGCACCCAGGGATGGTGGTCATCGGGCATCATGACCGGGCGGCCATGGAGCGGCTCCGGCAGGCGGCGGCCGCCCGCGGGGGCACGGTGCGGGTGGTCGACCAGAAGACGGTCGTCATGCCGGTGCACGATTCGACCGCGAGCGATCCCGACCGGTTGCTCGCCGCGATCCGGACACTCCTCAATCCGCCGGCCCGGCGGGTAGGCTCTCGGCGACCATGACGACTCTCGACTACTCCGCCGGCCGCGAGCAGGCGCTCCGCAGGCTGATCGACGGCGCGGGCCTGTGCCTCGAGATCGGCCCCTCCTACAACCCGATCCTGCCGAAGCGGGCAGGCCACCGCGTGGAGACG
>JBJTRH010000395.1:0-15489 GCA_046076065.1 Planctomycetaceae bacterium | reverse complement strand
TGATGAACGTCGTCCGGAGCACCAGGCCCGGAATCCGCGTCCGCAGCTTGCCGAGCAGCTCCTCGGTGGCAACGCGGTTGACCCGCCGCTGCATCCGCTTGAGCACCGGGTCGCACGCATGCTGCAGCGGCATGTCGAGGTAGGGGACGATCTTCGGGCTCGTGACGATCTTCTCGATCAGCCGGTCGGTGAAGAAGATCGGATACAGGTACATGAGGCGGATCCAGCGAATCCCCTCCACCTTCTCGAGCTCGTCGAGCAACTCCACCAGCCGCGGCTCGCCGTACAGGTCCATCCCGTAGTAGGTCGTGTCCTGGGCGACGATCACGAGCTCCTTCACGCCGTCGGCCGCGAGCTCGCGGGCCTCGCGGATCACCTCCTCGATCGGCTTGGTGGCGTGCT
Source organism: Planctomycetaceae bacterium (assembly GCA_046076065.1). Lineage (GTDB taxonomy): Bacteria > Planctomycetota > Planctomycetia > Pirellulales > UBA1268 > QWPN01. The sequence goes on along the minus strand of JBJTRH010000395.1, from coordinate 15,087 downwards.
TGCCCCGCATCTTCGGGATCGCGCAGAACGTGCACGTGCGGTCGCAGCCCTCGGAGATCTTGAGGTAGGCCATGTGCCGCGGCGTGACCCGCATCCGGCCCGAGTCGTCGAGGGCCCGGGCGGGGGCCGGCCGGAAGATGCTCCGCTGGTCGCCGAGGCCGCCGATCAGCCGCTCGGCCGCCTTGGCGATCTCGTCGCGGGAGAACACGCCGATCACCGCATCGAGCCCGGGCAGCTCCTCGAGGAGCCCCTCCTTCTGCCGCTCGGCCAGGCAGCCCGACACGATCACGCCCCGGGTGCCGCCCCGCTTTTTGAGGTCGAGCATCTCGTGGATCGCCCCGTACGACTCCGCGCGGGAGGCGTCGATGAAGGCGCATGTATTCACGATCACGAGGTCGGACCCCTGCGGCTCGGCGACGAGTTGCCAGCCGTCCTGCCGCAGGAGGCCGAGCATCCGCTCGCCGTCCACGAGGTTCTTGGGGCAGCCCAGGCTCACCATTGCGAAGGTGCCGCGGCACGTGGCGGGATCCACCGGCGGCACGGCCGGCAGCGGGCCGGCCTCCAGGCCGCACGAGCCCGCCGCCGCGTCGACGATCGGCAGACGGTGCATGTCAGGCACGCTCCGCGATCAGCTTGTCGAGCTCGGTCCGCAGCCGCGGAAGGATCTCGTCGTACGGAAACGCGCCAAGCTCCACGCTCCGCCGCTTGAGGTTCACGTGCGTGGGGCCGCACCACAGCCCGAGGTCGGCGTCGTCGGTTTCGCCCGGGCCGTTCACCCGGCAGCCCATCACGGCGATCGTGATCGCGTGATCCCTCGCGTAGGCCGTCATCGCCTTCACGTCCTTGGCGAGCTCGATGAAGGCCTCGTTCTCGACCCGCGAGCAGCTGGGGCAGGAGATGATGTTGAGCGACGAAAGACCGTAGTCGACCACGCTCCGTACCCGGCCCGCGGCGATGTCGGCCAGGATCGCATTGGCCGCCGCGATCTCCTCGGGCTTGTCGGCGTTGGGCACCGTGAGCGACACCCGGACGGTGTCGCCGATGCCCCGCGAGATCAGCTGCTCGAAGGCGATCCGGGTCTTGATGATGCCGTCGGGCGGCATGCCCGCCTCGGTCACGCCGAGGTGCAGCGGCACGTCGGGCCGCTGTTCGGCAAACCGCCGGTTGACCTCGATCACCTTGGCAGGATCCGAGTCCTTGAGCGACACGGCATACCGGGTGAACCCGATCGAGTCGAGCAGCTCGCAGTGTTCGAAGGCGCTGGCGAGCATCGGCCCGAGGGAGTCGTCGGCGGCGAACTGCTCCTTCTTCGCGGGGTCGACGCTCCCGCAGTTCACGCCCACACGGAGGGCGCAGTCGTGATCGACCGCCACGCCGGCGATGAACTTCACCTTGTCCTGCCACGGCTTCGTGGGCTCATGGTGGTAGAGGTGGCCGGGGTTGTAGCGGAGCTTGTCGACGTGGGGGGCCACGTCGAGGGCGAGGCGGTAGTTCTCCTGGAGGTCGATCGCGAGGTTCGCGGGCGTGCCGGCCCGGATCGCCTCGAGGGCCGCCGCGTCTTTCTTCGAGTCGACGGCGATCCGCACCACGCCGGCCCCGGCGGCGTGCAGGGCATTGGCCTGCTCGACCGTGGCCGCCACGTCCTGGGTGTGGGTGGCGGTCATGCTCTGGGGGGCGATGGGGTGCCCGGCCCCGATCGTGATGCTGCCGATCCGCACCGCCCGCGTGGGGTTCCGCTTCAGTTCGACCACGATCGCTCCTCGTGCAACGGGTCCCGGGCCGCCGTTCGACGGCGTCGGCACGCCCGTCAAAACGATAGCAGACCGCCCCGGCGGGGCGAACCGCGGAGCCGCCGGACCGCGGCCGCACCGCAGCCCGCCGCAATCAGCGACAGGCAGGGGCCCGGTTCCGGGACCGCGGCGACGGCGGCGAGACCCGCAGGCCCGTAGCCGCCGGCGTCGTAGAGCCCCGATGTCACGAACTCCGCCGCATCCATCACGTCGACGATACCGTCGTAGTTGAAGTCGCCGTCGGTCCACGTGGCCGCCGTGCCTCGATCGTAGCGGCCGGAGTTGAGGAGGTTGGCCCCATCCAAGACGTCGATGAAGCCGTCCACGTTGGTGTCGCCCGGGGCCGCATAGCCGAACCGCAGGCTGCCGCCACCCTCGTCCACCCAGCCGACCGCCCGCGACGCTCCGGCCGCCACGGCCGCGGCCACCGCCGTCGAGACCACGCCGCTCGTGCCCGTCCAGGTGCCGCCCGCGCGTCCCTCGAGGATCTTCCCAACGAGTGCGTTTGCGGCGAGGCCACCCGCCACGGTGATGTCGCCGGCATCCACGTCGACCCGGGAGCCTGTGGCGAACTGCAGCCCCCTGACCGAAACCTGCACTCCCCCTCCCACCGCCAGCGTCGCACCGGCCGAGACGCTCGCGGTGCTCGAGGCCAGGGCCGCCGAATGGGCCGCCACGAGCCGGCCCGCGGTCACCCTGGTCACCCCGGTGTGCGAGCTGCTCCCCGTGAGCGTGAGCGCGCCGCTGCCTGTCTTGGTGAGCGATCCACCGCCGGACAATCGCCCCGCAAACACCGTCGACTCGCCATTGCCGCCAACGGACAGCGTTACCGCGGCCGAGCCGCTGTTGATCAGCGCCATGCCGTTGGATCCCGTCAGCCCGCCGAAGGTCGCCGACGTGATCGCGCCGAAGGCCACCGTACCGGTCGCGCCCGTCTGCGTATCGACGGTGCTCCGCACCAGCGCCGCGGTGTGGCTCACGAGGAGCCGGCCGCCGTCGACCCGCGTGCGTCCCGTGAACGTGTTGGAGAGGGTCAGCGACAGAACGCCCGCTCCGGTCTTCGTGAGGCCGGCCGTGCCCGTGAGAATCGACGCCCGCGCCTCCGCCTGCGTCTGCGTGCCGCTAACGACATCGACCCAGATCGTGCCGGGCGCGTAGGCCGAGATGAACTGCACCTCCACGAAGTCGCCGGTGGTGCCGCTCGACACCGGGTCGAACCGCAGCCGCGAAATCTGGCCGGACCATGTCGACGTCGCCGAGAGGCCGACCTCATAGGTGCGGAACTGGCCATCGGCTGTGATCGTGAAGCCCTGGCTCTGGGAGGTGCTCATCGGGGCCGCGCCGTTGTCGCGCTCCCAGTAAAACCTCCCCGACGTCTGCGTCCCCGACGCCACCGAGGCGGCCACCCGCACATACAGCTTGGGAACGTCGGCCGCCGCAAACGAGCACTCGGGGCCGAGCATCTGTGGATCGGCCGAGTTCACGTTCACGTGGAGCCGGTCGGTCACGGGGAATCCCGCGTCGGTGGCGTTGGCGTAGGTCCAGCCGTCGCGGGTGCCGCGAAACTGGTAGTCGGGGCGGAGGTCGGGCTTGTTCGCCACGGCATAGGAGCGGATCGACGCCAGACTGCCGAGAATCAGGTGGTAGGTGTGCTCGTAGACGATGTCGTGGTCGATGACCTCCTGGCGGATCGGCGCGATGTAGCCGGTGTTGGCGCTCGTGGTGCTGCCGGTGCCCGGCGTGCCCGAAAAGCCGCCGATGAACTTCACGTTGCCGGGGGCGAACACGCCCAGCCCCCAGTCGTTCGAGTCGACGTAGGCCGCCCACCCCTCGGTCGCCCGGAACGTCGTCCACGGCGGGGCCGCGTTGGGAATCGTGGTCAGGCTGCCGCTGGTGAAGGGTGCCGTGCCAGCATAGGTCTTCAGCTGGGTGAGCCGGGCCCAGGTGTAGACGGCGGGGAGTTCCTGCGTGCGAGCGGCATACTGCGCGGTGTCATCGCGGGCGTTGGTGAGCCGGTTACGGACGGTGGCCACGCTCCCGGACAGCGTGATCCACTGCTCCATCGTGCACTCGGAGTCGACGTTCGCCAGCGCCCATTGCTTCGGACGGCTCTTCACGTAGAGCTGCGTGCCGCTATTCGACGCGCTGATCAGCGTGGAGCGATTGCCGTAGGCGTCGCCCCCCTGCACCGGATTCCATGGCCACGGGCTCCAGCTCGGATGCTGCGTGGCCCCTGCGGGCACGAACGACGAGGGCCCGGAGTAGTACGACTGCTGGACGAGACGCCCGAGGTCGAAGGTGTTGACGACGTTCGAGCCCGAGCCGAGCGTGCCGGACGGCTGGAGGGCGACGATCGCGCCCCCCTTCGTCGTGTCGACCCCGAGGCGGATCGCTCCGTTGTCGAGGTACTGGATCTGGGCCACGGCCTGCGGTGGGCAGGAGGCCCACGAGGCCACGACGGCCACGCCGCCCACCAGCCTCGCACATGTCAGGCCGACTCGTCCCATCGCCCCGCCTCTCGCGTGCCGACCGCCTCGGTAGACTGAGCCCTCTCGCCCAACCCTAGCAAACGCCTCCGGACGAGGCACGCTTCATTTCATGCGATACGCACCCCGGCTCCACATCGTGCTTCACGAGCCCGAAATTCCGCCAAATGCGGGAAACGTGGGCCGGACCTGCGTGGCCATCGCGGCCAAGATGTGGCTGGTCCGTCCGATCGGCTTCTCGCTCGACGACTACTACCTCCGCCGGGCGGGCCTCGACTACTGGGACGAACTGGAGTGGGAGGTGGCCGATTCCTGGGCTGACCTCGGTGTCCGTCTGGCCGCGGCCGGGGCGGGCGACCGCTGGCTGTTCTCGGCCCGCGCCACGCGGTCCTACACCGACGTGGCCTACCGTCCTGGCGACGTGCTCGTGTTCGGCAAGGAGTCGGCCGGCCTGCCCCCTGAGATCACCGCGCCACTGGCCGACCGGCTGCTGACCATCCCGTCGCGGCCGCAGGTGCGGAGCCTCAACGTGGCCAACTGCGCGGCGCTGGTCGCCTACGAGGCGATCCGGCAGTGGGGCGGAACGGTCTGAGCTCCCGGAGGCGCCTCGCTCGTGAGCATGTCCGCCCCCGACCTCGCCGCGATGAGCCCGGCCGCGGCCTGGGCATGGCTGGCCGGGGAACTCACCGCCGCGACCGCCTCCGCGCGGCACCCCCTGCACCTGGCGACCCTCGCGACGATCGGTGCCGACGGTGCTCCCCAGGCTCGCACGGTGGTGCTGCGGTATCTGGATACCGCGCGGGGCGAGATCCGCTTCCACACCGACATCCGCAGCCCCAAGGTGGCTGCGATGCGGCATGACCCCCGCGTGGCGCTGCACTGGTACGACCCGGCGATGCGGGTGCAGGTGCGGATTCCGGCCGTGGCCACGATCCATCACGGCGATGCCGTCGCGGTCGACGCCTTGTCGAGATCGGCGGCCATGAGCCGCGCCTGCTACGCAGCCGCGCATGGGCCCGGCACGACGCTCGCGGAGTTTCCCTCATCGCCCACCGCACCCGCCGAAGGCGACGATGCACCGCTGCTTGCCTTCGCGGTCGTCGCCTGCCGATTCGATGCCGTCGAGCTGCTCTGCCTGCACGCGGTCGGCCACCAGCGGGTGCGGCTCCACGTGGCGCAGACGCCGGTCACGTGGGATGTGCTCGCGCCGTAGGACGGCGGATCGCCACCCCGGCAGCGGTGAGCGCCTCGCGGACGGCCGCCGCAATCTCCACGGCCCGCGGGCCGTCGCCGTGGATGCAGAGGGTGTCGGCGTCGATCGCGAGGTCGCTGCCGGCGGCCGTCTGCACCACGCCCTCCGTCACCATCCGCACGGCACGGGCGGCCGCGGCAGCCGGATCATCGATCGCGGCGCCCGCCTCACCCCGGGGCACGAGCGTGCCGTCGACCCGATACCCACGGTCGATGAATGCCTCGTGGGCCACCGCGAGCCCGCCCTCCCGCGCCACGCGGGCCAGCACGCTGCCAGACGCGGCGTAGACGACGAGCCACGGCCAGCGTGCCGCGAGGATGCCCGCCACCGCCTCAGCCAGCGCGGGATCGCCGCCCACCTGGTGATAGAGACCACCGTGCAGCTTCACGTGATGGAGGTTGCCGCCCGCATGCGCTGCCACGGCGGCGATCTGCTCGTCCACGAGGACCGCCGCCGCGGCTGGCGAAATCGGCAGCGGCCGTCGTCCGAAGTGCCCGCGATCGGGATGGCCCGGATGCGCCCCCACCGCCACGCCGTGCCGCACCGCGAGCCGAACCGTCTCGGCCATCAGCGCGGCATCGCCGGCATGTGCGCCGGCGCAGACGTTCGCCGAGGAGACGAGCGGTATGAGCACGGCGTCCGTTGCCACGCCCTCGCCTACGTCGGCGTTGAGATCGATGCGGCGGTGCGAGGCGGTCATCGCACGGCCCTCGCGGTGGCGTCCTGCTCGCGGGCTGCGCGATGGGCCTCCTCGATGGTCGACGGCTGCCAGCGGACGACGTCGCCGGGCCGCAGCTGGGCCACGAGCGGCAGGTCGGCGGCGATCACATGGCCGATCACGGGATAGCCACCGATCGTCTGCGCATCGGCGAGGAGAATGATCGGCTGCCCGTCGGGAGGCAGCTGCACGGTGCCCGGGAGCACCGCGACCGACGGCAGCGATCCATCGGCACGGTCGCGGCCGAGCGGCTGGCCCTCGAGCCGAACACCCATCCGGTCGGAGCGGCTGCTCGTGCGATGCGTGGCCTTCCAGATCGCGTCGCCGCAGGCCGCGAAATCGGCTCCGGGGATGGTTCGCAGGGTCGTCACCGCCGAGGCGGTTGGGGGCGGCCCAGGATCCGCGAGCGCGGGCGTCGGCCCGGCGCTGGCGTCGCCGAGCGGAATCACGTCGCCCGCGGCCAGCGGCAGCCCGCAGAGGCCGCCGAGGCGGGCCGGCACGAACGTGCTGCGGCTCCCGAGCACCGGCTCCACGGCCACGCCCCCCGCGATCGCGAGCACGCCGCGGCACCCGGCCACCGCATGCCCAAGCGAAAGCGTCTCGCCGGCCGACACGCGAAAGGGCCGGGCCCACGGGCATCCTGGAAACACGGCGCCGGCCACCGCCACGACGGCGTCGCGCTCGAAGCGGAGCGTCGGCCCGAGCAGTGTGACCTCCAGCGCCGCGGCGCCCTCCGGATTGCCGACGAGGCGATTGGCCAGCCGCAGCGCGGCGGGGTCGGCCGCGCCGGAGAGCGGCACCCCGCTGGCGCGATGCCCCGGCCGGCCGAGATCCTGGATGGTCGTGAACAGCCCGGGCGCCACGACGACCACGCCGACACGTGGGGTGCGCGATCGAGGCGGCTCTCCGTCGCCATCGTGCGTTCGGCGGCGATGCTCCTCGGGCGTGATCGGCACGAACCGCACGCGATCTCCCACGGCCAGCAGCGCCGGGCTCGCCTGCGTGGCATCGAAGAGCCTCGCTGGGGTATGGCCGATCAGGTTCCAGCCCCCGGGACTGGCAAACGGATAGGCGCCGGTCTGGCTGCCACCGATGCCGACAGCCCCCGCCGGCACGAGCCGCCGCGGAGTCGCCCGGCGCGGCGTCGCGAGCGCCGGCGGCAGGCCGGAGAGGTAGGCAAACCCGGGCAGAAACCCGATCGCCTCCACGGCATACTCCGCGGCCGCATGCGCTTCGACCAGCCGCTCGGCGTCGATCGCATGCGCGGCACACACCTCCGCCAGGTCGGGACCGAGTTCGCCGCCGTAGCACACCGGGATCTCGTGCTCGGCCGCCGAGGAGTCGCCCGTCGACACCGGCGTCGCCTCGGCGATCTCCTCGACCCGCCGCCGCACCTCCGCATGGCTCGTCGTGAGCGGGTCATACACCGCCGTCACGCGACCGGGCGACGGCACGACGTCGGTCACGCCGGCGATCCGGGCGTCGAGCAGCATCTGCGTGAGGCCACGGACCACCGCCATGCGCATGGCAGGCGTCGGCTCCGCCACCGTGATCGCCACGCCGCGATCGCCGACGTCGATCACCGCCATCGCTCGCGCTCCCCGCCGCAGCGCTCAGGGACGATCCCCGACCGCGAGCGCCGCGAACGACGCGAGCCAGTGTTCTCCCGCATAGTCGCCCCCGACGGTCCACGGCATGCCGGCCTCGAGGTGCCGGTCCGCGGCCGTCACGAGGTCACGCCGTCGAGCATGCCCCGCGGGCAGTGCCGCCGCAATCCGTCGCAGCATCCAGGCCCGCGACAGCGAGAGGCCGTCGAGGTGGGCGATCTGCGGATCTCGGCGGTCGTCCACCCACGGCGGGGTAGCCAGCGGGCCGAGGCCCTCCGGGAGGTAGGCGTCGAACCACGCGGCGAAGGCGGCGGGCGAGCAGGCGAACGCCATCGCGGCCGCCACCGCGAGGGTCGGCGACAGGAAATCGGTGAGTGACGGCTCGTAGGCCACGGGCGCGATCCGGTCGGCACCGTGCCAGCGGATCACCGCTCCGGCGATCGTGGCTGCGAGCGCGGCATCGCCGGTTTCAACGGCATGATCGTGGGCGAGGATGCAGGCGAAGGCGGTGTTGCCGTGGGTGCCCGCCCGAACCGGATAGCGGGCAACCGCGACGAATGAGCCCAGCCGCTCCGCGAGGTCGCCCGCGAGGGGCGCCACGGCCCCGGCCCACGGATCGGCCCGAGAGTCGGTCCGCCGAAGTCGTTCGAGTTCGGCCTGCAGCGCGAGCAGCCAGGCCCAGCCATAGGGCCGCTCGAACGTCTTTCCCGCGGCCGAGGCCAGGTAGCGACGCTCGGCGGCGAGGGCGTCGCTGGTGAGATGCGCGTCGAGCGTGGCAACGATCGCGGCGGCCTCCGGGCTGGCAGGCGCGAGTCGCAAGACCCGCACGAGCAGCCAGTGCATGTGCACGGCCGAGTGCCAGTCGTAGGCGCCACAGAACGCCGGATGCACGGCCACGTGATCGGCGGCCCACAGCTCGGGTCCGTCGACGAGCAGGTGGTCGAGCTTGTGCGGATACGGCCGCGACACGTTCGCCAGCGCCGTCCGCGCGAAGGCCGAGGCGATGGCGGAGTCGAGGCTGACGAGCGAACGCGCCCCGTGACCGTCCGAATGGTCGCCGTTCAGCGGTAGCCGCTTTCGTCGTACGTGCGAATCTGCTCGGCCGCCTTCAGCGCCTCGTCGCGGAGATCGCGGCCCACCGCGGCGGCCCGTTCATGGTTCACGTTCACGGTGGGCATGCCGCCCGTGAAGGAGATCGTGATGATGCCGCTGGCCACGAGGATCGGCACGAGCAGCAGCAGGATCTTCGAGCCCCACTTCGACGAGGCCACCTTCTGTACCGGGGCCGGCAAGCCCATGGTGGCGATGCCTGCGATCTGCTGCGACATCGACGTCTTCGACTTGGAACTCTTCGAGCTCTTCTTCTTCGTGGCCATGGCGGGCGAACTCCTTGAGGCAGCCTTTTCATCGGCCCACGGGCTCCGTGGCGTGCAGCCCCGCCACCGCCGCTGATCGCGGCTTCGCTGTCGGCAGGGTCGGCGGCGACTGCCCAGTCTCCCTGCCTCTCCAGTCCAGCCCCGCCCCCCGCTTCAGGGGCCAGCCGGGGCGACCAACGCCTCCTCACCGTAGAGCGGCAGGTGCCTGTAGTACACCTCCAGCATCCACGTGCAGAAGCAGGTCTCGAACAGCCGGCCGCCGGCGCTGCCCCAGTGGTCGAGCGCGGGATCCCAGGAGCCGGCCTCCCTGCCGCTCTGGACCTGCATCCGCGGCAGGACCTCCCGCATGGCGGCGTTCCACTGGCGCCACGGCTGCCCGCCGACGTGGTGCACCACCTGCGTCAGGTAGTACCACGCATACACGTCCTTCTCGTCGTAGCCGTCCTTCGCGCCCCACGCCCGCAGCTTCGGAAGATTCTCGTCCAGCAGCCGCCGGATGCCCGCGGCAAGCCGTTCGTCGTCGCGCCGCCAGCCGAGAAACTGCCGCGCCAACAGCCCCTCCGCCGACACCGCCGACGTGTCGTCGGCCGGCGGCCTGTCCCGCACGTACCGCATGTAGCCATAGCGGGATCCGCCATCCAGCGCCACGCCGTCGAGAAACGCGTCGACGCCGCGAAACGTCTCGGCCGGCACGTCGAGGCCCGCCATCTCGCCGCTCTTGAGGGCCATCACGTACCAGCCCGTCACCGACATGTCGCCAGGCTCGCCGGGGCCGTACCGCCAGCCGCCATTGGGCCCCTGCGCCGCCACGGCGTAAGCGATGGCACGGCGGGCGACGGCCCCGTGCCCTGCGTCCCCCGTCATGCCGGCAAGCTCGCACGCGGCGATCGTCGCCTGGGCATGGGAATACATCCGGTGCAGGTGCGGCACGTCGGGGGGCACCTCGAAGCGGCCGTCGTCGAGCTGCCGCGCCGCGAGCGCCTTCCAGGCCTTCTGCACCGTGGCGGCATGGCTGCCGGACGTCGGCGTGTGCCCGGCGCCCTGGAAGGCCAGAAGTGCCATCGCGGTGGCGGCGAGCCGGTTCTCCTGCCGTGCCGGATCGGCATACACGCCCTGCAGGCTCCAGAAGCCGTCCTTGCCCTGGCACTTGGCGAGCCACGCCAGCGCCTTGCCGACCGCCACCTCCGTCTGGCCGTTGCCGCCGGCCGCCTCCACGAGCGCCTCACGCCGGCCCTCCTCGCGTCCGCTGAGCAGCGCACGCACCGACGGCGCCACGGGCTCGGCCGCCTCGGGGCCGGGTGCGGTGGCATCGACGATCTCCGGTGGCGACGCCACGGGGTCGGGTACGACCGGCTCCGGCGTGACGACGGGCACGGGCTCCGGCACAGGCTGCGGCGCCACCGCGGGCGCGATCGACACCTCCGCCGTCGGCGGCGCGGGCGAGTCGACTCCGAAGGCGAGTTCGAGCGCGAGCCGCTTTCGCGACTCTGCCCGGACCACCGAGAGCGCCAGCGCAAGCAGCACGAGCACATGAACCGACAGGCTCACCGTGAACGGCGGGCTTCGGCGGACCAGGTCGTCGAGCCGGGAGGCGAAGACGCGGAGGCCTGCCCGCACGGGGCCCACCCGTGTGGCCCGCCTGGCCCGGCCCGCGTCGCTGGAAACGACCACGGGCATGCCCGGAGCCGTGTCTGCGGCGGCGGGCTCGCTCCAGGGCAGGCCGCCCACGAGCGTGGAGCGACCGTGGGCCGCGGGCGGCAGACGGCGCGGTGGTGGGGGGGGCGGCTGCATCCCTGCGACTGCCAAACCGGGAGGTCGTGCCCTCGATTCTTCGGGGCTTTCGTGCCGGGCCTTCATTTCCGGCGAGGCCACGCTATTATTCAGGGAAGTTCCGCCGCCGGACACGCCAGTTGCTGGCGGGTTTGCCGGCCGACACACCCGTCGCGGGGTGGAGCAGCCCGGTAGCTCGCGAGGCTCATAACCTCGAGGTCGTAGGTTCGAATCCTACCCCCGCCATTTCACGCAAGCCCGGCCATCCTTGGCCCGGGCTTGCTTGCTTTACGGGCCCGCCCTCCAGGCGGGCAGTCACGCGTCGTGCGGCCATCCATGGCCCCGGCGAGAGGGGGCGAAAACAGGGCATCGTGAAAACGCAGACGAGAGCAGGCCCGTAGCGTCAGGCCCGCTTCCGCCGCCGCCACATCGAGAACCCGCCGCAGGCCAGTCCGGCGAGTGCCATGGCGTAGGTGGAGGGTTCCGGAACGACCGAGATGGAGCCCGTCGCCGCATTGAACGTGGCATATTGCCCGGCTTCGAGGCCGGTCGAGACGATCGACGTGAAGTCGCCGGAGCGGCCGCCCGAGTTCGCGAAGAGTTGAAGGACGTCCGTGCCGTTCGCATACGTGCCGCCGCTGAAGGCGAGATTGAGCACGCCGCCGAAGATCACGCTGCCGGCGCCGTTGACGTGGTCGAACGTGCCAGCCGTGTAAAGCGGACTCGTGATCTCGAACAGGCTCGTGCCCGAGTTCGCCAGGTCGAGGGCGAAGCCGCTGCCCACCGTGACAGTTCCCGGACTGTTCCCGGGCAGGAATGAGCCGAGCACGGCGAGCGTCTTGCCACTGCCCACAAGCGTGCCGCTGCCGACCAGGTTGCCGGTGGCGGGCAGCGAATAGGTGCCGGCGGTGCGGCCGGCGAGATCGAGCACGCCGCCGGTTCCGAGCGACAGGCCACCCGAGCCGATCGAGCCCGAGTTCGTGAGGGCTAGCCGGCCCCCGGCGATCGTCGTCGTGCCTGAGTATGTGTTGGCCGCGGACAGCGTGAGCGTGCCCGTACCCGTCTTTACGAGCGACCCGCCCGTGCCCGAGATCGTGCCCGAGAAGGTGGTGCTCGTGCCCCGCGCCCCGATCGTGACGGAGCGGTTGCCGAGCGTCAGCGCCCCGCCCCCGGCGAGAGAACCGATCGTGACCGGAACGTCGGCAAATTGCCCCTTGATCAAGCCGGTGGCAGCATTCGTGATCGTCGCGTTGGCCGCCGAAGCGGCTTCCCGGAAATCGATGGTGTCGTTGTTCGTGATGCTCGCAGAACCCGCGGAAGACGTGCCACCAAGCACGATCGACCCGTTATTGGTGATCGTCGCGTTGCCCGCGGTCGCCGTGTCCCAGATGCTCAGGCCGCCCTGATTGGTAATTCTGGCACCCCCGAGGCTGGCCGAGTCGGATACGGAAAGATTGCCTTGCCCGGTGATGATCGATGCGTTGATCGTGGCCGTATCGTAGAGCTGAAAAAACCCGCAGTTGGTGATGTAAACGGAGTCGATCGTCGTCGACCCGGACGCAATCAGGTTTGCCGTCACCTGGATGTCGCTCGAAACGACGGCGCGGTCGCCAAGCGCGCCGAGTTCGAGAGTGCCTCCGAGGGCGTGGATCGAATAGCCTCCGATCGTGCCCGTGATCGTCTGCGTACCGGCTCCATCCTTGACCACGTCGCCGCCATCGATCGTGCCGGCGAACGAGGCGGATGAACCATTCGTGCGGATCGTCAGCGAGCCCGACTCGAGCGTGACGGTGCCAACGCCCGAGAGCGGGCCGATCGCGATCGCATTGCTCGCGTATGACTGCACGAGCGTTGCCCCCGCCGAGAGGACGACGGGCGTCGTGCTCGGCAAGGCGGATCCGGAGCGGATGGTGAGCGTGCCGCCCGTGATCGTCGTGGCGCCGGAGTAGGTGTTCGTGCCCGAAAGCTGGAAGTCGCCCGTGCCGACCTTGGTAAGCCCGCCCGCGCCGGAGATCGAGCCAGAAAAGAGCGTCGCGTTGTAGCCGGTGACGTTCGCGGCACCGACGGCGAGCGTGCCGGAGTCGAGGATCACGGCGCCGGTTCCCGTGAGCGAGCCGATCGTGTCGGAAAACCCGGCGAGCTTCAGGGCGGCTCCGGCCGCAATGGAGACGCGGGTCGAGTCGGCCAGCGCCTCAGCGGCCGCCAACGCCAGCGTGCCGCCCGAGATCGTGGTCGCGCCGGTGTACGAGTGCGCGGTCGTCAGCGTGAGCTGCCCGGCGGGCTGCTTGAGCAGGCTCCCCGTCCCGCTGATCACGCCGGGGTAGGTGAAGGCGTCGGAGCGGTTGAACGCGACCGTGCCGCTGGTGGCGATGTCACCCACGAGTGAGCCGGTGGTGCCGCCGTTGCCGATGGCAAGCACTCCGGCCGACACGGTCGTGCCGCCAGTGAACGAGTTCGATCCGGTGAGCGTGAAGGTGTTGAAGGCCCCTGTCTTCAAGAGGCCACCCGATCCCGTGATCGCGCCGGCGAACGTCGACGACGTGCGGATGCCGGTCGTGAGCGTGCCGGAGCCGAGCGCGACGGTGCCGGCCCCAGTGCCGGAAAGATTGCCGATCTGCTCCGACCAGCCGGCGAGATCGAACGTACCGCCGGCATTGACCGTCACCGGGCCGTCAGGCAGGCGGTCGGCCGCACCGAGCCGGAGCGTACCGCCGGAGACGGTGACGTCGCCGGTGCCCGACATGGAGCCGGTGAGCGTGAGAATGCCTGATCCGGTCTTGATCAGGGTGTTGATAGCCAGTTCACCACTGATGAGGCTGCCCGCCCCCGTGCTGTCGTCCACGAAAGTGACGATGCACGACGACGACGTCAAACCGGTGATGCGTTCGCTGAGCGTGAGCTCGCCGCTATTCACGATCGTGCTGCGGAAGGGGAGTTTGAGGGGCACCGCGACGGTCTTCATGCCCGTGGTGGAGCTGTTCGTGAGGCTGCTCGTGCCGCCCAGCGTGAGCGTGCCGCCGCCGGAGAGTGTGGCGGCGGTCGTTCCCGAGAACAGGAGCCGCGCGACGCTGCGATCGGCTGCGAGTTGGGGCTGGACGGTCACCGTGCCGAAGGAGGCGATGTTCGAGGTGGTGTTGTCGGCGGGGGCCGAGTTGCCCACCCAGTTGGCCCCAGTCGCGAAGTCGGTGCCGACGTTGCCCAACACGACCGCGGTTTGGGCGAGCCCTGGGCGGGCCATGCTGACCGGTGACAGGGCGACGAGCACCGCCGCGAGCCTCACCGCGCGACGCGACGCGAGTGTGACCCCCTACCGGTTTCTGTACCAGTGCTCATGAGAGAGTTGGGGAACACTCCGCGTGGTGTGTCGGAGGGAGGGGCGTAGCCCCGACCGGAGACACACCACGCGACGCCGCCGGGACCGCCCCGGAGGCCGTATCATTCAGCCCGGCAACGAACGCCGCCGGGGTCATCCACTTCAGGCCACCGTGTGGCCGCCTGTGGTTGTAGTCCATCCGCCACTGGTCGAGAACGACTCTGGCCTCAGGCAGGCTCAGGAACAACTCACGGTTAGCAGCTCGTCCCGAAGCCTGCCGTTGAAGCTCTCCACGTAACCGTTCTCCCAAGGGCTGGCCTTCTGGATGTAGAGCGTGCGAACGCACGCCCTCGCCAGCCACTCCTGGATCTCCTTGGCAACGAACTCGGGACCGTTGTCGCTGCGCAGATGCTCAGGCGCACCCCGCACGGCGAACAGGTACTGCAGCGTCATGATCACGTCCCGAGCGGTGAATGACCTGGCCACCTCGATCGCCAGACACTCCCTCGTGAATTCGTCGATCACCACGAGGATCCGCAGCTGCCTGCCATCCTCCGTCCGCTCCGTGAGGAAGTCATAGCTCCACACATGGTTCCTGTACTGCGCCCGGTGACGGACGCATCCATTGGCACTCGACCCCGGTAATCTGCGGCGTTTTCGCTGCTTCTGCGGCACCTGCATGTGCTCCTCCTTCCAGATCCGATGCACCCGCTTGAAGTTCACCTTCCAGCCTCCGAACGCTTCCGGGCCGGTCAGCACGCGATGCGTGCGCTCG
>JBJTRH010000394.1:0-3038 GCA_046076065.1 Planctomycetaceae bacterium | reverse complement strand
CCCGCGCCGCCTTGCGACGGCGGCCGCGCCCCACGCGCTCCAGCTGCTGGCCCGCCACGCCACCCAGCCAACTCCGAACCGCGATCAGGGCCGGGGAGTCGAGCGAAATCCGCATCATGGCAAGAGGTCCTTCACGTGAGGAAAACAGGGGACGGACGGTGTGCGCGGGGAAGCAGCCCCGCTGGCTTGCCCGAAAGGGTAGCGTTCGGGAGTATCGGCCGCAAACATTTGGTCGATGAGCGTTTGGGGCCGGAATCGCACAGGTGGTGCGAGGGCGGCTCGAGCCCCTCGGCCCCCATCACCCCCCCGGCCCCCGATTACTCAACCGGCCCCGATTGCCCTCGGGCCTGCAGCAACACGCTACCGAGCGTTTTCAGGTCGTGGAGACGTTCCTCGACAACCCGCTGCAGGATGGGCATCCTGGGGAACGCCGAGGCGGCGAACGGCGATCACGTGCATGGCCATGTCGATCGCCGCCTCACAGGCGCGTTGCACGTTGAGAACCACCGAATCTTGAATCGTGAAGTTTTCCAGCCGGGCGGGATCTCCGCGATATTCCTCGGCCACCCTGCGGAGGCAGCGCTCGATGATCGCCAACTTGTTGAGGCTGACGTCATCCGGCATGGCGAGCGCCCAGAAAAGCCTCGAGCACCTCGCGACGCTGCTCGTTCGTCCGGGCGTAATCGCTGAGAACGTACATTTCAAACTCATCGCGCTTTTGTTGGTCGGCGACATGCAGGGCGGTGCCCGTACCGAGCACCTGGGCGCGAAACACCGCGGAAGCCCTCGACAAGTCGATCAGATCGACATTCCTCCCCAGATCGCCCGCGAGCTGCTGGGCTGCGTCGAACACGGCGATCGGATCGCACGGCTGGCGAGGAAGAAAGGCGATGTCGACGTCACTCGACGCCACAAGCCTGCCAGTCACGGCGGAGCCAAAGAGGTACACGACCGCAGGCTCAAAGTCGGCCAGGCGAGCGACCAAACGCGGTATGTCGATGGCGGCAGCGGTCAGCATGGCCATGGGAGTAGTTCAAGCATACCCCGACCAATGGCGCCCGCGTAACGGACACCCGACGGCAGTCGCGGCAGGCCTCTTTCAGCGGCCCGGGCGGGGAATCGACCCGATCGGCAGAAACATCGGTCGCGGCTCCGGGCGGCTGAGGAGCGCCCCAACCTCGACTGCCAACTCGAAAAACCCGAGGCGGGCATAAAAGCCCGTCGCCTCCGGTTGCGCATCGACGACGACACCAACGCACCCAAACCGCTCCGCCATCTCTCGGGCCAACTCGAGCGAGAATCGCACGAGCCGCAAGCCGATGCCATGGCCCTGGTACGTCGTGGCGACAGCCAGTCGTGTCAGGCGAAGAATCGGCAGTGGATAGGCCGGCAAACGCTGTCGTTCACGACGTGGCAGGCGGTCGATCACGATCGCCCCAGGTGCGATCGTGACATAGCCCACGACATTGCCGGCGCTCGACGCCACATAGGTGGTGCCGACGTGGAGGCGAAACTGGTTCTGCCCGGCGTACTTGCGAAAGAATCGATCGAGATCCACATCTCCCGACGAAAACGACGACCGCTCGTCGTCCGGCCGCAGAGCCCGGATTTCAATCTCCATCAAAGAGGGCCTTCATGGCAGCCGTCGGTGGCTCCGCCTGCTCGATGCGGCGAACCACCTCTGCGCCCCGCTCGCGAGAGACCATGATCACGGGGGGCACGACCACATCCACCGGCAGCTCCTCGAGTGCGGCCAGATGATGGAGGATGGCGGTTTCAATGAGATGCGATTTTTTCACGCCGTGCTGCCGCGCAAATCGCTCCAGCCGCTCCCGCGTCGTGTCGGCAACCACGGCGGAAACCTGGGAAACGCCCGTGGGCATGACTCGCTCCTGCTCCTGAACTTCGCCACCGACAACCATGTCTCATTTACCTTCTACAAAAATGTAGATCCGAACGGCAATGCCGTGGGCGTGGCGGGCCACCTTGTGCGCCCCGGGCAGCCTGCGAGACTGCGTGGCGTACCGCGCTCGCCGGGCCGCCCCGACGATTCCTGCCTGGAACCAGCGATGTCGATCGGCCGCCGGACTGTGAGAAACGCGATCGCGGGCGTCGCGGTTGCGATGGCCTTGGGCCTCGCGGCCGTGGCGGCCGACCCGCCGCCCTCCCCGACGGCGGCTTCACCGCCGATCGCCGAGCGGGTGCTCGTCATCGACCAGGAAGGACCGACGCGGCCGGCGTTCGTGCAGTTCATGGACGGCTTCCGAGCCGGACTGGCCGAGGGGCAGGGGCGCTGCGATGTGTTCATCGAGAACCTCGATCTCGTCCGCCTCGATCGCACGGCCGACGACCCGGAGCGGGCCGCCGGCTGGCTCGTCACGAAATACGGCGACTGGAGTTTCGACGTGCTCGTGCCCACGAGCGAGGTCACCCGCGACTTCGTCCTCGCCAACCGCAAGCGGCTGTCGCCCGCCGCACGGATCGTCGGGCTTGAGCGGCCCGGTGACCGGCCGGCTCCGCCGGAGCAGGCAGCCGACTACACCTTCGCCACCACCGACTCCACGATGGGAGCCACGGTGGAACTGGCCTGCCAACTCCTGCCGAGGCTCAGGCGGATCGCCCTCGTCGGCCAGTCCATTCCGCATCCCGGCCTGCGCGCGGTGCAGGAGGAGCAGGTCCGCGGCGTGGCAGAGAAACGGGGGATCGAATATCTGCCGCTCATCGACCTTCCCGCGGCCGAGCTGCGGCGGCGGCTGCGGGAGCTGCCGCCAGACTCGGCGGCGGTGTTTGGCGGCTACTGGAAAGACGAGCATGGCCGGGCACGGGTGCCGGTCGACGTGCTCGAATCGCTCTGCCGTGAGTCGCTGGTGCCGTTCTTCGGGATCGGCGACACCTACGTGGGCCGGGGCATCGTCGGTGGCATCTGCGTTGATACCCGCGCGATCGGCGAAGCGACCGGTCGTCTGGTGGTCGCGAGCCGGAATGGACCGTTGCCTGAGCCGGTCCACGTGCCGCCAGCCTGCCTCGTCGATGAACGG
>JBJTRH010000393.1:0-11738 GCA_046076065.1 Planctomycetaceae bacterium | reverse complement strand
TAGTAGTCGCCCCGCGTCCGGAGCGCCATCACGACCTCCTCGAGCGAGCAGTTGCCCGCCCGCTCGCCGATGCCGTTGATCGTGCACTCGATCTGGCCGGCCCCGGCCTCCACCGCCGCGAGGCTGTTGGCTACGGCGAGGCCGAGGTCGTCGTGGCAGTGCGTGCTGATCACCGCCTTGTCGATGTTGGGCACGCGGTCGACGAGGCTCTTGATCACCCGGTGCATGTGCGTGGGCGTCGCGTAGCCGACGGTGTCGGGGATGTTGACGGTGGTGGCACCCGCCGCGATCACCGCCTCGACCACGCGGCACAGGAAGTCGATCTCGGTGCGGGCCGCATCTTCCGGCGAGAACTCGATGTCGGCACAGTGGTTTCGCGCCCGGGTCACGCCCGCCACGGCGCGGGCGAGCACCTCGTCCTCCGTCATCCGGAGCTTGAACTCGCGGTGGATCGAGCTCGTGGCGAGAAACACGTGGATCCGCGGCTGGCCTGCCGGCTTGAGGGCCTCCCAGGCGCGGTCGATGTCGGCGTCGTTGCAGCGGGCGAGGCCGCAGACCGTCGAGCCCTGCACCGCGGTGGCGATCTCACGGACGCTCTCGAAGTCGCCCGGCGACGCGATCGGGAACCCGGCCTCGATGACATCCACGCCGAGCTGCACGAGCGCCTGGGCGATCTCCAGCTTCTCGGCGAGGTTCATGCTCGCCCCGGGCGACTGCTCGCCGTCGCGGAGCGTGGTGTCGAAGATCCGGATCGGGCGGGGGCTGGTCATGCGCGAACGCGTCCGTCTGGCGGGTGGGGGCCGGTCTCATCGGAGGCGCCGTGCGCCGCCGTCGTGCCATGGTACCGGCTGCCGGAAGCGGCGGCACCCGGCCATGGCCGGTGCACGACGGCGGCCGCTTTTTCATGCCCGCATTTTGTAGACTCGGGCCCCATGGGCCGCTCGGCCCGAACCACGATGCCGCGGTGGCCGCCATGACGCTTCGCGAACTCCAGAACCTGATCCGCACGATGTATCACGAGAAGGATGCCTCTCGGGGCGTGGAGGGCACGTTCATGTGGCTCACCGAGGAGATCGGCGAGCTCGCGACCGCCCTTCGCAGCGGGACGCCCGACGAGCAGGCCTACGAGTTCGCCGACGTGCTCGCCTGGCTGGCGACCATCGCCAACGTGGCGGGCGTGGATCTGGAGGACGCGGTGCGACGAAAGTACGGCACCGGCTGTCCGGGATGTGGCCAGTTCGCGTGCACCTGCCCGGATGCGGAGAAGCCATGACCGGCTGGCGGCATGCGGCGTTGCTCGCCGTGGCCATCGGCCTCGCGGGGGCGGGACCGGCGCCGGCCGCGGTGCCGGACATCACCGTCGGGCTCGGCGGCGAGTGGCGGGTCGGGGCGTGGACTCCCGTGACGGTGTCGTGGCCGGCCGACGCCTTCGGTGAGAACGATCGACCGCGGGTGGCCGTCGAGGATCCGGACGGCCAGTTCGTCGCGTCGCAGCCGCTCACGCTCGACCGCGACGCGAGCGGCCGCGTGACGGCGTCCGCCGCGGTGCGATTCGGCCGCTCGAGCCATCGCGTCAGGGTCGGCCTGCCGAACGGTCGAGACCTCGCCCCCGATGCCGAGCACGTCGTCTCCGGCACGGCCGTCCCGTCGGCGACCGGGGTCGTGCTCGTGTTCGGCGACCTGCCGGCGGCCGTCAGGGCGATGAGGCTCGTCGACCGCGACCGTGGCACTGCCAGCCGTGTGGTCGCCGTGGATGCTGCCGCCGTGAGCGATGCGTCGACCTCGCCGTTCGACATGGCCGACGTGATCGTGCTCTGCGGCTCGGCCGTGCCGGCGCTCGGCGACGGTGCGGCGTCGCGGATCGATGCGTGGGTCCGGTCCGGCGGGCGGCTGGTCGTGCTCGCGGGCGAGTCGGCGGCAGGGTTCACGGCGGCCGCCGCCGACTGGCTGCCGGGCAGGTTTGATCGGTGCGTGCCGCTTCGCCGCGTCGGTGCGGTCGAAACCTTCGCGCGGGCGGGGGGCCTTGCCGAACGGCTCTCCGGTGAGTCGCTCACGATCCCGCTGTTCAGCGAAACCACCGGGGGCGTGGTCGAGGCGGCCGTCGTCGAAGGGGCGTCGACGATCCCGCTGGCGGTGCGGCGTGCGCGGGGTTTCGGCACCCTCACCTGGGTCGGCTGCGACGTCGACCGTCCGCCGTTCCGCGAGTGGGCCGGGACCGAGTCGCTGCTCGTCGCCGCGATCGAGCGGCGCGGAGGGCAGGGGGGCGAGCCGCCCCCCGCGACCGGCTCGCGGGGCGGTGACCTGGCGTCGCAGCTGCGGTCCGCGCTCGACACGTTTTCCACGCCCGCTCCTCCCGGCCGGCTGCGGGTGACGTCGTTCGAACTGCTCGCGGGGCTCGGCCTGCTCTACGTGCTCGCCCTCTATCCGCTCGACTGGTGGCTCTCGTCGCGGGTTGCCGCCCGCCGCTGGCAGGCCTGGCTGCCGCTGCCGGCCCTCGCGGCGGCGTTCACCGCCGCCGCCCTTTGGCTCACTCCCTCCCGCGGCCTCGGGGTTCTGGCTTCGACTGGGACCGCTGGGGTGGTCGACATCGACGCCACCTCGGCGACGGCCCGAGGATCGGCCTGGGCGGCCGTCCTGTCGGCCGACAACGATCGGCTCGACGTGTCGGCCGCCGCTTCGCCGGCGCTCGTGCCGGTCGCCGCTGCCACGGTGTCGTGGTTCGCGGATGCCGGAGGTGGGTTCGGGGGCA
Source organism: Planctomycetaceae bacterium (assembly GCA_046076065.1). Taxonomy (GTDB): domain Bacteria; phylum Planctomycetota; class Planctomycetia; order Pirellulales; family UBA1268; genus QWPN01. Next base: position 8,989 of record JBJTRH010000393.1, on the reverse strand, counting down.
TGGACTCCGCGATCGCCCATCCGTCGCTGGCCGCCGCCGACTACGCCTACGCGGACACGCTCTCCGACCTGCGAGGCGTGCCGATCGCCGCCGGCGCCAGCCGTCTGTTCGAGGCGGAGTGGTCCGGCGCCGTCGGGGACGATCTCGTCGGCTCCCGGCTCACGGCCACCCCCGAGCGGACGCTCGCCGGGACGATCTCCCACCGGCTCCCGTTCGCCCTCGATCGCTGCCGCCTGCTGCACGCCGGCTGGCTCTACGACGTGGGCACGCTGCGGCCGGGCGACTCGTACGACTGCGCCGCCGGCCGTGGCCCTCGCTCGCTTGCCAGCGCCCTCACGCGGCGGGCCGCCGTCAAGGAACGCGACGCCACGCCCCGCTGGGACCCCACGGGAACCGACGTCGCCCGAATCCTCGAGGTGGCCGGCTTTCACGCCGCCGCCGGCGGCCACGCCTACACGGGGCTGTCGGCCGGCCGCCTCCGCCGGCTCGATCTCTCGCCGCTGCTGGCGGTGGACCGCGCGGTGCTCGTGGGCGAGATCGCGCCGCCGGAGCAGATCACCGCGTGGCGGCTGTCGGCGCACGGCGGCGAGGCTGCTCCGCTGCCGGCCGCTCCCACGCTCGTGCGCATCGTGGTTCCCGTGTCCGCGGAGTCAGTCCCATGATCGAGACGGTCGACCTCACCAAGAAGTACGGCGACTTCGTCGCCCTCGACTCGCTCGACCTCACGCTCGCGCAGGGAGACCTGTTCGGGTTCATCGGTCCCAACGGCGCGGGCAAGACGACCACGATCCGCATCCTCTCGACGCTGCTGTCGCCGACCTGGGGCGAGGCCTACGTGTGCGGGCACTCCATCTACACGAACCCCCGCGAGATCCGCCGGTCGATCGGCTACATGCCCGACATCTTCGGCGTCTACGACGACATGCGGGTAATCGAGTACCTGGAGTTCTTCGCTGCCGCCTACCGCATCGATGGGCCGACACGGCGGCAGGTCGCCGAGCGATCGCTGGAGCTGGTCGATCTGGTCGCCAAGCGGGACGAGCTCGTCACGAGCCTCTCGCGGGGCATGACGCAGCGGCTCGGCCTGGCCCGCGTGCTGCTCCACGATCCCCAGGTGCTGCTCCTCGACGAGCCCGCCAGCGGCCTCGATCCGCGGGCCCGCATCGAGATGCGAAACCTCCTCAAGCGGCTCCAGGGCATGGGGAAGACGATCCTCGTGTCGAGCCACATCCTTCCGGAGCTCGCCGACATCTGCAATCGCGTGGGGATCATCGAGTATGGACGCCTTCTGGCCTGCGGCGACGTGCAGGATCTGCTCGCGCAGGTGCGGGGCCGCCCCACCGTGCGGATTCGGGTGGTCGGTTCGCCCGAGGCGGCGGCGAAGGCGCTCGAACGCTGCCCGGAGGCCGCCGCCGTGACCGTTCGCGACGGCGAGGTGGTGGTCGCGCTCGCCGACGGGGTGCCGGACGCGTCGGCGATCGCCGCCCGGCTCGTAGCCGACGGCCATGGCATCGCGGCGCTCCGCGAGCAGGAGGTCAACCTCGAGACCGCGTTTCTCGAGCTCACCAAGGGTGCGCTGGCGAAGCCGGCCGCGTCGGGCGAGAACGGCTGATCCGTGGCGATTCTGCTAGGCTTCGCGGGATCGTCGGCCGCGGGTGTCTGTCGCGCGGCCCGGTCGTGTCACTCTCACTCGAGGAAAGGATGCCATGGGTCGAATCGTGTCGCTCGTTGCGATCGCGGCCGTCGTGATCGTGTTGGATGCCCGCGCTCAGCAGCCCGAGCCGCTCGCGGCACCGGCCCAGCCCGCCGCCTCGGCTGAGGACATGGGCTACGCCATGGGGTTCCAGATCGGCCAGCAGATTCTCGCCGAGCAGAAGGAACTCGGATCGCCCGTCGATGCGAAGGCGATGGCAGCCGGGCTGGCCGATGCGGTCGGCGGGGTCGCGCCGAAGCTGGACGAGGCGAGGTTTCGCGCGGCGATGGTCAGCCTCGAGGCGACCATGCGGCGGAAACAGCAGGAGATGATGGCCAGGATGCAGGCCGTCGCGAAGGAAAACCTCGACAAGGGCACCGCGTATCTCCGCGCGAAGGCGGCGGAGAAGGGCGTCACCGCGCTGCCCAGCGGGCTGTTGTACGAAGTGCTGGCGGAGGGCACGGGGCCGCAGCCGGGGCCGAAGGATGTCGTCACGGCCCACTACGCGGGGCGGCACATCGACGGCCGTCAGTTCGACGCCACCGATCCGGCGGGGGAGCCGGCGACCTTTCCGCTGGGCGAGGTCGTGCCGGCATGGCAGGAGGCGCTCCCGCTCATGAAGGCCGGCTCGAAGTGGCGGATCCACGTGCCGCCCGCCCTCGGCTACGGCGAGCAAGGGTCGCCGCCGGCCATCGGCCCCAACGAAGTGCTCGTGTTCGAGATCACGCTGGTCGGGAGTCGGTCGGCGCGGTGACCCTCGGTCCGGGCCGCCGCCAGCACGGATCCGTCCCTGAAAAACAGGCTTCTTCGACGCGCGGCCGTCCTCAGGCTGGCCGGAGGGCGGGCTGTTGCCCGATCCCTGCCCGGCAATGTGCCGGAATATCTTGCCCAGATTCCTTGATTTGCCTGACCGGCAAACTATCTTTTCGTCACCTGTGAGCAGGCCCCCGGAATCGGTTCGGGGCCAAGGGTGTCGAATCGCAAAATTCCCCGGGAGAGAGATCGAAATGGTGGCGCATCGTCGCTGGGTTCGGATCGCTGGAGTGGTGTCGTTCATTGCGGTCGCCGCGGCCGCCTGCGACGTGCAGGCTGGCTGGCATCACCGCTATCGCGGGTACGGCTCGTCGGGCTCGTCGGGTGGATCGTCCGGCGGCTCGTCCGGCGGCAGTTCCAGCTCGTACGGCGGCGGCTCGTCGGGTGGCAGCTACGGCTCGTACGGCTCGTATGGGTCGTCGGGCGGTTCGTCGGGCGGCAGCTGGGGCTCGCACCACGCCTACAAGCGGGCGATGCGGGCCTACCGTCATGGCTCCTCCGGCGGCAGCTACGGTTCATCGGGTGGTTCGTCCGGCGGCTCGTCGGGCGGTTCCTACTCCTACGCCTACTCGTCGGGTTCGTCGGGTGGTTCTTCGGGTGGCTCGTCCGGGGGTTCTTCCGGTGGCTCGGCTGGCGGCTCGTACGGCGGCTACGCCACGTCGGGTGTCGTCGAGGGGTACTCGTCGGCCATGCCGATCGAGTCGTATCGGGTGATCAACGAGACCCCGTCGATGACCGGCGGCGAGATCATCGGCACGCCGTCGGCGGCGCCCGGTGCGCTCGACTCGACCTCCCGCGAGACGGTGCCCGCCGACGGTGCGCTGCTCGTCGTCGAGGTGCCGACCGATGCGACGATCTACGTCAACGGCGCGAAGACCAGCTCGCAGGGCGCGGTTCGCCGCTACCTGTCGCGGGGCCTCGTGGCGGGCCAGAAGTACGAGTTCGTGGTCAAGATGGCGAACGCCGCCGGCAAGGAGTCGACGAAGGTCGTCTCGCTGACCGCCGGCCAGCGGTCGAACGTGTCGTTCGCGGCGGCCGTCGAGGCCCCGAAGACGACCGTCACCCTCCGCGTGCCGGCCGACGCCAAGGTCTGGCTGGCGGGCAACGCCACCGCTTCGACCGGTGACGTCCGGACCTTCGAGACCTCGAGCCTCCCGGCCGGCAAGAGCTGGAAGGGCTACGAGATCCGCGTCGCGTCCGTCGTCGACGGCCAGGAGCGGACGGTCTCGAAGGTGGTCGATCTCGCCGCGGGCGACACGATCGACCTGACCCTCGACCCCGCCGTGCGGACCGCCTCGGCCGACGCCACCGCCTCGCTCAACTGAGCCCCGAAGCGGTCGTTCCGAGTTCACGAAATCCCCGCGTGGCCCCCCGGCCACGCGGGGATTCTCGTTTGACGGCGGCATGGTCGGCACAGGCCGCGCAATCCGGATTTCCGAGCCATGCGGCCACCCGCCACCACGACGCCGCGCGTGGATCGCGACCTACGCTTCCCGGAGAAGGCAGTGGAGCGGCCCGGGCGAACCGTCCGATGCTCCCTGCGGTCAACCGAGAGTGCGGGGCGATGCAGACAGTCGAGCAGTGTGCGAACCGGTGGTCTGTCGCGGGGCGGGCCTGCGCATCGCTGGCGATCCTCGCCTATCTCGCCGCCGTCGTCGCGCCGCCGTTGGCCGGGCCGGCGCCGGCGAGCGATCTCGCCAATCGGCTCCTGCAGCCGCTCCGGCCGCTCGTCGGGGCGCTCTTCCTCGGGCACGGCTACCGCTTCTTCGCACCCAATCCGGGACCCGGCCACACGATCCGCTGGACGATGACGATGCCCGACGGGTCGACGAAATCGGGGCGGATCCCCGACGAGACGCTCGACCGACCCCGGCTCCTCTACCATCGCCGGTTCATGGTGAGCGAGAAGATCTCGGCTCTCGTGCCGCCGGCCGACGCGCCGGCGGAGGTTCGGGAGCGGGCCAAGCAGGACTGGCAGCCGCTCGTGAAGGGCGTGGCCACGAACCTGCTGCGGCGCGAGGGAGGGCTGAGCGTCACGCTCGAGACGGTCGAGCATTACCTGCCCGATCCGGGCGAGGTGCTGACGAGCGGCACGTTCGCCGACGCGGTCACGCCGCTGGGCAGCTATGCATGGGCGGAGGCGCGGCGATGAGCGTCACCCGAACCGCGCCGGGCCGGCGCGGTGGCCAGGCCGCCGGACGGTCCGTCGCCGTGATCGCGGCCGCGCCCCGGTCGCGGAGCTGGCTCGGCGAGTGGGCCGACGCTTGGAATGCCTTCTGGTTCACGCCGGCCGACCCGTTGCCCCTGGCCGCGATCCGGATCGCCACCGGCGCCATCCTCACCTGGGCGTGCGTGGTCTGGCTCCTCGATGCCGATGCCTTCTTCGGGGCCCGCGGCTGGCTGCGGCCCGACCAGGTGTGGCGGCAGAACGACCAGCCCTGGCAGTGGAGCCTCTATTTCGCAGCCGCCTCGCCGACGATGACCCGCGTGGTGGCGGGCATCGCCCTCGTGGCCGCGATCCTGCTCACCGTCGGCCTGGCGACGCCCTTGGCGGCGGTCGTGTCGTTCGTCGGGCTCGTCAGTGCCGCCAACCGGGCCCCGCTGAACGTGTTCGGCCTCGACGACACGCTGGGCATGCTGCTGGTGCCGCTGGTCGTGGGGCCGAGCGGTGCGCGGCTCTCGGTCGACGCCCTGCTGGCGGGGCCGGGGCAGGGCAGGGGAGGGACGTCGGTCAGGGCCAACGTCGCCCTGCGGCTCCTGCAGGTGCACCTCTGCGTGGTCTACCTCTTCTCCGGCGCGGGCAAGCTCTTCGGCGCGAGCTGGTGGGAGGGAACGGCCCTCTGGGGAGCCGTCGCCAACGACCGCTACCGCACGCTCGATCTCCGCTGGCTCGCGGGGCATCCGCTCGTGGTCAACGGCCTCACGCTGGCCACGCTCTGGTGGGAGGTGGGCTACGCCGCCCTCGTCTGGCCGCGGCTCACGCGGCGGCTTTGCCTCGCGATGGCGGTGCTGGTCCACTTGGGGATCGGGCTCGCCATGGGCATGATGGAGTTCGGCCTCGCGATGATCACCGCCAACCTGGCCTTCGCGCCGGCCGCCACGTTCGCACGCCTGCTCGCCCCGTTCACGTCCCCTTCGCCGTCCCTCTCCCCCACCGGAACCATCTCGGACCATCCATGATCGACACGCTCGCCGTCGTCGGCGCCACGGGCGCCGTGGGCCGCATCATCCTCGACCTGCTCGCGGCCCGGAAGTTTCCCGCGAAGCGACTGAAGCTGCTCGCCTCGGCGCGATCGGCCGGCACGCCGGTTCGGGTCGGCGATGCGGTCGTGGACGTGGAGGTGCTCACTCCCGATTCCTTCAAGGGCGTCGACCTCGCGATCGGCAGCACGCCCGACGAGGTGGCGGCCGAGTTCGTGCCGTGGGCGGTGGAGCGGGGCACGGTCGTCGTCGACGAGAGCGCGTTCTACCGGATGGATCCCGAGGTGCCGCTGGTGATCCCGGAGGTGAACCCCGAGGCGATCGCCACGCACAAGGGCATCATCGCCAGCCCCAACTGCTCGACCACGCAGATGGTGATGGTGATGAAGCCCCTGCACGATGCCGCCCGCGTGAAGCGGGTGATCGTGAGCACCTATCAGGCCGTCAGCGGCGCGGGCCTCGCAGCCACCCGGGAACTCGAGCAGGCGACCGCGTCGTGGCTGGCGAAGGAGCCCGAGGCCAAGCAGTTGTTTTCGCATCCCATCGCGGCCAACCTGATCCCCCAGATCGGCTCGCCGAAGCCCAACGGCTTCACGAGCGAGGAGATGAAGATGGTGCTCGAGACGCGAAAGATCCTCGGCGACGAGTCGATCGCCGTGAGCGCCACGTGCGTTCGCGTGCCGGTGGCCAACGGCCACAGCGAGTCGATCCTGATCGAGACCGAGCGGAAGGTCACGGCCGACGAGGCCCGGAGGCTCCTCGCCGGCTTTCCGGGGATCGTGGTCGAGGACGATCTGGCCGCGAAGTCGTATCCGCTGCCGCGGACGGCGAGCGGCCGCGACGAGGTGTTCGTGGGACGGATCCGGGAAGACATCTCCTGCCCCAATGGCATCGCGCTGTGGTGCGTGTCGGACAACGTCCGCAAGGGTGCGGCCACCAACGCCGTGCAGATCGCCGAGCACCTGGCGAAGCACGGCCTCAAGGGGGCAGGGCACGCGTCGCGGTCATGATGTCCGCGCCGGACGCCGCGACGCCCGAGGCCCGGCGGATCGCCCTCCGCCTGGCCTACGAGGGCACGCGGTATTCCGGCTGGCAGATGCAGCCGGGACGGGCGACGGTGCAGGGGGCGCTCGCGGTGGCGATCCGCGCGGTGTCGGGCGAGGAGGTGGTGCCGAAGGGCGCGAGCCGCACCGACGCCGGCGTGCATGCCCTCGACCAGGTCGCCGCCTTCACGTCGGCGAGCGGCCATGCCCCGGAGGTCTGGGTGCGGGCGCTCAACGCCACGTTGCCTCCGGACATCGCGATCCGCGAGGGCAGGGGGGTGGGGCCGGACTTCGATCCCGTCGCCGCGGCCGTCCGCAAGCGGTATCGCTACCGGATTCACGACGCGGCCTGGAAGCCGGTGCTGGACCGGCAGCTCACGTGGAGGTGGCGCGGCCGGCTCGACGAGTCGCGGATGCGGGCGGCGGCGGCGGCCCTTGTTGGCGAGCATGACTTCACGAGCTTCGAGACGACGCCTTCCACGCGGCTCTCCAAGGTCCGCACGATCCACTCGCTCGACGTGTTCCGGCCCCCGCTGGCGAACGACGCGGCGGGAGCGGAGGTCTGGATCGAGGTCGAGGGCAACGGGTTTCTCTACAACATGGTGCGGATCATCACCGGTTCGCTCGTGATGGTGGGCTCGGGGCGGCGCTCGCCCGAATGGCTGGCCGATGCCCTCGCGGCACGCAGCCGGCCTGCGGCCGGGCCGACGGCCCCGCCGCAGGGGCTCGTGCTCGTGGCGATCGACCTCGGGGATGCATGGCCGCGATGAGCGTGGCCGCACCGATCAGGGCGACGACACCCGGTCCGGTCGGCTCCGGCACCATCACGACGCCCGCCGCCGCGCCGTTGTAGGGGCCCGCGTTGAACAGGTCGGCGGCCACGAGGTCGGCGATGTCGAGGATGTCGGCGACCCCGTCGACGTTGAAATCGCCGTCGGCCCACGTTGCGGCGCGGCCCGAGTTGAACCGTCCGGTGCTGATGATGGTGGCCACGTCGAGAATGTCGACGACCCAGTCGAGATTGGTGTCACCCGGCGCGGCATAGGCGATCGTCGTCGAACCGTCGCCGCGTTCGAGCCAGCCCACCGACCGCATGGCTCCTCGGGCAAGGTCGGCGGCCACGGTCGACGAGCCGATGCCCGAGGCACCCGTCCACGACCCGCTTCCCCGCGCGGCTGCCAGGGAGGCGAGGAGATCGTCCCGCCGTAGCCCTCCCGCTACGGTCATCAACCCGCTGCCGAGGTCCACGAAGCCGCCGGCCACGGGCCTGAGTCCGCCCACGGTCGTCTGCAGGCCGGCGGCCAGGGCGAGCGTGCCTCCGGCGAGCGGTGACACCATGCTGTGGGCGAGCGCGGTCGGGTGGGCGAGCCGCAGGGTGCCCTGCTGGATCGTGGTCGATCCGGTGATCACGTTCGCCGCGTCGAGCACAACCGTGCCGGCGCCGGTCTTGCGGGCCGGCAGCGTTCCGGCGAGCAGCGGCTGCCCGGCTGCAGCCTGGCCGAGGGTCGTGCCGGCCGCCGCGAAGAGCGTGATCGGGGCGAGGCTCACGCCGTAATAGTCGGCGATCGCCCAGCCCATGTCGGAGCCGAGGCGACGGTAGTCGCCGGGCGTGTTGGGGACGCCGGCCTCGGGGCCGGCCTGGTAGGTGCCTTCCCACGTGATCGCCATCACGGGGTCCCACGTGGGGCTGAGCGTGTAGCGGTCGAGCATCATCGACTCGACGTACGACCGGCCCGAGAGCGTCGACTGCGGGTCGGTCGTGCGGAGCGCGCCGAACTGGCTGCGACCCTTGTAGGCGGCCACCCAGCGATGCTCGAGAGCCCGCACCTCGGCGGTCACGCCGGACGTGGGGTAGGTGGCCTGATGCACGAAGTGGAACGGATAGGTCTCGCCGTGCGAGGCGTGGAGGTTGAGCAGCATCGTGATCGGGTTGGAGCCCGGTGCCGCGGCGGTGCCCATGAACTGCTCGATCTTCCCGCGGAGGGCGGCGATCTCGGGGATGGCGGAGGTGTAGGGCGCCGCCCACTCGTTCTCGAGGTTCACGCTCGTCGACGTGGTGCGGTAGTTGCCGAGCGCCACGCCATCGGGGTTGGCCATCGTGACGACGTTGACGATCGTGCGGCCGAGGAGCGTGCGGGCCTCGTCGCTGCCACCCGCGAGCCAGCCGATGAGGCCCTCGGCGGTGAACGACGCCGGGGTCTCGGAGGGGTGGACCGCCGCATGCACCCACACCCGCTGC
>JBJTRH010000392.1:0-3379 GCA_046076065.1 Planctomycetaceae bacterium | reverse complement strand
CCAGACACGATTCCCCTCCATGTCGAGGCACACGATGCCCACCCCAGCGAAGGCGGCATAGATCCGCTCGCCGTCGGTGAGCGGCGTCTCCGAGGCGTAGCTGTTCTTCACGTGGATCGGGCCGGGGGGCGGTCCGCGGGCGATCACCGTTTCCCAGCGGGTCATGCCGGTCGCCGCGTCGAGGCACGTGACCACCCAGCGGACCTCACCCTCGGGCACGTCGGGCCGCTCGCCGCCGAAGTAGAGGCCCTTCTTCGCGTCCTCGGGCGCGGCCGGTGGGATCGCGGTCGTGAGGATCACGCGGCCGCCCACGACGATCGGCGACGCCCAGCCGCGACCATCGAGATCCATCTTCCAGCGGACGTTCTTCGTGCTGCTCCATCGCGACGGCAGCCGCGGATCGTCGGCTGCGACGCCGCGCGAGCCGGGACCGCGAAAGCAGGGCCAGTCGGCGGCGGCCGCCACGTTGACACAGCACGCGATCGCGAGGCAGAGCGTTGCTCGACGGGCCAGCATGGCCATGGCGCACTCCCTTGCGCGGCGTGTCGCTTCCCAGTGTGGGGCTGCGACTGGAATCGAACGTCAAGCCGCGATCCTACGCGTCGATGCACGCCTGCGCCGAATCAACGCCGGCGGGCCGGAGGCTTGACGGCCGAGTGCTGGGTAGTGTACGGATGGCCTGTGTCGCGTCGTCGGTGCCTGCTGCAGCCGCTGCCACTTCTGGAATCATGGCCACCATCCTCATTGAAGACGAGTGCGTGATCCCCGACGGGCTGTCCACGCTGGCGGCGTTTCGCCGCTGGGCGTTGTCGGAGGAGTTTCCGCAGCGGGGACGGATCGATTGGATCGCGTCGCGGATCGAGGTCGACCTGTCACCGGAAGACATCTTCACGCACGGGACGCTCAAGACGGCGATCGTCGGGTGCCTCTGGAGCATGACGAAAGCTCGCGGCATGCACCTCTTCACGGGTGAGACGAGGATTTCGTCGATTGAAGGAGATCTCTCCGCCGAGCCCGACGTCGTGGCGGTGAGAGACGAGGCCTTCGAGACGGGGAGGGTGCGGCTCGTGCCGTCGGCTGGCGGCAAGCCCGACCGGTTCGTGGAACTCGAAGGGGGCCCCGATCTGGTCGTCGAGATCGTGAGCGATTCCTCGGTGCGGAAAGACACGCAGCGGCTGCCGGCGGCGTATCACGCGGCAGGCGTCCGGGAGTTCTGGCTGATCGATGCCCGCGGGCCGGAGGTGCGGTTCACGATCCAGCGCCGCGAGGCGTCGGGCTACGTGCCGACGGTGTCGGCCGAGGGTGCGTGCCGGTCCGACCTCTTCGACTGCGACTTCACGCTCGTCCGCAGCCGCAACCCGAACGGTCGGTTCGTGTACGACCTCGTCGCCGGCGGCTGATGCGTCAGGGCCGCGCGTGGCTCGGCGGCGTGATCAGCTGGGCCAGCAGCGGCAGGAGCTGCTTCTTGCGGCTCACCACGTTCTTGAGCTCGTAGAGCCCGCGGTCGAGCCGCGGGTAGTTGATCTCGTCGAGCGCCTCCGACTCCTGCGAGAGCAGAAGCAGCGAACCCTGGTCGACGACGTCGGTGACGAGCAGGGCGGAGAAGTCGAGGCCGCGGCGGCCGGCAAACTCCTCGAGCGCCTCCCGCAGGTCGTCCTTCCGTTCCCAGAACAGGTCGAAGCCCGTCTCCTCGATCTGCGAGATCGAGAACCGCACGCCGTGCTCGACGAACTCCTTGCAGTCTTCCGCGATCACGCCGGCCGCCGGCTTCGTCCGCAGCGCCGAGCCGATCTCGAAGAACTCGCGGGCGTAGCGGTCGAGGTCGACATGGCACAGGCCGCGGAGCCAGGAGAGCACGTCGCGGTCGACGTCGGTGGTGGTCGGCGAGCGGAGAAAGAGGGTGTCGGAGATGATGCCCGACGCCATGCACAGCGCGATCGCCGGCTCCGGCACGAGCCCGGCGGCCCGGAACTGCCGAGCGACGAGCGTGCAGGTGGAGCCCACGGGCTCGTTGATGAACCGAATCGGCTGGGTGCTTTTCAGGCCGCCGCCCAGTCGGTGATGGTCGAGCACCTCCACGATCTCGGCGTCTTCCGCCCCCGCCACCGCCTGGCCGAGCTCGTTGTGGTCGACGAGCACCAGCTGCGGCTTCGGCGGGTTCACGATGTCGGTCTTGAAGCAGTAGCCCACGAGGCGGCCGTCGTCGCCCACGACGGGAAACACCGGCTGCGACGACCGCTCGACCACGCCGCGGGCGTCGGCGACCGCGGCCTTGCCGTCGATCGTGACCACGTCGCGGTCGACGACCGGGTCGATGAACTGGGCCGAGCGGATGCGGAGAACCGTGTTGAGCGTGTCGAAGGGACTCGTGATCACCGACACCCCGCGGAGCTTGGCCAGCTCCACGAGGCCGGAGGAGAGCGTGAAGCCGCCGGTGACCACGAGCACCCGCACGCCGTGCTCGATCGCGGGCAGGTGGATCGTGGGCCGGTCGCCGCAGACCACGAGCAGCCGGTCGGCCGGAAACCGTTTCATCCGCTCGGTGAACCCCTCGGCGCTCATCGCGCCCACCATCACCATCAGCTCGTCCCGCCGCAGCGGGTCGACGACATGCTGGAAGCCGCCGCCGAGTGAGTCGTTGATCTTCTCCAGGCAGGTGGCGACCGTCCGCGACTTCACCGGGTCGTTGTCGTTGGCGAAGAAGAGCCCCATCACGTCGAGCACGGAGAGCACGCCCTCCACGCGGCGATCGTCGTCGACCACGGGGATCGCCCGCAGGTCGTGGGCCTGCATCCGCCGGTAGACCTCGTGAAACGACTCGCCGAACGAGGCCGTGACCACGGCCTTACGGCAGAGGTCCTCGGCGGCCGGCCGGACGTCCATGATGATCCGCGGCGCCGGCAGGCCGGTGCGTTCGAGCACGTATTCCGTCCGCTTGTTCGGCGGTCCGCAGCAGGCGGCCACGGCGTCGGGCCGCGTGGTCTTCTGGAGGAGTTCCGCGTAGGCGATCGCCGAGCAGATCGCGTCGGTGTCGGGGTTCCGGTGGCCGAAGACGAGGAGGCTCATGGGGGCGGGTGCGGGGTGGGCGGCGGAGGCGTGGCGAGACTGGAAGTGTCGGTGATCGCCGCGTGGATGTCCATGCGGCTTCGGGGGCGCTCGCCGCTCGCGGCATCGCGGCATGGCGAGGTAAACTCAAGGGTCATGGAAGCACGGGAAGAAACACGCGACATCGACTGGAGGCTCCTCGTCGGCGACGAGTGGGCGGAGTGGTACGCCATGACCCCGGCGCAGCGGCTCGAGGCGTCGTCCAAGCTCTGGCAGACCTACCTGCAACTGGGAGGATCCCTTGACCCCGAGCCCGATTCTCAAAGTCCTTTTT
>JBJTRH010000391.1:0-28724 GCA_046076065.1 Planctomycetaceae bacterium | reverse complement strand
TCGTGTTCGGTGACCGTGGTGCCGACCTCGATGCGGAGCAGCTCACGGAGCATGGCCGCGGTGGTGCGCGACGCCGGCGCCACCTCGATCTCCTCGAGCACCGCCGGCGGAGGCAGGTCGGCGAACGAGACGTGGAGCGTGGCCTCGCCGGCCTCGCGACCGACGGACACCTCGCACCGCGGGCCGCCGCCGGCCGGTTTCTCCACCGCGCGGGCCGCGGCGAAGTGGCCGTGGTCGCGGAGGAAGCGGGCGATCGCGACGCGGACGTCGCGGAGATGATGGGCATCGACCGGTGCCGGCTGCCCGCGGCTCCAGAGCGGCGGCTCGAGCTTCGCCGGCTGTCCGCGATGATCCACCCAGCGGGCGCCGCTCCAGCCGTCGTGGGCGTCGACCGTCTGCGGGATCGCGTCGGCCGGCGGCCGCTGCGACTTCAGCCACGCGCCGAGGTCGCTGGCGAGGTCGTCCGGGAGCCCCGTGATCTCGATGCCCGCCACCGTGAGCCGTGGCCCTGGCGTCACGTCGACGACGATCCGCTCCCCGTCGTCGCCGGCCTCGATCCGGGCGACGGCCCGCGGCTCGGGATAGCCGGCATGCTCGAGGGCCAGCACGGTCTTGTCGGCGACCGCGGCCAGATAGGCCTTCCGCGTGGTCAGCGGGCCGGTGAGCAGGAGCAGGCCGTCGTCCTTGGCGAGCGACCGGGCGAGCAGGTCGGGCCGGGGATCGTCCACGCCCTGAACCACATACTCGCGGGCCGCTGCGACCCCGACGAGCATGGCCGCAATGATCGATCCGATCCAGATCCGCGAGATGCCGCCCATGGGAATGCCGCCGCCTCCGAGCCACGATGCAGGGGGGCGGAGAATAGCGGCCGTGTGGCGCCGGCACCTAGGGCGAAAACTGGCCCGCCGGGCGGGGGATCGCGAGCCTCATCCCGCCGCGCGGCCGGTGAGGGCGGCCAGCGACGTGCGGCCCGCGAGCTCCCGCTGGGAGCGGCGGAAGGCCTCCACCGCCGCCGATCGGCGGCGGCCCCGCCGGTCGTGGAGCAGGCCGTGGCCGAACTCGACGAGGCTCTCCGCCGAGATCGCCTCGGGCGGACGCGCCAGCGCATAGGACGGTTCCGCGCCCGACACCTCGTGGATGAAGCCTTCGGCGGCGAGCTTCTCGAGCATCTCGACGGCCACCGGCTCGGGCAGGCCCGTCTCCTCGACGAGCGTGCCGAGCGGCACGGCGCGGCCGGCCTCGAAGCCCTCCGCGACCACCTCCATCAGGAGCAGCACCGACGACGCGTCGAGCAGCGCCGACCGCGGCCGGATCCGGTCCATCTCCTCGAGCTGGTGGCGGCCGCCGAGCCGCTGCACGAGCGCCGCCACCTCGACGCCGAACAAAATGCAGATCCACATCGCATACGTCCAGAGCATGAGCACGGGCACGAAGCCGAGGGGGCCGTAGAGATGGCTGAATGAGAACGCGTTGTTCACGTAGGCCGCGAGCCCGACCTTGCCGATGTGAAGCAGCACGGCCGACACCAGTGCCCCGCCGATCGCCGACCGCCACGACACGTGCGTGTTGGGCAGGAGCATGAAGGTGCCCAGCAGCATGAGCGTGATGATGCCCACGCTCCAGACGACGCCGAGGACGTGGATCAGGCCCGCCCGCGCCTCGACCGATGCGATCCAGCGGCCGACATGGCCGTCGACCACGAGCAGCAGCGCGATGCCGATGGGGCCCACGGTGACCACGGTCCAGTAGATCGGCATCCGCCGCAGCCACGACCGCCCGCGCGGCGCGCGGTAGATCGTGTTGAAGCAGTCTTCCACCGTCACGAGCATCGCCACCGAGGCGTAGATCATGCCGGCGAGGCCGACGAGCCCGAGCGTCTCGAGGTCGATCGTGCCGAATCGGCCGATCATCTCCTCCAGCCACGTCCCGACCGACATGCCCTGATCGCCCGACGCGTCGGCCGGCATGATCCGCAGGTCGTCGAGGCCCGCCGACCGCACCAGCTGGTGCACCATCGACTGGAGCTTGTCGACGCCCTGCATCCCCTTGAAAAGGGCCGTGCTCACGATCGCCAGTGGCATCAGGGCGAACAGCGTGTGGAAGGCGAGGGCCGCCGCCATCTGCAGGGCACGGTCCTCCTGCAGCCTGTGACCGCCGACGCGGGCGAGGTCGTACCAGAACCGCGCCGTCGCCTGCCAGTGCGTGAGCTCCTCACGCGGGTGATGGATCACGCGGGAAATCCACTCGGTGGACTCGCGAACGAGACGGCGAAGCATGGGCGGTTCCGGCGGGAGGCGGCTGTCCCCCCAACTGTACCAACGGCCGGCGGCCCGGAGGGAGGCTCCCGCGGGTGCCCGCGGGCCGGGCGATCCGTTATCCTGCGGCGGCGGCGAGATGCGTCGCGGCCGATTTCATCCGAGGAGTTCCGCGTCCGATGTATGACACGCTCAGCGAGACCGAGGGCTGCGACCTGCTGGCACGGCTGTTCACCAAGCGGGGCTACGCGCTCAAGCGGAACGTGCAGTTCCGTGAGTATGGCGTGGAGTTTCACATCGACGGGTGGGACCCGCAGGCCCGCGTGGGCTTCGAGTTTCTCACCAGCGAGGACGACGACCACGACGACCTCAGCCTCGAGGAATACAAGGCGCTGACCGCGGCGCAGCGGCGGGGCGAACTCGCCCTGTTCATCATCGACGAGGTGGAGCCGGTGTCGGCGGAGGCGCTCGCCTCAGAAGCCCATGAGTTTCTCGACGAGGTGGCCGATGCGGCCCACGCCAGGCTCAAGGCGGCCATCCGCCGCGGCACGGCCGCCCGCAAGAAGGCGGCGGCGAAGCGGGCTGCCGCCCGGCCGACGGCGAAGGCGGCCACACGGCCGCTGAAGGCTGCGGCGAAGAAGAAGCCGGCGGCGAAGAAGAAGGCCGCACGCGCGAAGCCGGCGAAGCCAGCCGTGAAGAAGGCCGTGGCGAAGAAGGCCGCCAAGAAGCCGACGCGGGGGCGGCGGTGAACTCCGGGGGACCGCCGCCGATCGGGCTCGGCCTCTGGAAGATCGAACGCGAGCGGACGGCGGCGATGGTCGCCGAGGCGATTCGCGTGGGCTATCGCCACCTCGACGCCGCCTGCGACTACGGCAACGAGGCCGAGGCCGGCACGGGCATCGCCCGGGCCCTGGCCGCCGGCCACTGCCGCCGCGACGATCTCTGGGTGACGTCGAAGCTCTGGAACACATTCCACGAGCCCTCGCGGGTGCGGGGGGCGTGCGAGCGGTCGCTGGCCGACCTCGGCCTCGACCATCTCGACCTGTATCTCGTCCACTTCCCGATCGCGCTGGAGTTCGTGCCCTTCGAGGAGCGGTATCCGCCCGGCTGGGTCCGCGACCCTGCCGCGGCGAGCCCGCGGATGCACCCGATCCGCGTGCCGCTGGCCGACACGTGGGGGGCGATGGAGCGGCTCGTGGAGGCGGGGCTCGTGCGGCGGATCGGCCTGTGCAACTGCCCGGTGGGCGTGATCCGCGAGCTGGTCCTTGCGGCCCGCATCCCGCCGGAGGTGCTGCAAGTGGAGCTGCACCCGTTTCTCGCGCAGGAGAAGCTCCTCCGGTTCTGTCGGGAGCAGGGCATCGCCGTGACCGCGTTCTCGCCGCTGGGCGCGGGGTCCTACGTTCCGCTGGGCACGGCCACCGCCGACGAGTCGGTGCTCGGGCATCCCGTGGTCCGCGGGATCGCGGCGGCGACGGACCGCACGCCGGCGCAGGTGGTGCTCCGCTGGGGCCTCCAGCGGGGCACGTCGGTGATCCCGAAGACGTCGCGGATCGAGCGGCTCGCCGAGAATCTCGCCGCCGCCGAGTTCACGCTCGACGACGCGGCGATGGCGGCGATCACGGCCCTCGACCGGGGGCGGCGGTTCAACGATCCCGGCGTGTTCTGCGCGGCCGCCTTCGGCACGTTCTTCCCGATCTTCGACTGACCGTCACGCCGTGCCGATGAACAGGAAGGCCGACGGGCCGCCGGAGGCGTGGATGCGGACCTTCTCCACGGTCGTCCGGAACCCAGCCCGCTGCATCCGCTCCACAAACGGCGGATCGGCGGCGGTGGACCAGACGGCCAGCACGCCCCCGGGCCGCAGGCCGCGGCGGGCGCGGTCGAGCCCGGCACCGGAGTAGAGGCGGTCGTTGCCCGCCGCCACGAGCCCCGCGGCGCCGTTGTCGACGTCGAGGATCACGGCGTCGAAGCGGCCGGCGTCGTTCCAGAGCACGTCGGCCACGTCGCCCTCGTGGATGGTCACGCGCGGGTCGGCGAGGGCGTCGGCCGCGAGCCCGTAGGCCGGCTCGCGGTTCCAACGGATCACGGCGGGCACGAGCTCGGCGACCACCACCTCCGCGTCGGCCGCGAGGCAGGCCAGGCAGCGGCGGAGCGTGAAGCCCATGCCGAGGCCGCCGACGAGCACGCGGGCCCGCCGCCGCGCCGCGATCGCCCCGCAGGCCAGCTCGGCGAGCCGCTCCTCCGAGTGGTGCTGCCGGCTCGACATCAGCTCCACGCCGCCCACCCGGATCGTGAAGGCGCCGTCGTGCTCGTGGAGCGTGAGCGGCGTGCCGTCGGGGGCATCGGCCCGGTCGCGGAGCACGGTGGGCTTCATGTGGGGCAGCTCGCGCCGAAGTAGCCGTGGCGGTCGATCGCGTCGGCCACCGGCGGCGGCACGAGCTCCCGCCACGAGGGATCGCCCGCGCAGATCCGCGTTCGCACGTCCTCGCTGGAGTAGGTGCGGAGCTCGGCCGGATCGCAGTCGAGCGGAAGGATCAGGCCGTTGGTGCGGAGGTGCTCGAGGAGGTGGGTGAGGTGCGGGGCCACCTTCATCGTGTCGGCCGTCACCACCTGCCCGGTGATCACGTCGCGGGTGGGGTGCACGTAGAGCCGCACGCCGTGGGTGAACAGCCGCCCGAAGGCCTCGAGGATGCCGCCGTCGAGCTGGCGATAGTGGCTCTCGTTGAACACCTCGCGGAGCAGGGGCACGCCGAGCACGAGGCCCGTGGCCTCGACCTTGCGGTCGGCAAGATACTCGCCGAGCGCGTGAAACGCGCCGAGGTCGCTGACGAGCACGAGCTTGCCGACCGCGGTGATCAGGTCGACGCGGGCGAGGAAGTCGGCGTCTTCGGCGGTGCCGCGGTCGCGGAGGTTGTTCATCGTGATTTCGAGGATCTCCCGCACTGGCCCCGAGCCCGGCTTCGCGGCCGCGTCGAAGGCGGCCCGGGCGCGGGCGAGCATCTCCACGTTGAGGCTCGTGACCGGGGCGAAGCGGCCGCGTTCCACGAGCACGCGGGAGTGGCGGATCGATTCCGACGCCAGCAGCGGGGCGCCGTCCACGTCGAACAGCACCGCCGGCGTGTAGCCGATCCGCACGAGGTGCAGCCCGAGCAAACGGTTGTCGATGTCCTTAAAGGCGGGGCCGTCCACGCGGATCCAGTCGATCTCGAGCCGCTCGCGGCCGACGTGCTCGAGGAGGGTCTCGATCAGCGACCGTGGCGACTTCCAGTGGGCGAACGCGGCATGCACGAGGTTCACGCCGAGCCGGCCGAGGGCGTCGGCCTGCGCGGCGTTGGCGGCGTCGAGGAGCCGCACGTGGAGCACGACGTCGCTCGTGGCGGCGCCGATTGCGTGCTGGAAGCGGATCGCCATCCAGGCGTGGCACTCGTTGCCCCCGGCGAACGAGCGGGCCGCGGCGGTGTCGGCGAGCGCGAAGAACCGTGTCGAGCCCCCGCGAGACAGGCCCAGCCGCTCGTGCAGGAGCCGGAACTCGTGGGCCAGCATCTGCTCGACCCGCTCCCGCGACACGTAGCGGCTCGTCTTGCCGTAGATCGCGTCGCTCACGGTCATGTCGTAGGCCGACATCGTCTTGGCCACGGTGCCGGCGGCGCCTCCGGCCGCGAAGAACCAGCGGGCCACCTCCTGGCCGGCACCGATCTCGGAAAAACTCCCGTAGATCGTGTCGTCGAGATTGAGGGCGAGCGCCCGCTGCGTGGTCGGGTCGACGGCCAGCGGGGAGGCGGAGTGGAGGCCGAGGGGCATGGCGGATTCCCGGGGAGGGCTTTTGACGCCGGCGGTGGTCGCGGCCTATTCTTTCGCACGTCGCTCCCGGTGCCTATGCCGGCGGTGCATCGGTCTTCAGCCTCTCCAGGAACCCCACTCGATGGCCAAGTCTCGCCCCGCTCCGTCCACGCTCGACCAGGTCCGTGCCCTCCTCACCGCCGCCGAGCAGAAGGTGCTGGCGTCGAGCATGGGGGCGACGATCGCCAAGGCGACGCGGGAGCAGGTGGAGGCGGCGATGAAGCGGGCCCGCGGGCTCCGCGACAAGTGGCGCGACCTGCACGCCGCGCAGTCCCGCTCGACGAAGCGGTCGGCGAAGGCCGGCACCCCGACCAACGACCGCACGAAGGCCAAGCACGACGTGTTCGACGGTGCGGTGAAGCGGCTCGAGGCCCGGTTCACTGAGCTGGCGGCGGGCGTGAAGTCGGTCGTCGGCGGGCGGGCGCCGCGGCTCTCGGCCGCGACGAAGCCCACCAAGGCGGCCCGTACCAAGGCCGCCCGCGGGAGCCGGGCGAGCGTTCGCAGCGACCTGAAGTCGGCGGTGACCGAGATGAACACCGCGCAGAGGAAGGCGGCGCCGAAGCCGGCGGCAAAGCGGCCGGCTGCGTCCGTGGCCGCGGCACCGGCCGTGGCCCCCAAGCCCGCCCCGGTGGCCACGCCCACGGCGAGCAAGAAGCGGAAGAAGCCGGTCGCGCCGAAGGCCGCCGTGGCCCAGCGCGGGCTCGCCTTCGACGCCGCGAAGCAGCGGTCGGCCAAGGCGAAGGCGATGGCCGCCCGGCTGAAGTTCGACGGCGAGACCACCCGTCGGGCAGCCAGCGTGCGGGCCAACACGAAGCGGGCCCAGGCCCGCCGCGACGGCCGCCGCTGAAATCAACCGCCAGTCGCGGCTCGCGAGCCCGTTGAGCGCGTCCACTCGGCGGTGGCTTGCCGCTCGCTGTGCGGACGCGCTCGCGGCGACGCTTGCCGAGTTGCCATGGCCCCACCTATGTTTGTGGCCTTGGTTCGCCCCATTTTGGATTCGCTACTGCACGCACCCGTCACCGCTGTCTGCCCGACACGTTGACCTTCTTTTGCGGTAGTGCCAATGGCTCCCCTCCGAGGGTGCTCTGGGGCTGAGCATGCGCTCTTGAAGTTCGGCGATCGCGCAGGGTGCGTGCGTGGCAGGGCGTGCGCCTGGAGTTTCTTCGGATGCGCCAGTTGTCCCCGACGATTCTTCGGCGTGCCCTGCACGGTGCTCGTTCCCTGCGGGTCGGCTCGTGGGCGCTCGCCCTGCTCGTGCCGCTTGGCGTGCCGGCAAAGCCGCTGCGCGCAGCCACCACGACGTATGCGTCGGCCTATGCCGGCGGCACGATCGCGCCCGGCGACACCGTGCAGCTCAACAATGGCGCGACGGTCACGGGCAATGTCGTCGCCAACGGCACGCTCCGGTTCAATCAGGCGACCACCACGCTGACGATCGCGAGCAACATCTACGGCACCGGCACGCTCTCGCTGACGAATACGGGCACGGTCAACCTCAAGGCTCCCTCCATTGCGGGCGAGTTTGACTTGACCATCACCGCAACGTCAGGGCTGTTGCAGATACGTTCGGGCACAGGCGACCTCGTCATGGGCAGGCTGAGTGCCGGCGCGCTGCGCATGACGGGGGGCAGCGTGGCCAACAGCAACGCGACCCTCGGAAAGTACCCGGGCAGTAGCGGGCTTGCGCTCGTGCAGAGTGGAACCTGGACCAGCAGTGGTTTTCTCACCATCGGCGAATCAGGCACCGGCGATCTCTTCGTTACGGGCGGCCTTGCCAGCGGCAGGTTCGGTGTCCTCGGCTTCAACGCCACTGGCCTGGGCACGGCCACCGTGTCACGGGGAACCTGGGCGAACAGCGACGAACTCAGCGTGGGATACTTCGGCACCGGCACGCTCAATGTGACCGGCGGCAGAGTCACCACCGGAAAAGGGACTCTCGGCGACTTCGCGAGTGGCGTCGGGACCGCCGCAGTGTCGAGCGGCACCTGGGAGATGAGCGACAGACTCTCCGTCGGCTTCTACGGCGCCGGCACGCTGAACCTGAGCGGCGGCCGTGTCACCAATGCGGACGGCTTCATCGGCTCCGAGCCCGGCAGCAACGGCACCGCCACGATCACGGGGGGCACGTGGGCCACCAGCGGTGATCTCGCCGTGGGGGCCTTCGGCACCGGCATGCTCACGATGACAGGCGGCCTTGTGTCGGTGGCGGGTTCGCTCTCGAAGGGTGCCAGCGGCACGATCAACCTCGATTCCGGCGGCAGGCTCCAGATCGGCACGGGCGGCGCGACCGGCGTCCTCCTCGGTGGCACGGGCAGCCTCGTCAACGATGGCACGCTCATCTTCAATCGTGCCGACGCCTCGACCCACTCGGGCGTTCTCAGCGGCGCCGGTGCCCTCACGAAGCAGGGGGGCGGCACGCTGACGCTCTCGGGGAGCAACTCCTTTACGGGCGGCACGACGATCAGTGGTGGCACGCTGCAAGTCGGCGGGGGTGGCACTGAGGGATCGATCGTCGGCAACGTCGTCAACAACTCGGCCCTCGCCTTCAACCGCTCCGACGCCGTGACCTACTCGGGCACCGTCAGCGGGACCGGCAGCCTCACGAAGCAGGGGGCGGGCACGCTGACACTCTTGGGGAACAACTCTTCCACGGGTGGCACGACGATCAGTGGTGGCACGCTGCAAGTCGGCGGGGGTGGCACTGAGGGATCGATCGCCGGCAGCGTGGTCAACAACTCGGCTCTCGTCTTCAACCGCTCCGACCCCGTGACCTACGCGGGCACCCTCAGTGGGACCGGCAGCCTCGCGAAGCAGGGGGCCGGCGCTCTGACACTCTCGGGGAGCAACTCCTTCACGGGCGGCACGACGATCAGTGGCGGCACACTGCAGGTTGGCACTGGCGGGACGACGGGATCGATTGCCGGCAACGTGGTCAACAACTCGGCCCTCGTCTTCAACCGCTCCGACGCCGTGACATACTCGGGCGCGCTGAGCGGGCCCGGCAGCCTTACGAAGCAGGGGGGCGGCACGCTGACGCTCTCGGGGAGCAACTCCCACACGGGTGGCA
This sequence comes from Planctomycetaceae bacterium, assembly GCA_046076065.1. Lineage (GTDB taxonomy): Bacteria > Planctomycetota > Planctomycetia > Pirellulales > UBA1268 > QWPN01. Next base: position 19,562 of record JBJTRH010000391.1, on the reverse strand, counting down.
CGACGATCAGCGGCGGCACGCTGCAAGTCGGCGCTGGCGGAACGACCGGATCAATCGCCGGCAACGTGGTCAACAACTCGGCCCTCGTCTTCAACCGCTCCGATGCCGTAACGTTCTCGGGCACGCTGAGTGGGACAGGGAGCATCAGGAACGCCGGAACGGGCACCACCACGCTCACCGGGCGGACCTCGTTCACCGACGAGATCGCTGCGACGGCGGGACGGTTGATCGCCGGCAACTCGGCGAGCGTCAACGGGTTTTCGACCACCGGCAGCCTCCTGGCGGCGTCAGGAGCGACGCTGGAACTGGTGTCGAGGGGGCTGGCGTCTGTCAACGGCTTGTCGACGCTCACGGGGGGCACCCTGCGCGCCGCCAACGGCATCTCGCTCGGCGCGGGGGCGAACGTCGTGGGGGCGGGAGCGATCTCGGGTCTCGTCTCCGCTTCCTATGGCTCCCGGATCGAGGCCGACGGCGGCAAGCTGACCGTCGGCGACTCATCCTCGTACGTCGGATTTGCGTCTGCGGGTCTGCTCTACACCAACACCAACGAAGTCGAGTTCCTGGACCGCAACGTGGCCGTGCTTGGTTCGCTCACGCAGGTGGGCGACGGGGCCGCGGGAGGCACGCTCCGGGCTGCCAACGGCATGCTGCTCGAGCAGGGCAAGAACCTCGTCGGGCGTGGCACGGTCTACGGCAACTTCATCAATCAGGGCGATGTCTACGGCGATGGCTCGGCAGTCGGCCAGAGGATCGTGTTCGCCGCGGGCTCGACCGTGTCGGGCATCGGCTCCTTCGAGAACGTGGTGTTTGACGGGACCTACTCTCCCGGCAACTCTCCCGCGATCACGAACCTCAGTGGCGGGCGGTTTTCATCGTCGTCATCGCTGCTCATCGAGCTCGGCGGCACTCAGCCCGGCACGCAGTACGACCGCGTGGTGGATTCGGGCGCGCTCAGCCTGCTCGGCGGCACGCTCGACGTGGTTCTCTACAACGGGTTCGTCCCGTCGTATGGCGACAGTTTCGAGATTCTCCAGTATGGGCAGCTGTCGGGCGATTTCGGGGCCGTGAACTACCCGGCCCTGAGCGGCACCCTCTCGTGGGAAAGGACGACGTCAGCCACGGCGATGACGATCACCGTCGTGCCGGAGCCGGCCATGTATGCCATCACCACGCTCGCCACGGCGGGCGTTGCCGGCCTCGTGCGATGGCGGAGACGCGGCCCGCCCACCGACTGAGCCGAACTCGTCCAGTGTGTCGTGGGACCCGGCTGTCCTGTCAGCTTTTCACGGACGCAGATGCCCGAGGGCGATGATGTGGATGCCGTCGGGACGCGTGAAGCTGGTCTGATCACCGGTGATGACGCAGAGGGAGGCGAGCAGTGCCTGCTTGGCTTCCGTCAGCCGTGAGCGGAGCTTGACGAGGTTGGAGCCCCCCTGTGCGGGGTGGAGCGATCCGCACCGGATCGCAGATCGCGCTGGGGCAATTCGCTCCACGTTGCCGGAGCGAATCGCACCAGCGGCCGCTCAAACGCGAGGCATGCGATCAAGCAAGGTTTCGGATCGGCCGTAAAAACATCTGAAAAACGGGCCGCTCTCGTTTCGCGGTGGGGCAGGTCGCAATCGGATGGGCGTTGGCACGTCGCTTGCGGTGAGCAGGGGCCGTGGGGCGGGCTTTCGCCACGCCGGTCTTTCCGTCTCCCGTACCTGCCGAGTCGTTCACCATGATGGTTTCGTTGCCGCGTCGATCGATAACCGGCCTCGCTGTCGCCGTGGTCGCCGGGGCGTTCGCGGGATCCACCGCTCCTGCCGCTCTCGTCACCTGGGATAACGGCGGGGCCACTCAGCTCTGGTCGACGACTACCAACTGGGATCCAGACGGCGCCGTGGCCGGCAACGACGCCGTGTTCACGAACGTGGGCGCCTCCGGCACGGCCACCGCGAGTTCGATCGTCGATTCCAGTGTGGCGGTGAACAGCCTCAGCTTCCTGAACTCGGGCACGGCATCGGCCCAACGGGTCGCGATCGCCAACGGCCAGACCCTCTCGGTGACGGGGCTGGGGGCAGCGGCCTTCAACATCGGCGGCACCGGAACGACCGCCTCCTCCTATGTCGTGATGACCGGCAGCGGCGGCACGGGCAGCTTCGTGGTGAACGCCGGCGGCACGTCGTCGGTGACGATCGGTGCCGGCGTCATGAATGCCAGCAACTACCAGCAGTTTCTCGACGCCTCCGGTCTTGCGAGCGTCTCCATCACCACCGGCACCCTCGCGATGGGGAACGGCCAGCGAAACTCGGCCGTCGTGACGCTCGGGGGCACCAACTCGCTGACGACCGTCGTGATGCACCTCGGCGGCAACGCCACGACCGGTGGGGCTCAGTCGTCGCTCACGCTCGGCCAGAGTAACACGATCGTCTTCGATGCGGCCAACGTCGGCAATGGGCGATCGGGAGGCGCGATTCAGTTTCGCAGCGGCCTCACCAACCCGACGGTGACGATCGCCAACCGCGTCGGTGGCGGGGCGAACCTCTATATTGGCAACCTCGACACGAACGCCAGCGGTGGCGCCGTCGGAAGCGTCGATTTCAGTGGCGGCACCGTGACGGGCACTTTCAATAACGTGCAGATTGGCCGCGGAGCCAACGGCACTGCAGGGGGCAGTTCCACCGGAAGTGTCACGTTCGGGGCCGGCTCGATCACGGGCACCACCATCTATATCGGTCAGGGCAACACGGGCTCCAGCACGTCGGCCACCGGGATCGGGGTCGTGACGATGACCGCCGCGTCGGGCACCTTCACCGGCGTCACGACCGTGATCGGTCGGCAGCCGAACTCGGCCGGATCGAGTCCTGGCAGCGGCACATTTGCCCAGAACGGTGGCACCGCGGTGCTCTCGACGCTCACGCTCGGTGACCGCAACAACACCACGGCCGCGGGAAACGTCTCCGCCACCTACGCCCTCGCCGGCGGCCTGCTCCGCTCGGGCACGATCCAAGCCGGCCAGGATGGCACCGGGGGTGGCACCGCGACCCGCGTTTTCAACTGGACTGGCGGCACGATCCAGAATCTCGCCGGGGCCAACCTGATGATCGCCGGGTCCAACGCGCTCGCGCTCACGCTCGGAGGCACGGCCGCCAAGAGTTTCACGGTCGACGCCGGCCGGACGATCACGCTCGGGGCGTCGCTGACCGGCACCGGCGGCTTCAGCAAAGACGGCCTTGGAACACTCCTCATCACCGGCAGTGCCGGTCACACCGGCCCGACGTCGGTGAACTCCGGCACGCTGCGGGTGAACGGCAGCCTGACGTCGAGTGCGATCTCGATTGCGACGGGCGCCGTCGTGGGCGGCACCGGTTCGCTCGGATCACTGTTCGTCGGTGCCGCCACGCTGGCCCCGGGCAACAGCATCGGCACGCTGTCGACGGGTGGCCTCGTGCTCAACTCGGCGTCGGTCCTCGCCTATGAACTCCAGGCCAGCACCTTCACCGTCGGCGGCGGCGTCAACGACCTGATCTCGACGACCGGCGACCTCACGCTCGACGGGACGCTGCAGGTGACGGAACTCGGCGGGAGCTTCACGCCGGGCACCTATCGGCTCGTGAACTACACCGGGGCCCTCACCAACAACGTGCTGACGATCGACTCGACATTCCTGGCGACGTACCCGGGGAGCTCGATCGACACCGCGACCACCGGTCAGGTGAACCTCGTGGTCGTGCCGGAGCCCGCGACCGCGGTGCTCGTTGTCGCCGGGGCTGCGGCGGGCCTGGTTCTGCGTCGCCGCTTGCCGAAAGGCCATCGGCCGCCCTGTCCTCTGTTGCAGCGGTTGTTGCAGCGGTCCTGCTCGCTGCCTACGCTGGGCACATGAGTCAACTCAGGCAGTCGATGCGCATCATCACGCTCGTAGCGGCCGGCGTGCTGCTCGGGGAGGTTCCTCGTCGTGGCGTCGCCGCGCCGCCGCAGACCCCTGCCGTCGTGCTCGTGGCCGGGAACGTCTGGGACGGACTGGCCGACGGTGCCCTCGGCCCCATGGAGATCCTCGTCCAAGACGGTCGGATCGCGGCCATGGGGCGGACGGTCGAGCGGCCGGCCGGGGCCCGTGTGGTCGATCTCTCACGGCACACGGTGACTCCCGGATTCATCGATTGCCACGTCCACATCACGATGCGGCCAGAGGACGAGGGGGCGATCTGGGCTCTCTCCCCCGCCGACAAGGCCGTGCTGGGGGTGCAGGCCCTTCGGGTTCTGCTCGACCGCGGCTTCACCACGGTGCGCGACCTCTGCGACATGGATTTCGGAGGCTACACCACGGTGTCGCTCCAGCGGGCGGTGCAGAAGGGGCTCGTGGCCGGCCCGCAGGTCGTCGTGGCGGCGCACCTCGTGTCCACCAGCGGGGGTCACGGCGACGCTCGCCCTCTCGTGGCGGTGCAGACTCCCGCCGTTCAGAACAATCTGGCTGACGGCCCCGACGAGATTCGCCGTGTCGTCCGCACCGAGGTGAGCCGGGGCTCGCAGTGGATCAAGTTCGGCGCCACCGGAGGATTCGCCAGCCCGGCAGACGATCCGTCGCAGGTGCCCTACAGCCAGTCCGAGATCGACACGCTGGTCTCGACGGCCAGGGATCTCGGCATTCCCTGTACTCCACATGCCTACGGCGACGAGGGCATCCGCCGCTCCGTGCTGGCGGGCGTCCGGAGCGTCGAGCACGGCAGCATGGCCTCGCTCGACACCTTGACACTGATGGAGACTCGCGGGGTGTATCTGGTGCCCACGCAGATCGCCGTCGTGCGGCAGGCTCGACTCATCGACGACGATGCCTTCTGGGAGGCGGCCAACGAGCCTCCCCATGTCCGGGCGAAGTATCGCAGACATGCCGCGGCCATTCTCGAGAGCGCCCGCAACCTCTCCGCCTCCGGCGTCAAGGTGGCCTTCGGGAGCGACTTCGGCACGTTTCCGCTGGAGCAGAACAATGCCGCCGAGTTCGCCGAACTGGTCACGAACGGACTTTCGATCCCGAGGGCCCTCCGGACCGGAACGAGCGTCGCGGCCGCACTGCTGATGCGCGACGACATCGGCGTTCTCGCGGTCGGCAAGGCGGCCGACATCGTCGCCATGCCGGGCGATCCCTTCGAGGACATCACGGTCACGGAGCGCGTTGATTTCGTGATGAAGGGCGGCGTGATCACCAAGGGGAGTTGGTGACGCCTTCGCGGTGTGACGTCGGGGGCCGGCTCGAAGCGGGCCCAGGCCCTCCGTGACGGCCGCCGCCGCGGCCCCCGGGGGGGCCGGCGGGGTGTTTCCGCGGCGTCGGTATACTCGGGGCTAGTCAGGGCGTCACCCGGGGGCCGCGTGGCGGCATCGACTCGACCATGATCGGATCCGAGGCCGCGGCGACCGGGCATCGTTCCCGGCCGTCCGCCGCAGCTGCGCGGAGTGTCGCCGCCTTCACGCTCGTCGAACTTCTGGTGGTGATCGCGATCATCGCGGTCCTCATCGGCCTGCTGCTCCCCGCGGTGCAGTCGGCACGGGAATCGGCCCGCAGCCTGGCCTGCAAGAACCAGCTCAAGCAGGCGGGGCTCGCCTTCCAGACGCACCACGACGCGCTCGGGGCGTTTCCGACCGGGGGCAACGAGTGGTGGACGCCCCCGAACTTCTTCGGCGGCCGTCCCGCCACCGGCGCGATGCAGGACGCGGGCTGGGCCTTTCAGCTGCTGCCGTACCTCGAGGCGACGGCCGCATGGGCGCCTGCGGGCCGCGATGACATGAGCCGGATGATCGCCGCGATCGCCGCCCGGCACGGCTTCTACTTCTGCCCGTCGCGACGCGGTCCGCAGTCGGTCACCTACACCGACGTCAACTACCTCTCCGGCCTCGCCCTCGAGCACGGCCTCTGCGACTACGCGGCCTCGAACCTGCAGGGCACCGGCCTGATGGTGCAGTCGGGCAGCGACCGGCCGCGGCTCCTGCGGCGGATGCGGGACGTGCGCGACGGCGCCTCCAAGACACTGGCCGTCGGTGAGAAGCGGCTCAACCTGGCGGGGCTCGGCACCCCGCAGGCCGACGACAACGAGGGCTACACGGCGGGCTGGGACGAGGACACGATCCGCACCACCGACCAGCCGCCCGCGGCCGACCATCGCGGCGACGGCACCGGCGGCGGGGCCTTCGGGTCGTCGCACCCGCGGGCCCTCAACGCCGTGTTCGTGGACGGGTCTGTTCATGCGATCACCTACGAGATCGATCCGGATGTGTTTCGCGGCCTCGGCAGCATCGCCGACGGCCGGGTGCTTCCGCAGGACGCCTTCTGACGCATGGGACCGCTGCACGCTCCCGCTTCGCGGCACGATGCCGACGCCGAGGTCCGCGGCGACCCCGGGGGCCGAAGGCGCGTGGCCGCGCCGGGGCGGTGGCGGGTCGCGGGCCGATTCTTCGCCCGCGGCGACGGCAAGGCCGTGCCCCGGGGCGTGACCTACGGGCCGTTTCCGGCCAACGCCGCCGGCGAGCCGTTTCCCGAGCGGGAGACGGCCGCGGCCGACTTTCGGCTGATGGTCGAGGCGGGTGTCGACGCGATCCGCACCTACGTGGTGCCGCCGGAATGGCTCGTGGCGCTGGCGGAGGAGTCGGGCATCGGGATCCTGATGGACGTGCCCTGGTCGAAGCACCTCTGCTTCCTCGACAGCGGCCGGGCCCGTCGCGAGGCCCGCGACGCCGTCCGCCGGGCCGCCACGCTCGGCGGCCGCTACGCCAACGTGATCGGCTACTCCGTGGGCAACGAGATCCCCACCGACGTGGTCCGCTTGCACGGCGCAGGCCGCATCGCCCGCTTCGTGGCCACGCTCGCCGACGTCGCGCGGCAGGCCGATGCCGCCGGGCTCGTGACCTACGCGAGCTTCCCGCCGACCGAGTATCTCGAGCTGCCGTGCCTCGACTTCGTGACCTTCAACGTCTATCTCCACGACGCCGAGGCCTTCCGTCGCTACCTGCTGCGGCTCCAGAATCTCGTGGGCGACCGGCCGGTGGTGCTCGGCGAGATCGGGATGGACTCGCTTCGCCACGGCGAGGCCGGGCAGGCCGCCTTCCTGGCGAGCCACCTCCGCGAGGCCGCGCTGCTGGGCGTGGCGGGCGCGTTCGTGTTCTCGTGGACCGACCTCTGGCACACCGGCGGCCACCTGATCGAGGACTGGCAGTTCGGGATCACCCGGGCCGATCGCACGCCGAAGCCCGCCTACGAGGCGGTGGCTGCGGTCACCCCGGGCGAGCCTGCGACGCTGCTGCCCCGCACGCCGCGGGTGTCGGTCGTGGTCTGCTCCTACAACGGCGGCGGCACGCTCGCCGAGTGCCTCGCGTCGCTGGGCCGGCTGCGGTATCCCGACTATGAGGTGATCCTCGTCGACGACGGCTCGACCGACGACACGCCGGCGACTGCGGCCCGGTTCCCGGCGGTGCGGACGATCCGCCAGGAGAACCGGGGCCTCAGCGAATCCCGCAACGTCGGCCTCCGGGCCGCGACCGGCGAGATCGTGGCCTACACCGACTCCGACTGCTATGCCGATCCCGACTGGCTCGCGCACCTCGTCCACCAGCTGGAGACGACCGGTGCCGACGCCGTGGGGGGGCCCAACCTCTCGCCCGACGACGGCTGGCTCGCCGCCTGCGTGGGAGCGGCGCCGGGCCAGCCCACGCACGTGCTCGAGAGCGACCAGGTGGCCGAGCACGTGCCGGGGTGCAACATGGCCTACCGTCGCGGGCCGCTCGAGCAGATCAACGGCTTCGACCCGCAGTTTCTCCGCGCCGGCGACGACGTCGACGTGTGCTGGCGGCTGCAGCAGGCGGGCCGCTGGATCACGTTCGCCCCTGCCGCGTTTGTCTGGCACCACCGCCGGCAGACGCCGCGGGCCTACCTGCGGCAGCAGGCGGGCTACGGCGAGGCGGAGGCGCTCCTGCGGTTCAAGCACCCTGAGAAGTTCAACGGCCGCAACGCCTGGAAGTGGCGGGGCGTGCTCTACGGCGCCTCGCTCCGCGGGCTGCAGATGCGGGAGGCGCTCGTCTACCGCGGCACGTTCGGCACCGGGCTGTTTCAGTGTCTCTACACCGCGCCTACCGCGCACTGGGCGATGATTCCCACCACGCTCGAATGGCACCTCGCGGCGCTGCTCGTGGCGGTGAACGCCTTCGCGTGGCGGCCGGCCGGGATCCTCGCGGCGGCGATGCTCGGGCTCTCGGTCGTGGTGGCGATCCTGCAGGCGGCCCAGGCACGTCTGCCGCGTGGGGCGGGCGGCGCGCGGTCGCGGGTCACCGTGGCGGTGCTCTCGTACCTCCAGCCGCTGGTGCGGTCGTGGGCCCACTACCGGGCGCGGCTCGCGCGGTATGCCTCGATCGAATCGCGTCCTGCCGAGGGGCGGACGGGTTGGCGGTGGCCGTGGGGCCGTGCCGTGCGGTCGTACTGGGGCGAGGCGTGGGGCGAGCGACCGGAGGTGGTGCAGCGCACCGCGGCGGAGCTCGCCGCGGCCCGCTGGGGCGTCACGCTCGACAGCGGCTGGAGCGACTGGGACGTGGAGGTCTTCGGCCATCCGTGGACGTGCGTCCGCGTGACGAGCGTGCAGGAGGAGCACGGCGAGGGGAAGCGGCTGGTGCGGCTGCGGTATCGCTTCAGCCCCACCTGGCTCGGCTGGACGGTGCTGGTGGCGTTCGTGGGCAGCGTGGCCTTCGCGGCCGCCTTCGAGCCCGGCGTGGCCGCGGTGCTCGGGGGCATCGCGGCGATGGCGGTGCTCTGGACGGCGGGGCGGGGCGGCCGGCTCACGGCCCGCATCCGCGACGCCTTCGATCGCAACGCGCGGGAGATCGGCCTGATCCCTTGCGACGGGCGGCCGGAGCAGCCGACGTGACACTCCCAGCGCGACGTCTGATCGTCAACGCCGACGACCTCGGCTACACGCCGCTGACCTCGGCCGGGATCTTCGCCGCGTGGCGGGACGGCATCGTGACCAGCGCCAGCCTGATGGTCCGCCGGCCCGATGCCGAGGCGGCGGTGGCCCGCGCCGCGGCCGAGGGCTTCACGGATCTCGGTCTACACCTCGATCTCGGTGAGTGGACGTGCCTCGGAGGCCGGTGGCGGAAGCTCTACGGCGTGGTGCCGATCGAGGATCCGGCGGCCGTCCGCGCGGAGTGCGAGCGGCAGGTCGACGAGTTTCAGCGGCTCGTAGGCCGCCCGCCCACGCACCTCGACAGCCACCAGCACGTGCATCGCGACGATCCGGTGCGGCCGGTCGCCTGCGAGATCGCCGCCCGCCTGGGCATAGTGCTTCGCGACGCCTCCCGCACCGTCGCCTATGCCGGCGGCTTCTACGGCCAGTATGGCGACGGCCGCTCGGCGGCGGAGTGCCTGTCGGTCGAGGCGATCCTCGACATCCTCCAGGCATCGACCGCCGAGGTGATCGAACTCGGCTGCCATCCGGGGCTCGATCCCGCGCTCGAGACGATGTACTGCCACGAGCGGCGTCGCGAGGTGGAGGTGCTCTGCACGCCCGGCCTTCGCGAGCGGCTCGCCGCGGCCGGCTTCACGCTCGTCACCTTCGCCTCGCTCGGGCCGCAGCCGGCCCCGGAGACCGCCGCATGACCAAGATCGTGATGCTCGGGATGATGACGAAGATCCCGGTGGCGGGCGCCGTGTGGGGCCAGATGCACTACCTCGAGGGGCTCCGCCGGCTCGGCTACGAGCCCTACTACGTCGAGGCCCACGCCCGCACGCCGTCGATGTTCATGGTCAACGACGACGACGACTCCTCGGCGCTCGCGGCCGACTTCATCGGCCGGGTGATGAAGCGGTTCGACATGGCCGACCGCTGGGCCTTCCACGCCCTCCACGACGACGGCCGCGTGTACGGCATGAGCGACACGGCGCTCAAGCAGCTCTACAAGGACGCCGCGCTGATCATCAACTACCACGGCGGCACGGTGCCGCTGCCGGAGCACACCGCGACCAATCGGCTCGTCTACCTGGAGACCGACCCGGTCGAGACCGAGATCGAGGTGCACGAGGGCCGGCAGGAGACGATCGACTTCCTGGCCGCCCACTGCGCCTTCTACACCTGGGGCCTCAACTACAACCGGCCCGATTGCCGCGTGCCGATGCCGGCCCCCTTCCACTTCACGCCGCAGCCCCCGGTGGTGGTCTGCGACCTCTGGGATCCGCCCCCCGCCGCCGCCTGCCGGCGGTTCACGACCGTGGGCAACTGGAAGCAGCCCTGGCGGGAGGTGGTGTTCCAGGGGGAGGTGTATCACTGGAGCAAGCACCACGAGTATCTCAAGTTCCTCGACCTGCCGCGGCGGGTGGAGCAGGAGTTCGAGGTGGCGCTGGCGAGCTACGAGCCCGAGGATCGCGCGCTGCTCGAGGCGCACGGCTGGGTGGTGAGCGATGCGATGTCGTTCTCGCCCGATCTCGACCGTTACCGCGCGTTTATCGGCGAGTCGCGGGGCGAGTTCACGGTGGCCAAGGACCAGAACATCCGCCTGCGAAGCGGCTGGTTCAGCGAACGCAGCGCCCAGTATCTCGCCGCTGGCCGGCCGGTGATCACGCAGGAGACGGGCTTCAGCAACGTGCTGCCGACGGGCACGGGGCTGTTCGGCTTCGCCACGATGGACGAGATCGTCGACGCCGTGAACCGCATCAACGCGGATTACCCCGCGCACTGCCGGAAGGCCCGCGAGATCGCCCAAGAGCTCTTCGACTACCGGCAGGTGCTCCCGCCAATGCTCGCCGAACTCGGGGTGTGAGCGGGGCATCTGCCCGCGCGTCGAGCCCTCGACGGTCGCGCGAGGGTATAGTGTCCGCTGGCGGAGGGAGCCGCGTGTCGCCGGGGTCGGATCATGGCGGAAGTGCTGTTCGCGGTGCTCGGGTTCCTGATCGCGGTGTTCTACGTGATCGCGCCGTTCGTGGCGATCGCGGCGTGGCGGCGGGCACGACGGCTCGAGGCCGACCTGCGGGCCATGGAACGCAGGCTGTCCATGCCGCGGTTCGAGCCGGCGACCGAGCCTGACTCACCCCACCGGCCGGCGACCGCTCCGGCGGCAGTTCGCCAGCCGGAGGCCGTCGTCGCACGACCGATTCCAGCGGAGGCCAATCTCGACCTGCCGTGGTCCGCAGCGCCGTCGTTGCCGCCGCCGCTGCCGGGGGCACGTGAATCTCCGGGCCTCGACGATCTCGTCGTTGCGAAGGATCCGTCCGATCGCATGGCGCGACCATCGCGTGGGCCGATGCCCGGCCGCGAGGCTGTCGTCACCGACCGGGTCGGCGATGCACTCCGCGGCGGATGGCGGACACTCGCCTCCACCTGGGAGGAACGAATCGGCGGCAGCGTGCTCAGCAAGGCGGGTGCGCTCCTGATCGTGATCGGCGTGTCGCTGTTCGTCGGCTGGTCGATGGTCCATCTCGGCCCCGTCGGCCGCGTGGCGATCTCCCTGGCGGTCAGCGGCAGCCTGCTCGCCGGTGGGCTCGCGATGCAGCGCTGGCCCGACTACCGCAGCCTCGCCCTCGGGCTGTCGGCCGCGGGGTGGGGCGGGCTCTACGTCACCACCTACGCGATGCACGGGCTCGAGGCGGCCCGCGTCATCGACGATCCGCGGCTCGCCCTCGGCCTGCTGCTGGCGGTGGCCTGCGGCATGATCGTGCACGCCCTGCAGCTGCGGATTCCCGCGCTGGTGGCGGTCGCCTATGCGGCGGCCTTCGCGGCCGTCGTCCTCGGGCCACCGTCCGCCTTCGCGGCCACCGCGTGCGTGGTGCTCGCGGGCACGCTCTTGGCCGTCGCCGCCCGTCGCGAGTGGTCCATGCTCGCCGTGGCCGGGATCCTCTGCACCTACGGCATCCTCGCCGTGCGCTATCCGCCGGCGGACGACGGGCCCGTGCTGCTGCCGGCCATGTCCACCGGGATGGCGATCGTCTGGGCCTGCTGGGCAATGTTCGAGGCCTACGACGTGGTAATGACGGCCCGCGGGCGGACCGGGCTGGCCCGCGCGATCGCGCCCTTCAACCTCTGCGGGCTGCTCGGCGTGTCGTTGCTGCACTGGCCGCCGTCGCTCGAGGGCCTCGACCTGTTCCTCGCCGCGGCGGCAGCGGCCTACGGCGTGAGCACGGTCTGCCGGCTGATCGTGGGCCGGGGGCGGGGCTGCGACGCCACGGAGACGGCGAACGACGGCCCCGACCTCGCGATCACGATCGCGGCCGCGCTCTGGGCGGCGGCGCTCTGGGTGCGATTCCAGGCCGGGTGGCGGCTGCATGTCGGCCTGCTGATGGAGGCCGAGATCCTGTTCCTGCTCGGCATGGCTCTCGGGCGGCGGCACCTCCGCACGCTGGCGGTGATGGTGTTCGGCGTGCTGCTCGCGCGATTCATCGCCTTCGACGTGCCGCCGGGGGGCGCGGCGACCGTGCTCGGCGTGACGCTCGCCCGCTGGACTCCGTCGGCGGTGGCCGCCGCCCTGGCGCTGGCGGCGAACCGAGTGATCCTCGGTCGTAGCGGCAGGCCCCTGGTCGCCGGCGAGGCGGCGGCGAGCTATGCCGCCACCGCGTTGGTCGCCCTCGTGCTCGGCGGCGAGGCTTGGCAGCGGCACCTCGGCCTGGGCCCGCAGATGATCGGGTTTGCGTGGCTCGTGCTGGCGTGGCTGCTGCTGGAGTTCGCGGTGCGGTGGCGATCCGTCGACGCCTACTGGCAGGCCTGCATCGTCGGGTGTCTCGCATTCGTGCCCCTCGTGCTCGTCAACGCGTTTCCAAGCCGGCTCGTCGACGGCACGGCCGGCGGCGTGCCCCCCTGGGCCTGGCTCGCGCCCACGGCCGTGATCCTGCACGCCATCGGCTGGAGGCTGACGGAGCCGCGCCGCTTCGCCGGCGTCGATCCGGCCGAGTGGGCCGTGTCTCAGGCCTCGCTCCTCGCCGCGACGGCGGTGTCGCTCCTGCTTGCGTGGCACGCCCTGCCGGCACCGCTGGTCGCCCTCGGCTGGGCCGGATACGCCGTCGCTGCGTTCGGCCTCGGGGTCGCGCTGCCGCATGCCGGCCTGCGGTGGCATGCCTACGTCGCCATGGCGTTGACGGTGGGCCGGCTGTTTCTGGCGAACTTCACGAACGTCGGCATGACGGGCGGCGTGTCGCACCGGGTGCTCACGGTCGTGCCCGTGATCCTCGTGCTCGCGGGTCTCGCGCTCCGGCTCACGGGCCCGCGGCTCAGGCCGCTGCTGGCCGGCAGCGAGCGGGCGCTCGGCCATGTGTTCTCGTGGACGGGCACGGTGGTGCTGCTCGTGCTCCTGCGCTTCGAGCTCGGCCGCGTGCTCGCGGTCGCCGGCTGGGCGGTCGTCGGCCTGGCGCTGCTCGTGCTCGGCCGCCGCCGCGCCACCGCCCACCTCCGCTGGCAGAGCCATGCGATCGCCCTGCTGACGTTCGCCCGCAGCTGGGGAACCGGGTTCGCCGTGCCCGATGCTCCCGACGGTCTCCTGAGCCCGGCGCTGCTCGGCGGATTCGTGGTGGCATGCCTGTTCCTCAGCGAACTGCTCTGCCCGCCCGACGCCCGCGTGCGGAATCCCCTCCACGGAGTCGGCCGGCTGCTCGCCTGGCTCGACGCCCACCGCCGCACCTTCTACGCCATTCTCGGCACGGCCCTGCTGGCGATCCTGCTCGTGCACGAGATGCCGCCCACGCTGCTGACGGCCGCCCTGGGGATCGAGGGCGCGGCGCTGCTCGTGCTCGGCTTCGTGCGGCCCGATCGCGGGCTGCGGGCCTGCGGCCTCGCCGTGCTGGGCGCAGGCGTGGCGAAGCTCTTCTTCCACGATCTCCGCCATCTCGACACGCCCTACCGGATCCTCTCCTTCCTGCTGCTCGGGATTCTCCTGCTCGCCGCTTCGTGGACCTACACGCGATTCAAGCCCCGGCTGCGAGACCTGCCATGACCGTCCGCGTTCGATCGCCGGCCGATGCCTGGTGGTGGCTGCTGCTCGTGGTGATGGCAGCCGCAGCGGCGGCCGTGCTGCGGGGCGATATGGACGACTCCGTCAGCGCCGATTCCGCCTTCGAAGTCTGGGCCGACATGGTCCGCGATGTGGATCAGTGTGGGCTCACGCTCGTGCGGGTGTCGGCCGACGAGGAGATGCGGCTGGGCCGCGAGCTCGCCGCCTCCGGTGGCTGGCGCGAGGTCACGGCATCACCCTGGAGCGGCTATGTGGAGTCGGTGGGCGCCGACGTGGCCGCGCATGTGCGGCGCCGCGACATCGAGTACCGATTCCACGTGGTCGACTCGCCCGACGTCAACGCCTTCGCACTGCCCGGCGGGCAGGTGTTCGTGACCACGGGCATGCTCGGGTTTCTCGAGTCGGAGGCGGAACTGGCCTTCGTGCTGGGCCACGAGATCGCCCATGTCGACCAGCGGCACGCGATCGAGCGGCTGATGACGCGGCTCGCCATGGAGCGGATAGGCCTCGGCGAGGTCGGCAAGATGGCCGACCTGCCGCTCGCGCTCGTCCGCGGCGGGTATCGGAAGTACCACGAGCTCGAAGCCGACACGGTGGGCCTCCACCTCGGCATGGCGGCCGGCTACGAGCCCGCCGCGGCCGTGGCGCCCTTTCGGCGGCTCGAGGCGCGGCGTCGAACAGTGCGGCCGCTCGCGGCGTCGAATCCGCTCAGTGAGGCGGCCGGCGCGGTCGCGGTGGGGCTCGGCTCCTACCTCGACTCCCACCCGGTCACGCGGGATCGGATCGAGCGGCTCGAGCAGATGATCGCCCATCGCCGCCGGTGGGGCCGCGGCACGGACGGCTTCCGCGGCGTCGAGAACTTCCGGCAGAAGGTGCCCCGCTCCGTCCGCGAGATACCGGACGAGCGCGGCGACTGACCGCCGTCGGCTTGCTCGTCGCGGCCGCAGCAGCACTGCCCTGTCAGCTCCGTGCAGTGATCCGTTCCACGCGGTCCGCGGCCGTGGCGAGCGTGGTGTGTGGTCCGAAGCGAGCAGCGACCGCGTGGCAGCGTGCGGCCACCAGGGGGTCGCCGAGGAGACGGGCGAGGGTCGTGGCCAGCAGCGGCCCGTGGAACCTGCGACGGGCGATCCCGGTGCCCACGCCGAGGTGTTCGAGGCGGGCGGCGTTGTCGAACTGATCGAAGCCCATCGGCATCACCACCTGCGGCACGCCCGCGGCGAGCCCCTGCGAGAGCGTGCCGATGCCGCCATGATGAACCAGCGCCGCCGCTCGCGGCACGAGCCAGCGGAAGGGGACGAACTCGACGTGCCGCACCCCCGGAGGGAGACGGGGCGGGATCTGCTCGGGAAACCGCGTGAGCAGGAGCCCGCGGCGGCCCAGCCGGCCGCACGCATCCGCTGCAGCGGCGAAGAACGCATGGCCGTGGACGTTGGCACTGCCGGGGGTGAAAAGGAGCGGAGCGGGCCCGTCCGTGATCCACCGCATCACCTCCGGCGGTGGTTCGGTCGCCCCCTCCTCGCTGTAGAGCGGAAACCCGACGAGCTCGATCGCGCGCGGGCACTCGGGCCGGCGTGGTGCAAACCACTCCGGAAACATTCCCAGGGTCGCGTCGGGCGAGTGGATCCATTCACGAAACAGCCCCCGCACCGGCGGCAGACCGAGCCCTGCGCGAAAGGGGGCGAGCCAGCGGCCGATGGCCGCGTCGAGCAGGGTGTCGGCCAGGCTCCACTGCAGGCGGCGAAACCACCGCGGCCCCCGGTGGACGACGAGCCCGGGAATCCGCGGCGGGTCGTCGAGGCTCCGGATCATTATCGGCGACAGATGGATGGTCGCCAGCGGCACCCCCAGCCGCTCGCGGGCCACGCGGGCTCCGTAGGCGAGGGTCGACGCCGCCACCACCGTGCGCCGTCCTGCGGCCTGGTCGGCCGACCGCGCCCGCTCGATGATGCGGTAGACCGGCTCGAGCAGCGGCCGACTCAGCAGGTCGAGCGCGAGCCGCGCCCCGTGGAGCGGATGCCAGAGCCGCTCGTCGCGGATGCTCGCGGTGAAGTCGAGCTCCGGGAGCGGGTCGAGAAACTCGAGCCCCGCCCGCTCCACGACGTCGCGAAACCATCCCGCGGCCACGAGCGTCACGGCATGGCCGCGGCGGGCCAGTTCGCGGCCCAGGCCGATGAACGGGTGGACGTCTCCGGAGCTCCCCAGGGCGACGAGCACCGCATGCATCGGTCGCGGGTCGACCATCGGCTGCTCCTTCATGCGATCGCGGCGTCCAGATTATGCATCGAGGCCGCAGTCGGCGAGGAGGCGACGGAGCACGATGTCACTCGCGAAGTGCGTCTCGGCGATCCGTCGGGCCGCGCGGGCGTGCGAGAAATAGTCGCGGGTGATCCGCTCGGCGCCGGCCACGGCGTCGTCGAGCGTGCGGAAGGTCACGATGCCCTCGCCCGTCGGGATCGACGTGAGCCCCGTGTCCTGCACGAGCACGGGCTTGCCGCTCGCCAGGTACCGCGTGCTGCGATCGCTGAACCAGCCGCTTGCGGCGTGCGCATACACACCCTGGGCCACCGAGAACTCGGCGTCGGACTGCTGGATGTAGTCACGGAAGGCGGCGGGTGTCGGCACGGCGGCGACGGGTGGCACGAGATGCCAGCCGCTGGCCACGAGCGTTTCGCGGTCGCGGGCGTCGCCGTCGTGGATCTCGAGCGCCAGTTCGAATGTGGCCGGCACGCGGCGGGGCAGGTCGAGCAGCCGGCGAAACTCGTGGACCTTGAGGCCGTAGGTCACGCCGTCGTGGAGCAGCGAGCCGAACGGCGCCCGCCAGCTCGCGATCGTCGTGAACCGCGTGCAGGAGGTCGAGGGCGTTGCCGGCCAGTGGTCGAGCAGCAGCGGCTGGCGGGTGGGCTTCCAGGCGAGCCCGCCCGTCGGGATCGGGCAGCCGGCCGAGCCGATGTTCTCGCCGATCGTGAGGTAGTGGTCGTGCCGCGGGACGAGATAGCCGACGCCGGGATCGGCGTGCCAGATCTGCGTGAAGCCTGGATCGACGTCGATGTAAGCCGTGGCCCGGGCCGATTCGAGCAGATCGGGCGAGCGGAGATTGCCGCTGAGGTTCACGAGCAGGTAGGCCCCGGCAATCGCTCGCCGCACGTCGTCGCGGGTGCGGCCGTGCGACCAGCCGTGCGGTCCCACGATCGCGGCAGCGGCCCCGAAACCGAAAAACGTCACCGCGTCGTCGAACCAGCGGACGGCGGCGGGCTCGGGGACTGCCGCCACCTCCTCCACGAAGAGGACGTCGAAGCCGAGGCGACGGAACCCGGCGGCGAAGCTGAACCGCTCCCAGGCTCCACCGGCGTTGCCGGGCTTCGTGGCGAGCGCGCCGGCGACGACGATCGTGCGGGGCGCTGCGCCGGTCATGCGAGCACGTCGTCGAGGAAGCGGGCGAGCACGCGGTCGGAGTCGAAGGTCGCCTCCGCGAGCTCCCGCGCCGCGCGGCAGTGCCGCGGATAGTCGGCCGCGATCGCGGCCACGCCCGCCGCCGCCTCGTCGGGGGTCGAGAAGGCCAGCAGCCCTTCGCCGAGCGGATAGAGGCCGGCGAGGCCGGTGTCGCGGGCGAGCACGGGGCGACCCGAGGCCAGGTAGGCGGCGCTGCGGTCGCTGAGCAGGCCGCCGCGGGTGTCGACGTACATCTGCTTCGGCACCATGAACTCGGCCTTCGAGCCCTGCACGAAGCGGCGGTAGGCCTCGGGGCTTCCGGCGACGACGGCGGGCGAGACGAGCCGCCAGCCATGCGCGGCGAGGGCCTCGATGTCGATGCGGTCGCCCTCGTGGATCTCGAGCGCCTGCTCGAAGGTCTCGCCGGGGCAGCGGCCGGGAACATCGAGAAACGTCCGGAACTCATGGCAGCGGAGGCCGTAGCGATGCCCCTCGAAGTCCACCGGCCCGTTCGGCCCGCGCCAGGCGCCGATGCTCGTGAAGGCGGCCTCGGGCCGCGGGAGCGCGGCGGGCCACTCGGCGAGCACCACCGGCTGGGGCAGCGTGATCCACTCGAGCCCGCAGGTCGGGATCGTGCAGTCGGGCCGGCCGATCCCCCGGGCGAGCGTGGCGAACCGGTCGTGGCCGGCGAAGGCATCGTGGAGGCCGAGGCTCCGCCACATCTGCGGGAAGCCGGGGTCGATGTCGAGGAACACACGGCGGGGCACCGCCGCGAGCACCGCCGGGTCGTGGCAGTAGCCCATCACGTTGACCAGGCAGGCGGCGGACCGCGCGCGGCCGACGAGGTCGGCCCGGGGAAGGCCGAGCCGCTGCCGGCCGTCGTCGACATCCAGCGAGAACGAGCCTTCGAGGCCGAAGCGGCGCACCAGATCGAGGAAGCCGCGGTGCTGCACCGAGTCGGCGAAGGCGGTCGGCTCGCCGCGATCGTCGGTGCACATCCCGGCGTCGAGGCGGTCGACGAGGATCACCTCGTGGCCGAGCCGGCGGAAGCCGAGCAGAAACTGCAGGTGGAACCAGGAGAGGCCGCCCTGACGGATCGTCTGGGCCACCGCGCCGCTGTAGAGGATCGTTTCGGCCATGCTAGGTGGCGGTGGCACGGTCGACGGCGTCGAGGAAGCCGTGGCCGTGCCGCAGGCAGGGCTCGAGGTGGTTGCCCTCGGCCCACTCGTTCCAGGCGTTCACGAACACGAGCTGCTCCTCCGCCGGCCGATCGGCGATGCTTGCGATCGTCTCGCGGAGCGCCTGCTCGAACGCCGCCGGCGAGGCGTTGGTGAACACGATCCCGTTCTCGCCCCGCCGCGGGGTGTTGTCCCACGACACCATCACGCAGGGGTGCGCCGGGAAGCCCCCCTTGCCGTGCACCATCCGGCTGCGGGCCGCCGCGTAGTCGTAGATCTTGAGGCCGTCGGCCATCGGGTTCGCCAGCACGCCGAGCTGCGGCTCGAACTCCACGTTGGCGTCGAAGCCGAGCGGCCGCATGTCGGAGACCGCATGCGACGACATGCCGAGCAGGTAGGGATCGGCGAGGCCGGCGCGGCGAGCCTCCGCCCGGATCGCGCCGGTCACTGCGAGCGGATCGGGGAGGTCGAGCGGACGGTAGACGAGAAACACTGGCCGGCCATCGACGCGGAGGTAGCGGCGGTCGGCGAAGGCGGTGACGAGCCAGCGGGCGTGGCGTTCGGCGTCGCCCGGAGCATACGTCTGCTTGCGGAGGATCTCCTTCTCCTCGCCCAGCCAGCGACGCGACCAGGTCTCGTTGGCCCAGGCCAGGCAGAAGGGGAAATCGGGCTCGCCCGACGCCAGCACCTCCGCGAACGGCCGCTCCAGCAAGCGGTCGCCGTCGAACCAGTAGTGCCAGTAGCAGAAGGCCTCGATGCCGTGGGCCCGGGCGAGATCGGCCTGCGCGGCCCGCGTTTCGGGCACGCGGAGGTCGTAGTAGCCGAGGTCGGCCGGGATCTGCGGCTGCTCGTGGCCGGGAAAGAGCGGCTCCGCCTTGGATACGTTTGTCCACTCGGTGAAGCCCGTGCCCCACCACTCGTCGTTCTCCGGGATCGGATGGAACTGCGGCAGGTAGAACGCGATGAGCCGCGCGCGACGCCGGGTCATGGGGAGGCCTCCGCCGTGATGCG
>JBJTRH010000390.1:0-9906 GCA_046076065.1 Planctomycetaceae bacterium | reverse complement strand
GGCACCGGCGCGGCCGCGGCACCGTCGAAGGGCCGCAAGGTCGCTGCGAAGTCGGGCGGCAAGGCCGCGGCGAAGTCGGGCGGCACGGCCGCCAAGGGCTGAGCGAACGAGCCCCTCCGCAGTCGGCACAGAAAAGCCGCGTCACTGGGCCGCCACGTCACCAGACGACGCGATCGGCCTCGAACACCGGTCCCTCGACGCAGGTGCGGCGGTAGTCCCAGTCGCCGTCGGTGCCTCGAATCGGCGCCACGCACGTGAAGCAGATGCCGATGCCGCAGGCCATCGGCGTCTCGAGCGACACCTCGCAGGGCACGCCGCGGGCAGCCGACCATCCAGCCACCGCCTCCATCATCGGCTCCGGGCCACAGCAGGCGATCCGCGTGGCCGCGGCGTCGAGTCCGTTCGCGAACCGCGCATCGAGCAGGTCGACCACGGTGCCCTG
Source organism: Planctomycetaceae bacterium (assembly GCA_046076065.1). Classification (GTDB taxonomy): domain Bacteria; phylum Planctomycetota; class Planctomycetia; order Pirellulales; family UBA1268; genus QWPN01. The sequence goes on along the minus strand of JBJTRH010000390.1, from coordinate 9,464 downwards.
CACGCCCGCCGACCCGTCGAGAGTGGCGAGGTGCACGTCGCAGCCCGCCCGGCGGAAGTCGTCGGCGCAGGCGATCATCGCGGCGGTGCGAGCACCCCAGCACAGCGTCACCCGCGTCGCCCGCGGCACGAGCCGCCCAGGCCCGCCGTACGAGGCCAGGCCGAGTCGTTCCCGCGCCAGCGCCAGCAGGGCCGTCTGCCCGATGCCGCCAGCCACGAGCACGAGGTGCTCGGTTGCCGGGGTCGCGAACCCGTTGCCGAGCGGCCCCCAGGCGAGCAGTTCGTCGCCGATGCGGACGTCCGTCAGTGCGGTCGTGAACCGGCCGTGCACGAGGTAGATGAAGTCGGCGTAGCGCTGCTCGATGCCGTCGGAAAACGCGTCGTACACCGCGAACGGCCGGGCGAGCAGCGGGTCGCAGCGACCGGCGAGCCGCAGCATGGCGAACTGCCCCGGGATCGCCCGGGCCGCGATCGGCGGACAGTCGAGGCGGATCCGCCAGGTCCCGGCCGCCACCTCGTCGTGCGAGACGACCCGCGCACGGAGCACCGCCGGCGCCTGACCAGGGTGGGCGATGGCTGGCTCCGCCATCGATCAGCCCTCCCCGCCGGCGGGTCGTGATCGCCACTGCGAGGCCTTGCCGGCCCGCTTGCGGCGGCGCGGCACCGGGCCCCCGCGTCCCACGCCCTTGGCCGGGGCGGGCGGGCGGCCCGACGGCCGCGCCCGCGGTTCTCCTCGATCGTGCTGGCCGGCTTGTCCGGGGCGGGCGGGACGAGCCGGCGGCCGGCCGCCAGGTCGGCCGCGGCCACCCGGCCTCCGCGGAGGCCCTCCCGGCCGACGACCTGCGGGCCGTGGACGCTCGCGCTCCGCGTCGGGGCCGACGGCGGCGATGGCATCCTTGCGGAGCGACGCGATCTCGTTCCAGGCCAGCTGTCGCCACTGCCCGGGCAGGAGGTTGCCGAGGGAGAGCGTGCCCACGGCCACCCGCTTGAGCTGGTGCACCTTGTGGCCGAGCGTGGCCAGCATGCGACGGATCTCGCGATTCTTCCCTTCGTCGAGCACCATCTCCAGCACGGCGCTCTGCTTGTGCTGCGAACGGATCGACACCCGCTTCGCGTGGACCTCCGCCTCGGCGAGCCGGATGCCCCGACGGAGCTTTTCGAGAAGTTCCTCGGACGGCACGCCGGCAACCTGCACGAGGTACTTCTTCTCCACGCCATACCGCGGATGGGCGAGCAGGTTCGCGAGTCCGCCGTCGTTGGTGAGCAGGATCAGGCCCTCGCTCATCCGGTCGAGCCGGCCGATCGCGAACAGCCGGTGGTCGCCGGGCACGAGGTCGACCACCCGCGGGCGGCCGGCGGGATCGGCGTTGGTGGTCACGACGCCGACGGGCTTGTTGAGCATGAACACGACCCGCTTCGGATTGGGCAGCTTCTCGCCGTCCACCCGGATTTCCTGGGCATGCGGATCGACACGAACACCGAGCGTGGTGACCACCTTCCGATCCACCTCGACCCGCCCCGCGGTGATCAGATCCTCACAGGCGCGGCGACTGCCGAGGCCGGCCCCTGCGAGCACCTTTTGCAGCCGCTCGAGGCCGTCGTCGGCCGAGGGCTCGCCCGCCCCGTCGCCACCGCGGGGCGGCGGGCGGCGGGGGCCGGTGGCGGGCCGGCCGGATGGACGACGGGAGCCTCCGGGCCTGAAGCTGCCGGATGGGCGGGAGGGACGGCCACGGGGCGGCCGGGAGTCGGGGGCGGGCATGACGTGGATTCCGGGGACTCGGGTCGCCCGATCATACACACGTGGGCACGCGACGGCAGATCACCGCAGCGGCTGCGACCACCACCGCGCCCGCTTCACCTCGGCGACGGGTTCGGCGTAGTCACGGGGCCGCGTGCCGTCGAGGGTGGTGTATTGGCGGAGTAGCGACGGACCGATGTCGTTCTCCATGAACGGATCGAACCGCACCGCCCGACGCTGCTGGACGCGGGCCGAGGCCGGCGGCTCGAGCCACTTCGGCTTCCCGAGCGACGCGCAGCCCGACATCGCGAGCGTGGCGCACGCAGCGATGGCGACGAGAGCGGGCGAGGCCATGGCGGGCTCCGGAGGGAGCGGGAGTGTAGGCAGCCGTGGCGACGCCCCCAACCCCGGTTTCGCCCGCGTTCGACCGCGTGTTTTACGGAAGTGTCACGCGCAGGAGGGTGGCGTCGTCGGTCGCGGTCAGTGACTGCCGGCCGGCCGACGCCGGGAGGAGCACGGCATCGCCAGGACCGAGCGGCGGAAGGTTCCACCGATCTTCGAGGTCGACCTGGCCAGACACCACCGCAACGAAGTGGCAGGCGTCGTCGCCACCAACGAGCCATGCTCCACGAGGCCTCACCTCGTCGAAGACGAAGTAGTCGCAGGCCACCAGGCGCATGACCGCCGGATCCGCGGTCGGCATCCGGGTGACCGGGGCCACGGGGCCGCGCCGTGTGGTCGCCTCGAGGCCCTCCTCAACGTGCAGCGCCCGCGGACGCCCGTCCGGTCCCACGCGGTGCCAGTCGTGCAGCCGGAACGTCACGTCGCTCGACTGCTGGATCTCCGCCACGAGGAGCCCCGCGCCGATCGCATGCACCGTGCCCGCCGGGATGAACACGCAGTCGCCAGCCCGCACGGGAAACGCATGGATCACCTCGTCGCAGCGGCCGGCCCGGAGGGCTTCTGCCAACCGGTCGCGGGTCACGCCCTCGCGGAGCCCGGCGTAGATTCGGCTGCCCGGCACGGCGTCGATCACATACCAGGCTTCCGTCTTGCCGAGGTCGGGCGTGCCGAGCGCGGCCGCCCGCGCATCGTCGGGGTGAACCTGCACCGAGAGGTCCTGGCAGGCATCCAGGAACTTGAACAGCAGCGGGAATGCCGCGAGCGGCGCGTGCCGCCCCAGGAGGTCGCGGCCCTGCGTCTGGACGACCGCACGGAGCGGCGTGCCGACCAGCGGTCCGGCAGCGACCACGCTCTGGTCCTCGCCTCGGTCGACCAGCTGCCACGACTCGGCATAGGGGCCCGGCTCCGAGAGACGCCGGCCGAACGCCGCTTCAAACCGACGGCCTCCCCAGAGGTAGCGGCGGTAGATCGGCGACAGGATCAGCGGCGGCAGCACGAGCGGCCTCGGTGGAGTGGGGCGCGACCCGTCGGCTCTCACGAGACCGCGTAGCCCTCGAGGAGCCGCCCGATGGCGAAGCAGCATACCGAAAACACCAGCATGCCGAGCATCGGCCCCGACGTGATCCTGCCGGCGAGTTCGAGGATCACGGCGACCGCCGGCAGCGTGAGCCCCACCATCTGACCGAACCGCCCAACCTGCCTCATGGGATCGCACCGGCCCGAGGACCGACGGCAGCCGACCGCGACTCGAAGTGCGGAATGTCCCCGGCCTGATCGGATGACCGGAGCCGGCGCACCCCGCCCGCGGAGAGTCCGCAGACGCGGATCAGCCCGCCGTCGTCGCGCACCCGCGAGCCGACCGCGGCGATCGCATCGAGGATCGCGTCGTCGACCGCATCCACGCGATCACACTCGACGACCACGCGGTGGGCATGATTGACCCTGATCACGTCGAGCAGGCGATCGGCGAGCGCGCTGCCGGAGGCCACGGCATCGCCTGGTTCCAAGCGGAGGAACAGCCAGTCGGGCCCCCGCTCGACCGCCACCTGCCATCCGCCCGCGGACGACGATGGCCCGCGATGCGCCGACGCCAGCCCCTGAGAGTCCTGGAATGCGTGCATGTTCTTCCTCCGTGAGCGACTTTGCCTGGCGAACTCCGTTCCGCACCCGCAGGTGACCTTGGGTCACCCTCGTCCCCCGACGCCCGCCATGATCCGCGGCGGTGGCGATGGCCGGCAAGTGCGGGCAAAAAACCCGCGTAACGCCCGGACGAAACCAGCCCGGACACCTGGGCGGGCTTGCCGGACGCGGGGCACCGGCCATACTGCCGGGGTCAGTCCCACCCTTTTCAGGAGCTTCGACCATGGGTCGTCACGGTGCCGTCACGTTCAAGGGAACCCCGCTCACGCTCGTCGGTGAGGAGGTCAAGGTCGGCGGTGCCGCGCCCGAGTTCACGCTGGCCTACTTCGAAGGGGGCATGAAGCACCTCCGCAAGGCCGACCTGCTCGGCAAGCCGACGATCATCAGCGTGGTTCCCTCGCTCGACACGCCCGTCTGCCAGGTGCAGACCAAGACCTTCAACCAGCGGCTGGCTTCGCTGGGGGACAAGATCAACGCCGTCACGGTGAGCCTCGACCTGCCGTTCGCGATGAACCGCTTCTGCGGTGCGGAGGAGATCAAGTCGATGCGGAGCGGCAGCGACTACATGGACCGCTCGTTCGGCACGTCGTTCGGCGTGCTCATCGACGAACTGAAGATCCTGGCCCGGGCCGTGTTCGTGCTCGACGGCAAGGGCGTGGTGCAGTACGCGCAGGTGGTCAAGGAGGTCGCCGACCAGCCCGATTACGACGCCGCCATCGCGACGCTCGAAAAGCTCGCCGGCTGACGCCGACTTCGCTCGACGGGTCGCCCCGTGCCACTGCCCCGACGCCTCGAGAAGGTTCGCCGATTTCTGCGCCGGAGGTTCGGCCCCCGGTCGGCGGTGCCCCTCTTCTGGCACGTCGGCCGGCCCAACTTCGGCGATGACGTGAATCCAACGTTCTTCGCGGGCCTGCGGGGCGGCCGCGTGCGATTCGCTGCCGACCGTGAACGACAGCACGTGCTGGCCGCCGGCAGCATCCTCCAGCATTCGGGGCCGGCATCGGTGGTGTGCGGCTCGGGATTCCTCCAGCGGCCCGACGCTCCCGTGCAGGCTCGCGAGCTCGTCGCCGTCCGCGGCGTGCTCTCGGCGGAGTGCTGCGCTGGGGCCCCGCCCCTGCTCGGCGACCCGCTCGTGCTCGTCGACCAGTTCGTCATGCGGCCAGCCGCCCGGCGGCGGTACGGCTATGTGCCCCACGTCACCTCGGTGGCCCGCTGGCGGCGGATCGCCGGCGCCCGCGCCTTCGTCATCGACCCGGCCTGGTCGCCCTGGCGGGTGATCGCGGAGATCGCCGCCTGCGACGTCGTCGTCAGCCAGTCGCTCCACGGGCTGATCGTGGCCGACGCCCTCGGCATCCCCAACGTCTGGGTCGCACCGAGCGATCTGATGAGCGGCGGCCGCTTCAAGTTCGACGACTACTTCTCCACGCTCGACCGGATCAAGGAGCCCATACCCGAGGGCCGCGACCTGTTCTCCACGCCGCACCATGTCGCCGCCGAGGCCGCACGGTACCGATTCTGCAAGCAGCGTTACCGCGAGGCGCTCGTCGCAGCGCTCGATCGCGTGGCGGCGGACTGGGCGGGCCGCTGATCGCCATCGCCCTCGGGTCGCAGGGAATGCCGCGTGCCATGGACGGCGATCGCGAGGGCCACGGCCGGCCGGATCCAGGCCGGAAACGGAAACCGCCGCTCGTGGAGATACTTGAGCAGGTCCGTCTCGTTGCCGTTCCTCCAGGGCCCGAGCGATCGATGCACCAGCCGGACCAGCGCGTGCGTGCGGCCGCGGCGGGCTCCCTCGAGGTCGAACGTGCCCGCAACCTGGTCGAGGATGCCGTCGGCCTCGGCGTGGAGGAGCACGCGGCAGCACTTGTAGCACCGCCCGCAGTTGAGATTCGCGCGGTCGGGCTGGAACCCCCGAATGCACACGAGCAGATCGCCCCGCAGCCATTCCTCGGCGAGCACGTCGGCGGTCTTCTGCAGCCGCGACACGTCGGCGCCGAACTGCATCCACACCGCCTTCGTCGTGTTGAACAGCGGCAGCAGCTGGGGCTCGAGCGTGGCGATGCCGTCGAATCGCGTCATCCGCGGGCGGCCGCCCAGGGGCTCGCTCGAGCCGTAGTGGAACACCGCGAACAGGTGATCGAGCGCCAGCGACGCCGCCACATTGCGGGGCAGCACGCTGTGGATGTGCTTCATGCCGCGGTAGGCCTCGGTGAACGAGCAGCGGGTGCCGACGAGCGGCAGGCCGAGCCGGTCGGCCACCCGGCGGGCGTGGGCGACCTGCTCGTCGAACACGCGGTCGTCGTCGCCGTGCGCCCCGACGTGATGGTGCACGGGCGTCCGCACCCGCATCGCCTCCGGCACGCCGGGATCGAGGAAGCGATGACGCATCAGGTGCATGCTGTCGATTCCGCCGCTCATGGCGGTGGCCGCCCCCTTGCTCCAGTCGGTGGCGAGCGGAGCGGGCCGTGGCTCCGCCTCGACGGCGACCCGCTTCCACGCCGGAGCCATCAGCCGGAGCGTTTCCTGCACGAGGCTGCGGAGGGCGACGAGCAGGAACTCGTCGACGCCGCCCTCGATCACCAGCGGTTCGCCGCGGATCATCGCGGGCACGAGCAGGGCGACCGCGAACGGGTCGAAGGTGTCGTCCCGCCGCGTCAGGTCGGGATGGTCGCCATATCGCCGCAGCACCATCTCACGATCGCGGCCGTCGATCGCGACCCGCGCCACGCAGTCGAAATAGCCCCCAGCCTCCCGCGTCTCGAGGCCGCGAACGATGATCGCCATGCTGCCTCTTCCGTGATGACGTTCAGCCGCCCAGCAGGGTCTGGATCGACTGGCGGGCCGCCGCCAGCGCCGCCGGAAGCTGGTCGACGAGTTTGCCGCCGGCCTGCGCGAGGTCGGGTCGGCCGCCCCCCTTGCCGCCGACGACGGTGGCGGCGTCCTTGATCCAGTTGCCGGCCGAGAGGCCACGTTCCTCGAGCTCCCGCGAGATGCCGGCGACGAGCGTCACCTTGTCGCCCTCGACGCTGCCGAGCAGCACCGCGATCGGGCTGCCCTTGCGCCGCAGCAGGTCGATGCACTGCCGCATCGCCCCCGCGTCGCCTCCCTTGGCGTCGGCCACCACCACCCGGGTGCCGGCCATGGTCTCGGCCGCCGCCAGCAGCTCGTCGGGAGCGAGCGCCGCCCCGCTGGCCACGGGCTTGGCCTTCTTGAGGTCCTTGAGCTCTTTCACGACCGCCGCGAGCCGGTGCGGCAGTTCGCCCACCGGCACCTTGAGCGCGGTGGCCGCCTCGGCGAGCGTCTGCTCCGCATGCCGAAACCGCTCGAGGGCCCGGGCGCCGGTGATGGCGGTGATCCGGCGCGTGCCCGCCGACACGCTCTCTTCTCCCACGATCCGTACGAGACCGATCTGGCCGGTGCTCGTGACATGGGTGCCGCCGCAGAGCTCGCGGCTCAGCCCCTCCATCGACACCATCCGCACGACGTCGGGATACTTCTCGCCAAACAGCATCATCGCACCGGCATGCCGCGCCTCGGCGAGCGGCAGCAGCTGCGCGGTCACGGGGGCGGCCACCATGACGCCGGCGTTCACCATCGCTTCGATCGCCACGAGCGTGTCGTGGTCGATGGAGCTGGTGTGCGAGAAGTCGAAGCGAAGCAGGTCGGCATCGACCTTCGACCCCTGCTGCACGGCGTGGGGGCCGAGGTGATGCTGGAGGGCCGCGTGGAGCAGGTGCGTGGCCGAGTGGGCCCGTCGCAGGGCCGCTCGGCGGTGCGGATCCACCGCCGCCGTCACCTTCGCCCCGAGGTCGAGCGCGCCACGCCGCAGGTGGCCGCGGTGGAGCATAAAACCCCCTTCCCGCAGCGTGTCGACCACCTCGAACTCACCCCCGGCCCACGTCAGTCGGCCCGTGTCGCCCACCTGGCCGCCTGACTCGCCGTAGAAGGGCGTGCGGTCGAGCACCACCGTCACGGGCTGGGCATGCCCCACCTCCTCGATGCGATCGCAGAGGGCATCCTGCGAGATGATCCCGATCACCGTGCCCTGCGCCTCGATCGCGTCGTAGCCCAGGAACTCGGAGCCGTGCATCGTCTTCTTGAGGGCGTCGAGCGGCCCGGAGGTGAACACCTCCACCCGGGTGCCGGCCCCGGACTTCAGCCCGTGCTCCTCCATCGCCGCGCGGAACCCCTCCCAGTCGAACCCGCAGTTCCGTTCGGCGGCAAGCGTCTCGAGGAGCTCGGGGGGGAAGCCGTAGGTGGTGTAGAGTTCGGCCGCATCGCCACCCGGCACGACGGCCTTGCCCGACGAGCCGAGCTGCTTGAAGAGCCGCTCGATTCGATCGAGGCCGCCGTCGATCGTGGCCAGAAACGACGCCTCTTCCCGCTCGATCACGCCCCCCACGCGGTCCGTCGTGTCGGCGAGTTCGGGATAGGGCCGCCGCATCATCGCGGCCACGACCGGGGGCAGCTTGTGGAGAAACGGCTCCCGCATGCCCATCTGCCGACCATCGAGCACGGCGCGGCGGAGCAACCGCTTGACGACGTATTTCTCCTCGTTGTTCCCCGGCAGCACGTTCTCGTGGATCGCGAAGGTGCATGCCCGCACGTGGTCGGCGATCCGCCGCATCCGCCGGCCGTCGTCGGTGGCCGGCTCATACTTCCTGCCGCACACGTCGGCCACCGCCTCGACGAGCGGGCGGAGGATGTCGATGTGGAAGTTGGAGTCGACCCCCTGGAGCATGGCGCAGGTCCGCTCGAGCCCCATGCCGGTGTCGATGTTGCGGCTGGGGAGCGGGTGGAGGTTGTCGGGGGGCGGGCCCACGCGGTTGAACTGCGTGAACACGAGGTTCCAGATCTCCACGTCGCTGCCGTCGGGCATCCGGTAGAAGATCTCGCTGCACGGCCCGCACACGCCGTCGGGCCCCTGCGAGGGCGAGCTCGCGGGCCAGAAGTTGTCGTCCTCGCCCATCCGCGTGATCCTCGCGGCCGGCACGCCGATCTCGTCGGCCCAGATCGCGAAGGCCTCGTTGTCGTCGTGATAGACCGTGATCGAGAGCTTCTCGGGGGCGATGTTCAGCCAGTTCTTCGCCGTGAGAAACTCCCACGCCCAGTGGATCGCCTCCCGCTTGAAGTAGTCGCCGAATGAGAAGTTGCCGAGCATCTCGAAAAACGTGTGATGCCGCGGCGTCCGCCCCACGTTGTCGATGTCGCCCGTCCGGAGGCACTTCTGGCAGGTCGTGGCCCGGGTGAACTCGAGCTTGCACTTGCCCAGGAAGTGGTCCTTGAACTGGTTCATGCCCGCGGGCGTGAACAGCACGGAAGGATCCCACCGCGGCACGAGCACGTCGCTCGGGCGGCGAACGCAGCCCTTCGACTCGAAGAAGGCGAGGTAGGCTTCGCGGAGGTCGTCGGCCTTCATGTCTGCGGCATGGCTCCCGGGGGAAAACCGCCGGGATCGCCGGCGGGGCCGACACTATACCCGTGGCTGCCGCGACCACGCGATGCCGCTCCTCGACGGGGGCGACCGGTCGCCATCGGCCCTCGTGACACCGCCCGACGATCCATCAACGACGCCGCCCACGAGGGGCCGCTTGGGTCGGCCTCCCGTGGGCGGGTGGGGAAATGTCATGCGGGCGGGTGTCGCCGCGAGGATCACTCGCCGCCCGGGTCGCTGGCCATCGCAA
>JBJTRH010000389.1:0-5305 GCA_046076065.1 Planctomycetaceae bacterium | reverse complement strand
CGCCACGCCACCTGGGCATCGATGCTGATCGGCGGACGGCAGACCGTGGGGGGCGGGATCTACCAGGACGGCATCGCCTTCGGCACGAATCTTCGCGCCGCCGCGATCGCGTCGAGCTGGGTGTCACCGGCCTACGCCCTCAGCTTCAACCTCACCGTGGAGTCGTTCCTCGTCCCGTATCAGCGGACGTTCGGTGTCGCCGACGTCGTCAACTCGAGTTACGGCTTCACCGACCCCGACGGCACCGACCCGCTCTCGATCGTGATGGACGCCTACTGCTGGCAGAACCCGAGCACCACGTACGTCACCAGCGCGGGCAACAGCGGACCAGCGGCCGACACGGTGGGGTCCCCGGGTTCCGACTACAACGCGATCACGGTGGGCGCCCTGACCAATGCCAACGTCTTCGACCAGGTGGCCGCCTTCAGCAGCCGGGCGCCGCAGGATTTCGGCTATATCAACGTGTCCGGGTCGACGGTGACCGTCGCCGGCGTCCGCGCGGCCGTCGACATCGCGGCACCGGGCGCGTCGCTCGTGAGCGCGTTCTGGGGCGGGCAGACGGGGGGCAACAACCCGACGCTGACGAGTTCGACCAACCAGGGCACCCAGCCGACCCTGTATTCCACCGGCATCGCGGGCACGAGCTTCGCCGCGCCGCTGGTGGCGGGTGGGGCCGCCCTGGTGACGAGCGCGGCCAAGACGCTCCCGGCGTTGTCGTCCAACCCGGTGGCGACGCAGAGCGTGGTCGTGAAGTCGCTCCTGCTCAACGGGGCCGACAAGACCACCGGGTGGACGAACGGCCAGCAGAGCGTGACGGTCGGGGGCACCACCTACCTCCGCACGACGCAGTCGCTCGACTGGGCCGCCGGAGCCGGCCGCATGAATCTCGACACCACGTTCGACCTGCAGGTCAACGGCCAGACCGACGTGTCGGGCACCGCCACGGGGCCGCTGGGCACCGTGGCCCTGACCGGCTGGGACTACGGCATCGCCCAACTCGGGGTGTCCAACGATTACGTGCTCTCCGGGCTCCTCACGGGCAGCAGCACGCTCACGACCACGCTCTCCTGGCTGCGGAACCGGCTGTTCGACTACGCCACCACGAACTACGCCGACGTGGCCCAGGCCGACCTCAACCTCTCGGTCTGGCAGCTCGACGGCACGAACTCCTTCACGACGCTCGTCGCCCGCTCGCAGAGCCTCTACAACACCGTCGAGCACCTCTCGTTCACGATCCCCAGCACCGGTCGCTACGGCCTGCGGATCGAGTACCCGCTCAACACGTTCGACAACACGACCGGCGGCGTCTGGGGCTCGGCCGCCTTCCCGCAGGACTACGCGCTGTCGTGGAGCGCCGTGCCCGAGCCGTCGCTGGCGGGCATCGCGATCCCGGCGACGGCCCTGGGGCTGCTCGTCGTCCGCCGTCGCCACGCGTCGGGCGAGGCGTTGCTTACCAGCGGCCCTCGACCGCCACGCCCCCCAGGTCGGCCATGGGCAGGGGAACCACGCGGATTTCCATGCCCGCGAAGTGGGTCTCGGTCATGCTGACGGCCCGTGAACTCGCCCACGCGAGGTACCAGCCCAGGAACACCTGCGATGGATAGTGCGCGTTGTCGGTCATCCGCGAGAATCCGACGAAGGTCGAGCAGACGTAGAGCGTGCCCTTCAGGAGCGGGCTCTCCACCATGTCGGCGGCGGCCAGAAACGGAATCGCGCCCACGAACGCGTGGCCGCTGACGCCGTTGTTGTCGCTCCAGAACTGCCACGCACTGCCGCGGCCATCCGACGGCCGGCCGCCGCCCGTGGCCATCTGCAGCACGTAGACGGGCGGGCCGCCCACGACGAACATCCGCAGCGATCGCGAGCCCCACTCGCCGACGACATCCCCCACGGGGTTGCCCTCGAACACCAGCCCCGTCGCCGCCGCCACGCCGAAGATCGGCAGGGCGTATCGCCCCTCGCCGATGTCCTTGCAGCCGGAGAAGAACGTGCCGAGTCCCGTGGGCTCCACGCCCTGCTTCCAGGCGTTCTGCATCGTGTCGTCGAAGCCGGTGTTGGCCATGATGGCGCCGGCGCCGAAGGCCGCGGCCGTGCTCACGAGGCCGTCGCAGTCGTAGAAGTTGCGGTAGTCCTCCGCCACCTTGTGGCCGGCCCGGGACAGCCGCGGAAACCCGCTGCGCGACCAAGGAAGCTCGGACGGCGGCGGGGCCAGCAAGTCCTCCCGCTCGAGCGGTGGCAGGGCCTGCACCGCCGGAGGCGATGCCGGGGAGAGCTGAGCCACCAGCCGCGTCTGCACGTCGTCGGACTCGGAGTCCGTCCGCCAGCCTCCGACCAGTTCCACGCCATCGCCACCGCTGGCCGCCCCCGCCAGCGACTGCGTCTGCACGGCGGCATCGAGCCACACCCCGTCGGCCGCCGGCATCACCCGCACGACGATCCGCTGACGGCGGGGCGGCCAGGCCGCAAGCGGCTCGGCGGCGGGATCGACCCACGCCGACTCGATCAGCCCCGCGCGGGGCGGCACGGCGAAGAAGTCGGGTTCGACGACGCGGGCCACGGGCCATTCGGCCGCGATCGTCGCCACGGTGCGCCGCCACACCTGCAGGCCGTCGACCCCCGGCAGGAAGGTCGCCTCGGGCCCGTCCGCGCGGGCGACGGAGGCGACAAGGCATATCGCGACGGCGAGAACGTGCCTCGCTCGGCCGCGGTGATGTCTCGTCCCGCAGGGCGACGGTGTGAAAGCGGACGGGATCATGGGTGGCGGACTGTCCCGCGCCGTCGGCGCAGCCACAAGGCAACTTCTCACCAGGAATCGGCGGAGCCGTGGAGGAAGGGAGCGGAGTGGGACGACCGCACAGGCTGGGTATGATGCGGCTCTTGGCGGCGTTCACGAGGCGGCAGCATGCGACGACGGACAGGGATTCGGCTGTGCCTGGCTGTGATGGCCGGGATGGGCGCCGCGGTCGGCGGCGGCGACGAGCCGGACTGGCACGCGGCGGTCGTCGACCCGGCATCACGGCCCACGTGGGTCTCTCCGACCGTGGTGCTCTTCGGTGGCAGGCAGACGCCGCTGCGGGCGGCAGATGCGCTCACCGGCGGCGTCCGGCAGCCCACGGACGAGGAGGCCGGGCACGCGGAGCAGCTGCGTCGCGAGCGGCCGAAAAAACGCTCCCGCCGCCCGGGGGAAGGCGGCGCCGCTGCTTCCCCGCACCCCGACGCCCCGCCGCTCCCACCCGCTGCGGCCGCACTGTCCGGCCCGCACGCCTGGGCTCCGGGGTTCGGTCATGTCGTCGCCTGGGAGGTGGAGCCCGCCCAGAGCCACCCGGTGCACATGATCGAAAGCTCGCCGGCGGATCGCATCGAGCCCCGGCTGCTCACCCGCGAGTACCTGAAGCCCGGGGATCGCACCGAACGCCGCTGGCCGAGGCTGTTCACCAGAGATGGAGTCGAGATCCCGATCGACCGCGAGCTGTTCCCCAATCCCTGGTCCATCGACCGCCTGCGGTGGGCCGGCGACGGTCGATCATTCACCTTCCTCTACAACCAGCGCGGCCACCAGGTGCTCCGGCTGATCGCGATCGACGCGGCGACGGGGAAGCCCCGCGTCGTCGTCGAGGAGTCGTCGGCCACCTTCATCGACTACGCCCACAAGACGTGGTGCCACTGGCTTTCCGATACGGAGCTGCTCTGGACGAGCGAGCGTGGCGGCTGGAACCACGTCTGGCTCGTCGACGTTGCCACGGGTGCTCTCCGGCCGGTCACGTCCGGCCGCTGGATGGTGAGGCGGGTCGAGCGGGTCGACGACGACACGCGATCGCTGCTGCTCCGCGTCATGGGACTCGACGCCGACCAGGATCCGTATCACGTACACTTCCTGCGGGTGGCGATCGACGGAGGGGAGCCGGTCCGCCTGACTGCGGGCGATGGCACGCACGAACTCCTCTGGAGTCCCGACGGCCGCTGGTACGTCGACACGTGGTCTCGCGTCGATCTGCCCCCCGTGCGGGAGCTCCGCCGGGGCGACGACGGCGGGCTGGTCTGCGAGCTCGGCCGCGCCGACGCCACGCAGCTGGTCGAGCAGGGCTGGACCTGGCCGGAGCGATTCTCCGCGAAGGGCCGCGACGGCACGACCGATGTCTGGGGGGTGATCTGGAGGCCGCGGGGCACGGCCCACGACGCCACGCCGCGGCCGGTCGTGGAGTGCATCTATGCCGGCCCCCACGACTTTCACGTGCCCAAGGCCTTCGCGGCCGCGCACGGCCAGCGGCGCATCGCCGACGCCGGCTTCGTCGTCGTGCAGGTCGACGGCATGGGCACCAACTGGCGGGGCAAGGCGTTCCACGACGTGTGCTGGAAAAACCTCAAGGACTCGGGGCTGCCCGACCACGTCGCCTGGCTCGCCGCCGCCGCGGCCGGCCGGCCGTGGATGGACCTCGGCCGCGTCGGCATCTACGGCGGGAGTGCCGGCGGCCAGAGCGCCGCGCGGGCGCTCATCGACCACCCCGACACCTACCGGGTCGCCGTCGCCGACTGCGGCTGCCACGACAACCGCATGGACAAGATCTGGTGGAACGAGGCGTGGATGGGCTGGCCGGTCGACGAGAGCTATGCGGCCAGCTCCAACGTGGTCGACGCCGCCCGGCTGCGGGGCGACCTGATGCTGATCGTCGGGGAGCTCGACGAGAACGTCGATCCCGCGAGCACGCTGCAGCTGTCGGCGGCCCTCGTGTGGGCGGGCATCGACCACGAGCTCGTCGTCGTGCCGGGCGCCGGCCACGGGGCCGCGGAGACACCCTACGGCGCCATGAAGCGGCTCGGCTTTCTCCGCCGCCATCTCCTCGACGCCGGACTCAGCTCCCAGCCGCGTCGATGAACACCTCGACCTGCTGCCCCACGAAGAGGGGCGGCCACCCCTCGGTGTCGGCCTCGTAGATCACCTGCAGCACCCGGGTGTCGACCCGCTCGGTGGTGTCGCCCGTCAGCGACTTCTTCGGGATCACGAAGGGCTCCACGCGGACGAACGCCAGCGGATACTTCCGCTGCAGGTCGCCCCGTGGCACGGCGGTGGCGGGAAGCCCCGCGCGGAAGCGGGGGATCTCGTATTCGTCGATGTCCACCCGCACGTGGAGCCGCTCGGTGTCACCGAGCACCACCAGCGGCTGATTGGGCGGCGTGCCCACGAACTCTCCGGGCCGCACGTTGACCTGGAGAACGCGCCCCTTGACGAGCGCCCGAACCACGAGGCGATCGAGGTCGATCCGCATCCTCTCGAGGGCCGCCTCCTCCTTCGTGACCAGGGCCCGCG
>JBJTRH010000388.1:0-4090 GCA_046076065.1 Planctomycetaceae bacterium | reverse complement strand
CGAGTTCAAGAAGGGTCTCAAGGTCCAGATCGACGGCGACCCCTACATCATGATCGAGTGCAACTTCGTGAAGCCGGGCAAGGGGCAGGCGCTCTACAAGTGCAAGCTCCGCAACCTGCTGCGGAACACGGTGCTCGACCGGACCTACAAGAGCGGCGACTCGCTCGATGCGGCCGACATTTCCACGATCGACGCCCAGTTCCTCTACAAGCAGGGCGAGGCGTTCGTGTTCATGGATCAGGAGAACTACGAGCAGTACGAGCTCACCAAGGAGCAGGTGGACGACTCCTGGAAGTGGATCAAGGAGGGCACCGTCTGCTCGATGCTGCTCTACAACGGCAATCCGATCTCGATGGAGCCGCCGAACCACATGGTGCTCAAGGTCGAATACGCCGAGCCGGCGATGCGGGGCAACACGGCGACGAACCTCACCAAGCCGGTGAAGCTCGAGACGGGGGCCGACGTGATCGTGCCCGCGTTCATCGAACAGGGCGACATGATCAAGGTGGACACCCGCACGGGCGAATACCTCGAGCGCGTGAAGGCCTGAGAGCCGAGGCCCGCCAGTTCAGTCCCAGTACCAGCCTTCGGTCGGCAGATCCCTGGCCGAGGCATGCGCCGCCTGAACCGTGCCCTTCTCGTCGGAGAGCAGATTCGGCGCCTGCACCGCCCGCCGCGGCTCCACCACCACGCCGCCGCCGATCGGCGTCAGCAGACGGTTGGCCCGCCACACGGCGTGGATCGCCGTCTCCGCCTGCGTCGGGGGCGTGAGCGTCTCCACGGCACAGCACGACTCGTCGCGGAGCGACTCGGCGCCCCACCCGGCCTTGCCGTAGGCGTCGTGCTCCTGGAGATAGGCCGCCATCACCACGAGATCGATCATGTTGCGGAGCTGGGCATAGACCGGGTTCCGGGCGGCGATCTCGGCATACTTCGCGGTGAAGGCCTCGGTGAAGGTGCGGCTTGCCTGGTCCGCGCGGGAGGCCGAGAGCCGCGTGCCGTCGGGCTTCACCACCTCGTCGGCGCCGCAGAGCTTCACGCCCCGGCCGACCAGCTCGATCGCGAGGTCGTCCTCCGACACCCGCACGCACTCGTAATCAGGCACGAAGTACCACCGCTGCAGGGCGTTGGCGGCGACGGCACCGGCCGTGGCAAGCTCGACCCACACCGGCATCTTCACCGGCGGCCGCTCCAGGCCGATGCCGATGAGCTTCATGCGGTAGTCGGCCTCCACGAGCACCTGCGCGAAGTGGCTTCCGGCGGGCACACCCTGCACGGTCACGGTCTGGGGGCCGAGCGCCTCCCGCATGCCGGCCACGATCTGGTCGGCGCCCCCCTTGGGATTCACCTTGCCGACGGAGCGGAGAAAGGCCTGCATCCTGGCGAGCCCCTCCTGCGTCGGATCGATCGAGCAGCCGACGAGCCGATCCTGCGGCTGGCCCGGCGCGAAGCTTCGCAGCGCGGTCGCCAGATCCTCGAGCAGCAGGGTGGGACTGCCGGTCTCGGCGCCCACCACGCGGCCGGCGGCGTCGGTGACCCACGGCTCGGCCGGGCCAGCGATCACGATCTCACCCGGCCGGTCGCCGTCGGCGGGATACACGAACACGTACTGGATCCTGGTCAGGCCGGCGAGCTTCGCGACATCGTCGGGCAGTCCGCGATCGCCGCGGGCGGACACCGCCGCCTCGAGCCGCGACAGGGCCACCTTGCGGAGCGGCACCGCCTTCCGCAGATCGCCGGGCAGAGCGTCGACGGCGGCCTTCCGCTGCTCGGCGGAGAGTGCTGCGTCGGCGACGACCCGGGCGCGGAGCACGCCCTGCGGATCGATCGCCACGCCCGCGGCTCCCGAACTCACGTTCAGATTGCTCCCGCCCTGCTGACCTCCGCCTGGCCCCTGTTGACCCAGGGCGATCATGCCCACGCCCAGGCAGAACGTCGTCACGACTGTCGTGAACCAGCACAGCCTTCGGACGGACCTGGGGAGCAACTGTGAAAGCGGCATGGTGAGCACCTGCTGGGGCTGCCGGGGGAAGGCGAACGGGAGTTCGGACGGGCGGGGAAGGTAGTGGCGCCGCGGGACTGGGGCAATGCGAGGTTGGCCCCGCAAATCACGAGCCCGGCGGACCGTCAGCCGACGCCCGCCGGGGTCCGGCCCGGGGGGCCGCGGCGGGCGGGCTCCTCGCGGCGGCCGCCGATCGACACCAGGGCCCGGACGCATCCCGGGCCCAGTAGGGTCACGAGATCCCGCTGCAGTTCGGGGCCCCACAGCACCTTCGCGCCGTCGGCCTCGAGCAGGGCCCGCGGGCCCGAGGCGAGGTCGACGATCAGCCGCACGGGCACCCGGCCGGGATGGCGACGCACGACTTCCGCCAGCCGGTCGAGGGTGGCGGCGTCGTGCCGCCCCTCCTCGATCCGGATCGACACCCCGCGTGGCTGGAGCTTCCAGGCCTCGGCGATCGGCACGATCTCGTTCACGATCAGGTTCGTCTCCTCGCTGCCGGCGCGGCGGTCGATCGAGCCGGCCACGATCACCACGGCATCGGGCTGCAGGTGGTCGCCGAGCCGGGCGTAGTCCTCGGGCCAGCAGATGCTGCGCACCAGGCCGTCCATGTCCTCGAGGTCGAACATCCCGTAGCGGGTGTGCGTGGAGCCGGGCCGGGCTTGCTTGGTGTTCGAGAGCTTGAGCGCCGCCACGAGCCCCCCGATTACCACCGTGTCCTTCGCCTTCGCGGTGCCGAGGTCGGCCGTGCCGTGCGTGCAGATCGCCTCGATCACGCCCTGGAACTCGGCCAGCGGGTGGCTGTGGATGTAGTAGCCGAGCACCTCCTTCTCGTTGGACCGCATTTCGAGGTCGGAGAGCGGGGGCACGTCGGGCAGGCCGCTGGGCGGGGCGACCGCGGCCGCCTGGGGCTCGTCGAACGCCGCGAACAGATTCTTCTGGCCGCTCTTCCGGTCGGCCAGCTGGGCGGCACCGGCGGCCATCGCCTTCTCGACGCCGGCCAGCAGGGCCCCGCGATGGCCGCCATGCCCGCCGAGCGCGTCGAGCGCGCCGGCCTTGGTGAGGTTCTCGATCGCGGTCTTGTTGACGACCGACGGACCGAGCCGGCCTCAGCAATCGTGCAGATCGCGGTAGGTGCCCCGGGCGGCCCGCTCGGTGGCGATGGCCGCAGCGGCCTGCTCGCCGCAGCCCTTCACGGCGGTGAGGCCGAACACGATGCGGCCCGCCTTCACGCTGAAGTCGCCCACCGAATCGTTGACGTCGGGCGGGGCCACGTCGATGCCCATCCGCCGGCAGTCCTCGATGTGCTCGACGAGCGAATCCTTCTTCTTGAAGTTGCGGCCCGTGATGTCGCCCGACAGCAGGGCGGCCATGAACTCGGTGGGGAAGTGGGTCTTGAGATAGGCCGTCTGGAAGGCGAGCAGGGCGTAGGCGGTGGAGTGGCTCTTGTTGAAGCCGTAGCCGGCGAACTTCTCGATCAGGGCGAAGACCTCCTCCGCCTGCTGCTTCGTGATCCCCTTCTCCTGGGCGCCGGCCACGAACTGCTCCCGGAACGCAGCGATCGTCTCCAGCTTCTTCTTGCTGATCGCCTTGATGCACGTGTAGGCGGACGACAGCTCGATGCCGCCGAGCTGCTCCAGGATCCGCATCACCTGTTCCTGGTAGACCATCACGCCGTGCGTCTCGCCGAGCACGTCCCTCATCACGGGATGGAGGAACTCGGCCCGCTTGCGGCCGTGCTTGACGTTGACGTATTCGTCCACCATGCCGCCCTCGAGCGGCCCGGGGCGGTAGAGCGCGTTGACGGCCACGATGTCGAGGAACTGGTCGGGCTTCATCCGCTGAAGGAGGTCGCGGATGCCACCGCTCTCGAGCTGGAAGATGCCCTTCGTCTCGCCGCGGCAGAGGGTCGCGAACGTGGCCTTGTCGTCAAGCGGGAAGGCAAAGGGATCGGGCCGGGAACCCGTGGTCTGCTCGATGATGTCGAGCGTCTTGGCGACGACCGTGAGGTAGCGGAGGCCGAGGAAATCCATCTTCATCAGGCCGGCCCGCTCGACGTCGCCCATCGCCCACTGCGTGATCACTTCCTCC
>JBJTRH010000387.1:0-23249 GCA_046076065.1 Planctomycetaceae bacterium | reverse complement strand
GCCCCAGTTCGCCGCGGTGCGGCGGGCGGTCGGCGGCTATCTCGAGGCGGCCGACGTCGCCACCAACCCGCAGGCGGCCGAGGTCTACAAACAGCGGCTCGAGAAGCTCGCCGCCGCCGTGGCCACCGGCGCCGCCACCGGCACGCCCGAGGCGCTCGATCCGGTCGGCCCCCTGCTGGCCCGCCTCGAAGACTCGGGCCAGGCGCCCGGGGCCGTGGCGCGGATCCGCGGTGCGGTGAGCCGGCCGAACCTGTTTCTCGAGGTCGACGAGAGCCTGCTGGCCCGCGGCGTGAACCGCCCGGTGGACGACGTCTCGCCGATCAACGACACCGTGCTCGGCACCCGCGTTCGCGGCACGGGCCGCACGTCCGGCCTCGTGTTTCTCGACTTCGTTCCATCCCACGGCCGGGCCACCGTGGACCTCGCGCTCGACGCGACCAACCACTCCGACACCAAGGGCTCGCAGGGCCCCGTCACCGTCCGCACGCTCGGCACCACCAAGGTCGACGCCCGCAAGCGGGTGCTGATCGACGACCAGCGGATCATGTCGATGCCGGTCGACGCGCATGCCTCCACCGACACGCGGACCGCCGGAATCGGTGTGAACAAGAAGTTCGGCCAGCGGCTGATCCGCAAGATCGCCAGCAAGAAGATCGCCGAGATGCGGCCGCAGGCCGAGGCGATCGCGGAGGGCCGGGCCCGTGACAAGGTCCGCGAGCAGTTCGAGAGCCAGACGTCCGGACCGATCGCCCAGGCGGCTCGTGACTACCAGGCCAAGTTCCGCCAGCCGCTCATGGAGCGGGGCTGGTATCCGGAGATGCTTGACCTCTCCACCACGCAGTCGCGGCTGCAGGTGACGGCCCGCAAGGCCCTCGCCGACCAGATCGCGGCCTTCACGGCCCCGCCGGCCGTCGATCCCGACGCGGTGCTCTCGGCCCGCGTGCACGAATCGATGGTCAACAACTCGGCCGAGATCACCCTCGGCGGCCGGACCATCACGCAGAAGTTCGTCGAGGAGCAGATGAAGAAGAACAACATAGCCGTGCCGGCCGAGCTCCAGAACGACGCCGACCAGCAGCCGTGGTCGATCACCTTCGCCAAGCGTCGGCCGGTGGAGATGGACGTGGACGACGACCGCGTGAGGCTGACCGTCCGCGGCAGCCACTACACCTCGGGCGACCGGGAGTTCGACGGGATGAACATCTGGGCGACCTACCGGATCGAGCCGGGCCATCCGGGCATCCGCCTGGTCCGCGACGGCGACGTGCAGATCTACCCGCCGGGATTCGTGCCGGGGGGCGGCGAGAAGCTCAACGTGCAGCAGACCTCGCTGCGGCGGATCCTCCAGAAGCGGTTCAACAAGGTCTTCAAGGAGGTCGTCGATGTGGAGCCGCTCAAGCTCCCCGGTGAGCTCGAGAAGGCCGGCCCGCTGCCGATCGAGCAGCTCGACGCCCGCAAGGACGGCTGGCTGGCCGCCGGCTGGCGGAAGCCCTACCCGGTGGTCTACGAGTCGGCCCTGCAGGAGATCATCGTCTCCCAGGAGCCGACGCTGGCCGGTGTCTCCGCCGCCACGTTCATCGAGACGAGCTTCACGCGGTGAGGTCGCTGACCGTCGGTCAGCGGTCGAGCGGCGTGGGCTGGACCGGCTCGAAGGGGCGGACCCAGATCGAGCGGAACTGCACCGGGTTGCCATGATCCTGGATCGCGAGCGGTAGGGCATCGGGGTGCGCGTGGTAGGCCGTCGGCTCGTGCCAGGCGGTGTCGCCGAGGATCTCGGTGTCGGAGTGGATCGCGATACCGTTGTGGAGCACGCTCACACGGCCCGGCTTCTCGAGGGCACCGTCGGCGGCGAACCGCGGCCGCGTGAAGAGGATGTCGTAGGTCTGCCATTCACCGGGCTTGCGGCAGGCGTTCACCGCCGGCGGCCGCTGCTTGTAGAGGGCGCCGCACTGGCCGTCGGGATAGGTCAGCGGACCGTCGGTGCCGTTTTCGTAGGAGTCGAGCACCTGGATCTCGTACTTCCCCATCAGGAAGATCCCGGAGTTGCCGCGGCCCTGGCCCTTGCCGGTGGGCGGTGAGGGCATCCGGAACTCGACGTGCACCTGGCAGTCGCCGAAGGGCTGCTTGGAGACGATCTGGCCCTTGCCGACCGTGGCCACGCCGTCGGCCACCGTCCAGTTCCCGCCGTTCTCCCAGGCGGCCATGTCCCTGCCGTCGAAGAGCACGACCGCGTCGGCGGGAATCGCCGCCGGCTTCTCGATCGCCGGGCCCGGGTCGACGACGCGCGGCCGCGGCCATTCGATCGCCATCCGCCATTCGCCGCTTTTGTGCTTGGTGCCGCGGAGCTGGAGCCGCCGCGAGCGGAGCGACTCCGTGAGCCGGTGGGCCTGCTCCTCCGCCGCGCCGATCGAGAGGCCCTTGGGCGTGCCCGGACGCGCGTGGCCCGCCGCCTCACGGTAGGCATCGCGGAGCACCTTCATCCGCTCGGTCGTTTCGCCGAGGAACGGGCCGAGCTTCGTCGGCAGGGCGGGATCGGCGGCCGCGGCCTCGTCGCCGAGGCCTGCGATCACCGCCCGGGCGATCGCCCAGTGGCCGTCGTCGTTCGGATGGATGCAGTCAGGCGTGAAGGTGGCCTGCGGATCCTCCTTGCGGCGTGCCGCGAGCGCCGCCCGCATCGGACCGTGGACGTCGATCACGGCCCAGCCGTCGGCCCGCTTCGAGAGCAGCCACTCCGAGTAGGCCGTGAGCACGGCGTCGTAGTCGGCCTCGCCGGCCGGCCCCGGCTTGCCGGGCTGCTTGTCGTAGATCGGCGGGGTGAGGTGAATGATCGTCGCGTTGGCCTTTTCGGCGGCCGTGTGCAGCCGCTCAATGCCCGACTTGAACTTCGCGAACCGTTCCTCGTCGAGCGGCAGATAGGTGCCGCAGTTCATGCCGTACATCGCGAGCACGAGGTCGGGCTTCGTCACACGGAGCACGGCGTCGAGCCGGTCGAAGAGGTCGGGCCGTGGAAACTTCCCGCCCGCGTGCAGCACCTCCGTGAGGCCCGAAATCGTCTCGCTCGACAGGCCCACGTTGATCACGTCTGCGGTGAGCCCCCGCTCCTCCATCCAGGCGGCCACGTCGGCCACCCAGCGGCCATCCTGGGTGACCGAGTCGCCGAGCACCGCGATGCGCGTGGCTCGGCGCACCAGGTCACCAGGCGACGCCGGGTCGGCCGCCGTGGCCGGGCACAGGTAGGCGAGGGCGAGCAGCGGGAAGGCGAGGGCGGTGGCGAGGCGACGCATGGCGATCACGGCGCCGGCGTGGCGCCCTCCCGGATGGCGAAGAGATGGCTCTTGTTGGCGATGTAGATCGTGTCGCCGACGGCGATCGGCGTGGAATAGACGCTGTTGCCCATGTTGATCTCGGCGAGCACATCGGGCTCTTTGCCCAGCGGGAAGATCGTAATGTCGCCGTCCTCGTCGCCGATGTACACCTTCCCGTCGGCGATCAGCGGCGAGCCCCAGCTCGCGGCGAGCATGTCGTGCGTGTAGTGGGGCTTGCCCGTCTTCAGGTCGAGGCAGTGAAAGAGGCCGCTGAAGTCGGCCACGTAGAGGAGGCCGTCCTTGATGGCCACGGTGCCGCAGGTGCGGTGCATGGTCTCCTCGAAGGCCAGCTTGCCGTTGCCATCGGCGTCGAAGCCCGGATAGTGCCAGACGGCGGCCGAGTTGGGGTTGGGCCGGGTGACCTCGCCCTGCTCCTTGATCACCGCCTGCTCCCGGCGACGGGGCAGGGGCTTCGACGGGTCGGCGAGCGAGAGCGCCAGCTCGCTCGACACGTCGCCCCGCTTCGTGGGATCGATGCACCAGAGATGCCCCACGCCCTCGCCATGCTCGGGATCCTCGCCCACCGCGATGTAGACCAGCCCGTCGTGCACCACCGGTGTGCCGATGATGTGATTCCTGTCGGCGCGGCCGCCGAGGGTGTACTTCGACTCCTTCGGATTGCAGTCGAACTGCCAGAGGAGCTTGGCCTTGCCATTCTCCCCCCGTGCGCCGAACGAATAGAGCCAGCCGTCGCCGCCGCCGAAGAGCACCTGCGGCACCCCGCCGAGCTCCGCATAGGCCGGGCTCGACCACTGGCCATGGAGCACGTAGGCGCCCGGCGAGCCATCGGCCCAGAGCACCTTGCCGTCGCGCTTGTCGAGGCAGAGGAAGCTCGGGGCGTCGGGATTGGGAAGGTTCAGGTGCCCTTCGTCGACGCCGTTGCTCGTGTTGACGAACAGGAAGTCGCCGGCGCTCGTGACGCTGCACGAGCACATGTTGTGCTGCGACACGCCGAGCTGCTTCATCATGTCGAGCACCCAGACCACGTCGGCCTCGTCCTGGCCCTGCTCCTTCTCGGCGGTGAAGGGGCCATCGTTCTCGCCGTCGCGGAAGCCCTCGGTGTCGAGGCACTTCACCTCGCCGCGGCTGCTGACATACCAGAGCCGGTCGCCCTCCACGAGCGGCGCGCAGCAGATGCCCTGCAGTGGCCAGTCGTGCACACGGCCGGTGGGGAGCTTCTCACTCGAATCCTGCCAGAGAAACGAGCCGTCCTTCACGTCGAAGGCCAGCAGGCAGCCGAGGTCGGTCGCGGGCGGATACCGCTTGAGCCAGCCCTTGCCGTTGTTGGTGCCCACGAAGGCCTTGCCGTCGGCGATTACCGGGTTGCCATACGACTGACTGCCGAGAGCCGCCACCCAGGCGACGTTTTTGGCCGTCTTGGGATCCCAGGCGCCGGTGTCGGGGTCGAACTCGCCCGGCGCCCACTCGATGGGGAGGCTCTTGGCGTCGGGAACATTGTTGCGGCTCGGCGACCCGCCCCACTGGTTCCACTCGGCGGCGAACGCCGGGGAGGCGGCCAGCACCGCGACGAGCGACAGGCACGACACGAACTTGCTCATTGCACCGCCTCCACGGACACGTTGTCGATGTAGATCTCGGAGTCTTTCGAGTTGCCGAAGAAGCCCGGGCTGCCCTGCAGGTTGCCGGCTTCGTGCACGCCTTCGATCGTCCAGCCCGCCGGCTCCGCCTCGCCCCGCGGCCAGACCTTGCCGCGGAGTACCGCGGCGCCATTCTTCGTGCGGGCCTCGAGCTTCATCGTGTACCAGCGGCCCGCCTCCCAGGCGAAGGGGATCGTCTTCGAGAAATGCGTGGCCACCTGGGGCGGCCACGAACGGAGCTGCAGCTGCTGGCTCGCCCCCATCATGTCGAGCGTGTATCGCTGGGCGACGAGGCCGATGTCGGGCATCCGGGCCTTCTCGAGCGCGGCCGGATTGCCGAACTTCTGCGCGAAGGCATCGGCGTCGGTGGCGGCCGCCTTCGGGGCATCGGATGCGGGCGAGCCCGGCTTCTCCACGCCCGTCTCGCGGGCGCGGACGTCGGCCCGGATCATGTAGTCGTGGAGGCCGATCGGCCCGATCCAGCCCTGGCTCCGCGTGCTCTTCGGGATCGTCGTGATCTTCACGAGGCACTTCGAGCCATCGACCTCGCGGACCACGTGGCGATACCGCATGCCCACCCAGGGCAGCGGCGGCTCGCCCTTCACCACGCCCGTCTTGGGGTCGGCGGCCAGCGGCGTGTCGTCGAAGTCGAACCGCCACGGCAGCGGCGGCATCGAGCGGATGCGGGCCTTGCCCTCGAGATTCCCGACCTTCGCCGTGATGATCGCGGCGGCGTGGCCGCCGGCCGGCGCGGTGTAGGTGCCATCGCTCGCCACCGAACCGGCCGTCGCCGAAAACTCGGCCGCCGATTCCTTTACGAAGCGACCAGCCGCGTCGAAGAGCCGCACCTTCAGCGGCAGCGTGGCCCCGGCTGCGATCTGCGCCTCGGCCGGCACGACCTGCACCCAGGCGGGCTCGCCAGCGGGGGCCTTCGTGCTCGCAGACACCTGCTGCGGGGCCGTGGCCTTGGGCTGCGCCGCGGCCACGTCGGCCGCGGGCTTCTCGCCGAGGCAGTAGAGGCGGGCGCCCGTGGTCAGGAACACCAGTCCGTTCCAGGCGATCGGCGAAGCCGTGACCTCGTCCTCCTCGTCGAGCCGCATCCGGTTGACGAACTTCAGGCCGTCCTTCGTGGGCTCGAGCACGTGCCAGCCGCTGGTCGAGCACACGTACAGTTTGCCGTCGGCCACCAGCGGGCTGCCGCGGACGATCGTGCCGAGGAGCTTGACGGGCTTGCCGACCGGATCACCGGTCTCCTTGTCGAAGGCGTAGACCTTCGCACCGTCGTCCACGCAGTAGACGCGGTCGCCGAGCACGACCGGCATCGAGCGGCCGTCCATCGGGCCCTTCTTCTGCCAGACGGCGTTCGTGGCCGTGATGTCGCCCGTGCCCGTGCCCCTGAAGCGGGTCACCGAGCCCATCGAGGTGTTGTCGAGGTTCTCCTCGGCCTGCGAGATGAACACGTCTTCGCCCACCACGAGCGGCGACACGTTGAGGCCGCGACGGGAGAGCTTGAAGTTCCAGACGGCCTTGCCCGTCCGCGGCTGGAAGTTCCACACGCTCCCGTCGCTCGAGCCGAACACGAGCGCCGCCTGGCCACCGAGCGTGGCGAGCGACGGCGTGCTGTAGGTGGTGTCTTCGGGAAGCTCTTTCGTGCCATTCATCCAGCGGACCTCGCCCGTCGCCTTGTCGAGCCCGAGGAACCGGTGGGCGGGACGGGCGGTGTCGCCCCAGCCGGTGACCACGGCACTGGCAATCGCGAGATCCTCGAACACCACCGGAATGTTCGTCCGGCCGCCGTAGGTCGAGAGGAAGCCGAACTCCTCGTGGAGCGACCGCTGCCACTTCGTCTTCCCGGTGGCCGCGTCGATCGCGGTGAACAAGCCGCACACCCCGTGGGCGAACACCATGTTGGAATCGGGATCGGCGACCACCGCCGACCAGCCGACCCGCTCCGCCGGCACGTCCGAGAGATAGACGTTGAACACGTTCTCCCAGAGCTTCTTGCCCGTCGCGGCGTCGAGGCAGAGCACCTTCTCCGCCTCCTCCTTCGTGCCCGGCTTGTGACGGACGAGCGTGAAGAGCTTTCCGCCCAGGATCGCCGGCGTGGAGATGCCGCCAGCCTCGTCGTTCTTCCAGACCACGTTCGTGCCCGCCTCGGGGTCGAACGAGGTGGCCAGCGGCGGGCCTTCGTAGCGGCGGTCCTGATCCGGACCCCGCCAGTCGGGCCAGTCACAGCTGGATTCCGCGGCTGACGCGGCGGTCGCCAGGGCCGCAGCCGCGACGAGTGAAAGAACGCGGACCATGCTCGATGGCACGGTCGTCATTCGGTGATCCCTTCTGCCTCGAGTTCCGCCGGCAGCTGCGGATCGACGATCCCCAGCGCCCCGCGGCCAATCTGGATCCGGTCCTTGATGTCGTCCCGGATGCTGTCCACGTCGGCTTCCCACCAGCGCCGGCGGACGGCGATCTCGGGTTCCGCGAGCGGCCGCACCACCCGCATGCCCACGCCGAGGGCCGGCTCCTCGGTGTACCACCATGGGCTCTTGGGCAGGTTCGGGTCGATGTCCTTCCAGTCGGGATCCTCGCGGGTGCCGCCGGCGTCGCGCGAGCCGCGGCGGGCCGCCGAGCGGCACTGGGCCGACTCGTCGTAGTAGGCACCGCCGCGGAGCACGCGGGGATAGAGCTTCTGCGGCCACGTGATCGAATCGGCCACGCTCACCGGCTGCGGCAGCGCTGCCTGCCGGCCATAGCCCCCGGCCACGAGCTCGTCGACGCACCACTCCGCCACGTTGCCGTGCATGTCGTGCAGCCCCCAGGCGTTGGCCGCCTTTTGGCCGACCGGGTGCGGTGCCTCGTCGGAGTTGTCGACGAACCAGGCCGAGTCGTCGAGGTCCTCTACGTCGTCGCCGCTGTTCCAGGCCGTGGTGGTTCCCGCCCGGCAGGCATACTCCCACTCGCTCTCGGCGGGCAGCCGGTAGAAGCGGCCGGTGAGCCCGCTGAGCCACTTGGTGTATTGGCGGGCGGCGAACTGGGTCATCGTCACCGCGGGGAGCGTGTCGTCTTCGCCGTTGGTGAACGTCGTGGTCGGGTCGTAGAGCGTTGACGGGGCGGTCACGGCATCGGCCTCGTTGTCGGGAGTGATCGGGCGGATCTTGGCCGCCCGCATCGCCTTGAAGAGTTCGAAGGCGGCCATGTAGCGCTTGTATTCCGCCCAGGAGACCTCGCAGCGGCCCATCCAGAAGGGCTCCACCTGCACCTCAACCTGGGGCCCCTCGTCGGTCGAGCGGTCGGCTTCCCCCTCGGGGCTTCCCATGCGAAACCTGCCGCCGGGCACCGGAATCATCCGGAAGGTCACGCTCGTGCCCGGGATCGTCTCGTCGTAGGCCACCATCCAGCCGCCGGGCACCTGGATCGCTGGTCCGTCGCCGGTCGGCCGCGCCTCGCCCGGCACGAATCCCGGGGTGGGAGCGGCAGGGGCCTGAGAACCGGCGAGGCATGCGATCAGAAGGGCGGCGTGGAGGCCGAGCAGGCGGGGGGACATGCAGGCGAATCCGGAAGGCGAGGGACGCGGGAGCACGGTGGCAGTAAAGTGTAGTCTTCCCGAGTTCGTTCCGCATCCGCGTGGAGCCTGCGTCTCGTGGCCGCTGCCAAGCCCCCGAAGCCCACCTCGTCGCCCGCGAAGGGCAAGTCGGGCAAGAAGGCCGACGACAAGCCCACCGAGCGGGTCGTGGCCGAGAACCGCAAGGCTCGACACGACTACGAGATCATCGACACGCTGGAGTGCGGGATCGCGCTGGTGGGCAGCGAGGTGAAGAGCCTCCGCGGCGGGAAGATGAGCCTCGACGAGGCCTATGGCCGCGTCGACGGCAACGAGGTCTGGCTGCTCGGCTGCGACATCCCCGAATATGAGAAGGCCAACCAGCTCAACCACAAGCCGAAGCGGCCTCGCAAGCTCCTGCTCCACCGCCGCGAGATCGCCAAGTTTGCCGGCCACGCGTTCGAGAAGGGGCTCACGCTCGTGCCCCTCAAGGCCTACTTCAAGAACGGCCGCGTGAAGGTGCTCCTGGGCGTCGGCCGGGGCCGCAAGGCCCACGACAAGCGGCAGAAGCTCAAGGCCGACACGGCGAAGCGCGACATCGAGCAGGCGCTTCGGGGCCGACGCTGAAACGCCGACGCCCCCGGAGGCGAACCTGCGGGGGCGTCGGGTGCGTATGGCAAGGTGCGGCACGAGGGCCGCTGAGAGCGACGGCCGAGCCGTAGGGAGCGACTGTCAGTCGTCGGCGCCGGCGCCGACCAGTGCGGACGACTCGGTCGAGTCTTCCGGGTGCCAGAGGGGCATGCCCCGCTGGATGCGCTCGGCGAGAATGTCGATCTTCTGCTTGGAACCGGCCGGGGCGGTGGTCGGAATGAATTCCGTCGTGCACTGCGGCTCGAAGTTCTCGTCGTGACCGTAGAGTTCGATGATTTCGAAGACGTTGCGGATCCTGGCCATCGTGGGGAAACCACTCCTTGTGGATGCGAGTTGAAGACGACGCCCATCAGGCAGACGGAACGGCCCGCTGGCCCTGAACGCCTTGTTCCCGAGCGGTTGACGCTGACCCGATGAAACGACACCGCGAGCCTGCCGACGGGCGGACTGCGGACCTTCATCAGGCAACCCGCGGGCGGGACGGCGGAGGTGCCGTGGCGGGCGCGACGAGCGACGGGAACCTCGCCATTATGGACGCGTGACGACGCGAGTCAAACAATTTGCTCGCGCGGATCCGCGGCCATTTTTCAGCGGAAAAACCTCCGCAGTCGGCAGGGTCGACCACGGCGGGCGACGGGCCCCACTACTGGCCGGGAGGGCCGGGGGGGAGCACGATCTCGATGTCACCCGGCGGGGGAGCCGACGACGTCGTTCCGGATGAGGCGCTGGGATCGAACTTGGGTGTGTCGGTACCCGTGCGGGCTTCGAGGTCGGCAGTGAGCGACACCTTGTCGCCTCCGGTAGGCCGCAGTTCGAGCATCGTCACGCCCCAGGTGCCGGCCGTCTTCTTCCCCTCGACGGCCACGACGCCCTTGCCCTTCGAGCCGGCCACGTCGAACTGGAGCATCGCGATGCCGTCGGTCTCGTTGGCCGTGCCGCGGACCGAGTTCGAACAGGTCACGGGGCCGCCGAGGACCTCCGCCACCCGACCGTTCTCCCGAATCTCCGCCGCCGCCTCCTGGACGATCGGGTGCTGCGACAGGGGCCGGCAGCCCGCCGCGGCCAGCAGGCACGCGATCCCAAGGCAGGCGATCCCGCAGACGGCGCGACGTGAACGAATCATGGCAGGCTCCGGCGAGGAACGAAACGCGATGTGCGGCGGGTTCGGGGCCCGGACCGGCCCGGGCGTCAGCCCTTGGCGTCGTGGGCCCGGCACCACGCGATCTTGTCGGCGGTGGTGGTGGGCAGGCCGCCGCCGGCGGCGGCCTTGGCCGCCTTCTTGACGGGCACCGCCTCCGCGACGGGCTCCTCCGCCTCGGCAGGCTCCGCGGCAGGCGGGGCTGCAGCCGCCTTGGCGGCCCGCGCCTTGGCGAGGATTTCCGCAGTGGAGAGTTTGCCGGCGGCAGGCTTGGCCTCGGCAGGCTTGGCCTCGGCAGGCGTGGCAGCGGCGGCTTTGCCCCGCGCGGCGGCCAGGATGTCGGCGGTGGAGGCCTTCTTCGGAGCGGCCGGCTTGGCGGCGGCCGGTTTGCCCGCGTCCTTCGCCGGAGCCACCTTGGCGGCCGGCTTGGCCTTTTCCTCCGCGGGCTTCGGCAGCGGCTTCGGAACGATCTTCAGGCACGCGGGATCGATGTCGTACCAGGCGACGTTGTTGAACTGGTCGAACTCCACCAGGCACCGGCCATTCATGTTGACCGTCTTCACCTGACCGGTGGCGCGGGCGAACCGGGCGAGTTCCGGGGCCGAGGAGTCGATCACGACGTACTTGTCGGTCCACTCGGACTTCAGTCGCTCGATGACGTCGAACATGGGTGTCGTGGCCCGGAAACGGGGGCTGGATCGGCCGCAGCCATGAATGTGATCGATGGCCGGGGGGATCGCAAGATGCGGCCGCCCGCGGGCGTCATCCGCCCCGCGTGAGCGTGGCCGGCGGCGCGGCGTGCAGCCCAGACCGGTCGGCATGGTAGGCCCAGCGAATGGTGGCAGGGAGGTCCTCGGTCGCATGGGCCGCGCCGATCCGGATCCGTTCCCCGCCGACGTCGTACGTCGATCCCAGCCACCCCGGCTGCTCGCGGACGCGGCAGGCGATCTCGAACAGCAGGGCGTCGGGCCGGTCGGGACACGCCGTCACGCTGGCCGAGAAGTGCGACCGCCCCGCGAGACCGACGGCGAGCACGGCCGGACCGGTCGCCGTCTGTGCGGTGGACACCTCCACGAGAGGTGGGGAGCAGGGCCACGCGGCGTCGCGATCGTCGGCGCGATCCTCGAGCGATTCCGCCCACGGCCTGTCGTCGAGCAGGATCGTGTGCCGCCAGCGGTCGCCGGCCCAGGAGAACACCACCCGGACGGGCCCGGCCGTCACCACCAGCGGCGGCCGCCGCCGCGGAGCGGCGGGTTCGGCAGGGCGAGATTCGCGGTCGGAGGGCGGGAAGGTCATGATGGAGGGCCAAGCATACGCCGACCGCGGGCTCCCGCGGCACCGATTCCAAGACAGGCTCCATGGAACCCCGTCGTTCGCTCCGCTGGCCGATCCTTCTCGGGGTGGTGCTGATCGCGGCGCTCATCGCCCTGACGGTGGGCTGGGTGCTGGTGAGCATCGCGGCCGCGCTCGGATCGGGCAACGCCGCCTTCTACTGGGCCACGCTCGGCGTCGGGGTGGCGCTCTTGGTGGTCGTGCTCGCGGGCGTGATCGTGTACCTGGCGCTCACCGTCAAGGCGATCGCCCTCTCGCAGCGGCAGAGCAACTTCATCGACAGCGTGACGCACGAACTCAAGAGCCCGCTGGCGTCGCTCAAGCTCTCCCTGCAGACGCTCACGCGGCGGACCGTTCCGGCGGAGCAGCAGGCCGACTTCCACCGGATCATGCTCCAGGACGTGGAGCGGCTCGACACGCTCATCGACCACCTGCTCGATGCCGCCAAGACGCTCCAGCGCCGGCCGGCGGCGGGAGGCGACGTGGCCGATGTCGCGGACATCCTGCCGGGGATCGCCGCAGCGGTGCTGCAGCGGCACGGCGTCGCTCCCGGGGCGGTCACCGTCAACGCCGCCGGCACCGCACCCCTGCTGGTGGCCGGACGGTCGGCCGACGTCGAGATCGTGCTCCGCAACCTCCTCGACAACGCCGTGAAATACTCGCTGCCGGAGCCACGGGTGACCGTCACGCTCGGCCGCACCAACACCGGCCGCGTGCGAATCGAGGTGGCCGACAACGGGCCTGGCATCCCGGTCCCGATGCGGCCGCTCGTGTTTCGCCGATTCGTCCGCCTGGGGAGCGAACTCGAGCGGTCCACGCAGGGCACGGGGCTGGGGCTCTTCCTGGTGAAGTCGCTCGTGCGGCAGATGCGCGGCAGGGTGAACGTCCGCGGCCGGCAGCCGCCGCCGGGCGCCGTGTTCGAGGTGGAGCTGCCCGCGGCGAAGCAGGCCGACGCCGCGGGCGGGCCGGCCTTTTCAGCCCGCGAGCCGCTGGTCTAATCGGGCCATGCACACCACCCACTCCGCTCCCACGGCGTCGACGGTCGACGTCGTGCCCATCCGCCGCGTGCTCGTCAGCGTGTTCGACAAGGCCGGCCTCGATCGGCTCGCCGCAGCGCTCGAGGCCGCGGGTGTTCGTGTCGCCAGCACCGGCGGCACCGCGACCGCCCTGGCGAAGCTAGGCCTCGAGGTCGAAGACGTCTCAGCGATTACGGGCTTTCCCGAGGTGCTCGACGGCCGCGTGAAGACGCTGCATCCCGCCATCTTCGCCGGCATCCTCGCGCGGAGCGACCGCCCCGACGACCTCGCCGTGCTCGAGGAGCATGCGATCGAGCGATTCGATGCCGTGATCGTCAACCTCTACGACTTCCAGAGCGTGATCGCCAGGCCCGACTGCACGCCCGCCCAAGCGATCGAGCTGATCGATATCGGCGGCCCGAGCCTGGTGCGGGCCGCGGCCAAGAACCATGCCTTCACGAGCGTGGTCACGAACCCCTGCCAGTACGACGCCTTCATCGCCGCAGTGCAGCGGGGTGGCACCACGCTCGCCGAGCGCCGGCGGCTGGCGGCATCGGCCTTCGAGCACACGGCGACGTACGACGCCGTGATCGCCCGGTGGATGGCCGGGCACGCCGGCCTCGTCGCCGAGGCGCCGGTGCCGCCGCCGGTCGCCGATGCCGCCGACGATCCACCGCTGCCGGCCCGCGTGACCTTCGAGCTCGAGCGGCGGCTGCCGCTGCGGTATGGGGAGAATCCGCACCAATCGGCGGCGATGTATGCCCCGGCCGGCACGCATCTTGGCCTGGCGGGCCTGAAGCAGCTCTGCGGGAAGGAACTCTCCTACAACAACCTCCTCGATCTCGACGCGGCCACGCGGCTCGCCGGCCTGCTGCAGGATCCTGCCGCGGTGGTCGTCAAGCACACGAACCCGTGTGGGGCGGCGTCGGATGGCACGGTGGCCGGGGCCCTCGCCACCGCGATGGCGGCCGATCCGACCAGCGCCTTCGGGTCGATCGTGGCGGTCAACCGGCTCTTCGATCGCGCGTGCGCCGAGGTGCTCTGTGCGCCGGGCCTGTTCGTGGAGGTGGTGGCGGCACCGGCCTTCGCGAAGGAGGCGGTGGAGATGCTCACCACGCGGCCCACGTGGAAGGCGAGCGTGCGGCTCGTCGAGGTGCCCGCGGGCGATCCCTGGGAGGCGACGGCGGGCCTCGAGCTGCGGAGTGTGGCCGGGGCGCTCCTCGCCCAGCGGCCCGACGACGAGTGCGACGACCCCGCGACGTGGCGGGTGGTCACCGCGGCCGCGCCGTCAGCAGGCCTGACGCAGCCCCTCGATTTCGCCTTCACGCTCGTCCGGCGACTGACGAGCAACGCGATCGCGGTCTGCCAGGGCACGAGCCTCGTGGGCGCCGGCATCGGCCAGACCAGCCGCGTCGACGCTGTGCGAATCGCGCTGGAGAAGGCCGGTGCGCAGGCGCGGGGCGGCGTGCTCGCCTCCGACGCGTTTTTTCCGTTCCCTGATTCGATCGAACTGATCGCGAAGGCGGGCATCGCCGCGATCGTGCAGCCGGGCGGCTCGAAGCGTGATCCGGAGGTGATCGCCGCGGCCGATGCGGCCGGTATCCCGATGGTGTTCACGTCGCGGCGGCATTTCCGGCACTGACTCTACGCCTGCCGGGCCATCATGGCCCCGGCAGGCTTGGACTTGGATGGGCGTCGCCTCCTGCGACGCAGCCTGTGCGTCTGCCGGGCCGTCGTGGCCCCGGCAGGCTTGGACTTGGGTGGGCGTCGCCTCCTGCGATGTGGCTGCGCGGCTGACGGCTACACTTGCACGATGCGGTGGGCGCGGCGTTTGGCCGCGCGGTCGCCCTGGGGTGCCAAGGATGACAGGCAGAAGCGGTCGTGGCTTCACGCTCGTCGAGGTGCTGGTGGTCGTGGCGATCATCGCGGTGCTGATTGGCCTGCTGCTGCCGGCCGTGCAGGCGGCGCGGGAGTCGGCACGAAGGCTTCGCTGCTCCGCCAACCTCAGGCAGGTGGGGCTCGCGGTGCTCGCCCACCACGAGGCGCGGCGGCTCCTGCCCACGACCGTGGCCTCCGGCACCGTGGCCCGGCGGGGCGACTTCGACCCGCGGTCCGGCACGTCGCACTCGTGGCTCGTGCAGGTGCTGCCCTACCTCGAGGAGCAGGCGCGGTTCGATCGGTTCGATCTGACCCGCAGCCTGTTCGACCCGGGAACCAAGGCCGGCACGCCTGCTCCCGAATCGGAGCGGCCTGCGGTGCTGGCCTGCCCCGGTGATGCCGGCGGGCCGCCCTTTCGCCACGGCACGCTCACCGGGGACCGCCCCTGCGCGAAGGGCAGCTATGCCGCCTGGGCCAGTCCCTACCACGTCGAATACCAGCACCGCTATCCGGCACCGCTCGGCTGGCGGAGTCGGCCTCGCCTCGCCGATCTCCGCGACGGCGCCGGCGCGACGCTCGTGGCGTCGGAGGTTCTCGGCGGCCCGGAGGAGTGGGACGCCCGCGGGGCGTGGGCGGTCGGCTGGAACGGGGCCAGCGTCCTGGCCTTCGACATGCACCCCTATCCCGACACGCCACCGTTTCGGCATTTTCCCATGAGCCTCGGCCACACGCAGCGGCCGAACACCCGCGATCCATCCGTGAACGTCGACGTGCTCTATGCCTGTCCGGAAGCGGCCCACGACTCCATGGCCAGTCGCGGGATGCCGTGCGCCGAGTGGCACGAGGACGACATCTGGCGGTACCTGTCGAGCGCCCCGCGGAGCACGCATCCCGGGGGCGTGCAGGCGCTGTGGGCCGACGGCCGCTTCGACTTCCTCGACGACGCCATCGACGAGGTCACGCTCGCCTACCTGATCGCCATCGACGACGGCCGCCCCGTGAAGCCGCCGCGGTGATTCACGTCGGTGGGGCGGGTACACTTCCGCGGCCGGCGACCGCACTCGTGTCGTGATCGCGGGCCTCGCCGTTCTGCGCAGCCACCCTCAGCCATGCCCGACATCCTCGACGAGATCGTGACGCGGAAGCGGGCGGAGGTCGCCCTCTGCCGGGACCGGGTGCCCACCGCCGCGCTCGAAGGACGCCTCGCCGTCGCCCCCCGGCCCCGCGACTTCTTCGGGGCCCTCGCCGCGCCGGGACCGATCAAGCTGATCGCGGAGTTCAAGCGGAAGAGCCCGTCGGCCGGGGAGATCCGGCCCGGGGCCACCATCGAGGACGTGGTCCGCGGCTACGCCGCCGCCGGGGCGACCTGCCTCTCGATCCTCACCGACGCCATCGGGTTCGGCGGCAGCCTCGTCGACCTCGAAAGCGCGCGGATCGCCGTGCCGCTGCCGGTGCTCCGCAAGGAGTTCGTGATCGACCGCTACCAGGTGCTCGAGGCCCGGGCACACGGGGCCGACGCCGTGCTCCTGATCGCCGAATGCCTCGACGACTGCCTGCTGCGGAGCCTGTACCGGGAGATTCTCGACCTTGGCATGACGCCGCTGGTGGAACTCCACGACGAGGAGCACCTGCCCCGCGTGCTCGATCTCGGGGCCACGCTCGTGGGTATCAACAACCGCGACCTGAAGACGATGACCACCGACCTCGACACCGTGCTGCGGCTGCGCGAGCGGGTGCCGGACGACGTGCTCCTCGTGGCCGAGAGCGGCATCAAGACCCGCGCCGACGTCGAGCGGCTCGAGGCCGCGGGGATCACCGCGATGCTCGTGGGCGAGTCGCTGCTCAAGCAGCCCGATCCGGGCCGGGCGACGGCGGCGCTCCTGGGGCGCTGACGAATCGGTAGCCGGCGCCGCGAACCGACAGGAAGTGGACGGGCCGCGACGGATCGTCCTCGAACGTCTTGCGGAGGTTGAGCATGAAGGTGTCGACCGTCCGCGTGGCCGGCGGCCGGTTCATGCCCCAGACCTTCGTGAGCAGTTCCTCGCGGGTCACCACCTTCTCCTCGTGCTGCACGAGGTACTTCAGCAGCTTCATCTCGAGGCTCGTGAGCTTCACCGGCTCCCCGCGGCAGCTGGCCTCCCAGGTGTCGAAGTTGACCTCCGCCGACCCGAACCGGACCGTGGCTGTGGTGACGGGCTCGGCCGTGTCGGCCGCCTCCGCCGGCCGCTCGTCGCGGCTGCGGCGGGACAGCAGGCTGCGAATCACCGAGAGCAGCTCCTCGAGGTCGAACGGCTTCTGGAGGTAGACGTCGGCCCCCGAATCGAAA
The DNA here is from genome assembly GCA_046076065.1 of Planctomycetaceae bacterium. GTDB lineage: Bacteria > Planctomycetota > Planctomycetia > Pirellulales > UBA1268 > QWPN01. The sequence continues at coordinate 6,407 of JBJTRH010000387.1, read as the reverse complement.
CCCCGGATCCGATCCTCGACCAGCGTGCGGGCGGTGAGCATCACCACGGGGAGCGTGTCGCCGCGGCCGCGGAGCGACTCGCAGACGGCGTAGCCGCTCATGCCGGGCAGCATCAGGTCGAGCACCAGCAGGTCGATCGGCGGCGCCGCCCGCGCCACCGCGTCGAGGGCCGCGGGGCCGTCGCCCGCGACGCTCACCTCGTAGCCCTCCGCCTCGAGGTTGAACTTGATGCCGAAGGCGAGGTGCTGCTCGTCCTCGACGACGAGGATGTGCGGCATGGGGTGGCGTTCCGAGGTCACGGGCCGGAGTTTCCCAGTCTATCGTCGCGCTGCCGCCGCCCCGCGTCGCGTTTGACGAATCGACGCACACCGTCCGAAGATGCCGACAACGCAAGGAGGTTTTCGTGGCCGACATCGCCATCCAGCCGGTCGAGACGAGGGGTCAGCAGAAGCGGTTTATCCGCCTGCCCTGGCGGATCTACGCGGATGATCCCTGCTGGATGCCGCCGCTGATCATGGCGCAGGAGGAGCTGCTCGGCTTCCGCAAGCATCCCTTCTACGACCGCTCGAAGAGCCGGTCGTTCCTCGCCACCCGGGGCGGCCGCGACGTCGGGCGGATCACCGCCGCCGTCAACGCCGGCCACATCGACCGCTACAAGGAGCAGCGGGGCTTCTTCGGCTTCTTCGAGTGCGACGACGACACCGCCGCCTCGCGGGCGCTCTTCCAGGCCGCCGGCGACTGGCTGCACGCCCAGGGCATGACCTGCATCCGCGGCCCGGCCAACCCCACGCTCAACTACGAGTGCGGCCTGCTGATCGAGGGCTTCGAGACGCCGCCGTTCTTCATGATGACGCACAACCGGCCCTGGTACGCCCACCTCGTCGAGGACGCCGGCTTCGGCAAGATCGAGGACATGTTCGCCTTCTACGGCAAGGCGTCGATGCTCGACGGCATCGATCCCAAGCTGGCCACCATGATCGAGGGCGTGAAGGAGCGATTCGGCGTCACCCTGCGGCCGCTCGACAAGAGTCGGTTCGCCGAGGAGGTGCGGATGTTCCTCCACATCTACAACGAGAGCCTCGGCGGCACCTGGGGCTTCGTGCCGCTCACGCCCGGCGAGGTCGACCACATGGCGGCGAGCCTCAAGTATCTGATCGTGCCCGAACTCGCGATCGTGGCCGAAGTGGGGGGCAAGCCGGTGGGGGCGGTCTTCTGCCTGCTCGACTACAACCCGCGGATCAAGGCGATCGACGGACGGCTGTTTCCGTTCGGGTTCATGAAGCTGCTCTGGAACAAGAGGGCGATCAAGCGGCTGCGGGCGATCAGCACCAACGTGCTCCCCGAGTTCCAGGCATGGGGCATCGGCCTGGTGCTCATGAGCGGCCTCTACGAGCGGTTCATCAACTGGGGGCTCGAGGAGGTCGAGTTCTCGTGGGTGCTCGAGAGCAACTACCTCTCTCGGCGGACGCTCGAGCGAGGCGGCGCGATCGTGACCAAGAAGTACCGCATGTACCAGGACGATCGCTGAGTTCAGGCTCCGGGAAGCCACAAACGTGTGAGCGATGTGCGCTCCCGAGGTCTACCGCCGCCAGCGGCGTGGGCTCGTGCGGACCACGCCGCCGGAGCCGCCCACGGCCCCCACGCCGACGGTGCCGCCGCGGGAGTAACTCCGCGAGGGCGTGTTGTAGTAGGGCCAGACACGCTTGCCCTGCCGCTGGGCCCTTTCCCACTGCATCGAGCCGTAGTTGATGCCCGAGAGGTTGAAGCTCGAGTAGGGGTTGCGAGGGCTGCGGGCCTCCGCGGGGCGGGGCATCGCGACGATGGCGACGAGGGCGGCGACGAAGGCGAGCAGGCAGGGACGGCGCATGGCGAACACTCCTGGGAGGCGAGACCGACGCTTCTACGCGTCGACCGCAGCGGCGGTTCGCACGGGGGCGGCTCCCGGGATGTCCGCGACGAGGTCGGCGATGGGCCTGTCGGCGGCCACGAACAGATACTCCGTGTTCCGCAGATGACTGACCGTGCCCACCTTCTCGCCGCGGGGGTTGTGGATGCCGATCTGGGCGCCCACGTAGCGGCGGTAGTCGACGGCGACCGTCGCCACGTGGGCCCGGCCGTCGAAGAGCCCCCCGAGCATCGATTCCATCGCCGCGCGGTCGAGCCAGCCCTCGTTGCTGAACGACACCACGATCACCGGCGCTCGAATGGCCGCCAGCAGGCCGCCGAGGGCGGCGGCGAATCGCGGCCGCGAGTTGAACGCACTCCGCCGCTCCCGGCAGTCGATCCGCTTGCAGGCCACACCGTAGACCTCGGGCTTGTCCCAGCGGACGAGCGACTCCCAGACGTGGTAGTTGCCCAGGTACGAATGCTGGTTGTAGGGGGGATCGACGTAGGCGACGTCGGCAGGCGTGCCCCGGGCGGCGTCGATCGCGTCGACGCCGAGGGCCGAGCACCGGCCCGCCGCCGGGCGAGGCAGCACCTCGGGCATGCGGAGTTCCAGGTCGTTGAACGACCGCGGTGCCCACGCCTTGAGATACGCCATCTGCACGCCCGTCGTCGAATCGACGCGATCGGCCGCCTCCATCAGCGACACGAGCAGCACCGACTCGAGATCGGGCGGCAGGCCCTTGGCTGCGATCGCCTCGCGGATCGCGTCGATCCGCCCTCCATTTTTCGGCTGGAAGAATCGCGACCGTTCGCAGAAGGTTTCCGTGACGTAGCCCGGCCTGCCGGGCAGGCGGTTGAACTCGTCGATCAGCAGCCGGGCGGCGCGCTCGACGGCGTCGCGGTCGGCCTCCACGTAGCAGCGGGCCAGCACCTGCGCATAGGCGTTGTGGTCGTTTGCGACCACGCGGAACCCGCGGCGCTTTAGCGCGTGCCCCACCCGCGACGTGCCGCTGAACAGGTCGAGCACCGTCGGCCCCGGAGCCACCCGGCCGATCGTGTCGCCGATCAGATCGAGGAGCCGCCGCTTGGAACCGAGATACTTGATCATCGGTCGGTCTGACCCGGCCGTTTGGGGCGGTAGCCGACGCTTTTTCGGCGGCGGCCCTGCTTCCGCGGCGGGGGGCTTGGCCCTCCGCGGCCCGTGGCGGGGCCGCCTCGCCGGTCGCGGTCCGTGGCGGGGCCGCCTCGCCCCTCGCGGCCCGTGGCAGGGCCGCCTCGAATGTGATCGCCCGAGGTCTGCTCGGTGAAGGCCCGCGTCGCTTCCGACCGCTTGTGGTCGAGCGCCTCCTTCGGCGGCCGCGCCGGGATCAGGCAGTCGCAGCCGGAGCCGATCAGGTCGTGGCGGCCGGCCTGCTCGAGGGCGCGCCGCACCTCGAAGTAGTTCGCCGGCTTGAAGAACTGGAGCAGCGCCCGCTGCATCCGCCGGTCGCGGAGCCCCTTGGTCACCGTCACCGGCTTCCGCGTCATCGGGTCGAGCCCGGTGTGGTACATGCAGGCGGCAATGTCGAACGGGCTGGGGATGAAGTCCTGCACCTGGTCGGGCTTGTAGCCGTTGCGCTTGAGGAACACCGCCAGTTCGATCATCTGCTCGATGCCGCTGCCCGGATGGCTGGCGATGAAGTAGGGCACCGTGAACTGCTTCTTGCCCACCCGGCGGCTGGCTGCCTGGAAGGCCTTGTCGAACTCGACGAAGTCGTCGGCCGAGGGCTTCTTCATCAGGTCGAGCACATCGGGATCGGTGTGCTCCGGCGCCACCTTGAGGTGCCCCCCCACGTGATGGGCTGCGAGCTCCTCGAGATACTCGGGATCGCGGCGGGCGAGATCCATCCGCACGCCGCTGGCGACGAGCACCCGCTTCACGCCCTCGACCGTGCGGGCCTGCCGCATGAGATCCTTGAGCGGCCCGTGGTCCGTGCCCAGCAGCTTGCAGACCGTGGGATGCACGCATGACAGCCGGCGGCACTTCGCCTCCACTTCCGGCCGCGTGCACCGCATCTGGTACATGTTGGCCGTCGGGCCGCCGATGTCCGACACCGTGCCCTTGAAGCCCGGCTGCGAGGCGAGCAGCTTGATCTCCGTGATCACCGACTCGGGCGAGCGGCTCTGGATGATCCGCCCTTCGTGGGCCGTGATCGAGCAGAACGTGCAGCCGCCGAAGCAGCCCCGCATGATCTGCACGCTTGTCTCCACGACCTCGAACGCCGGGATCCGCGCGGCCCCATACGAAGGGTGCGGCCGCCGCGTGAAGGGCAGTCCGTAGACCTGGTCCATCTCGTGCTGCTCGAGCGGCAGCGCCGGCGGATTGACGACCACCGCCTCGCGGCCGTGCCGCTGCACGAGTCGCCGGGCGTTGTGCGGATTCGTCTCGAGGTGTGAGATCCGCGTCATGTCGCAGAAGGCCAGCGGGTCGGACGCCACCGACTCGAAGGCGGGCAGTTCGAGCGTGTCGGTGCCGGCCGGTGGAGGCTCGCTGGCGCCGAGCCGGTAGGCCACGCCGCGGAGATCCCGCAGGTCTTTCACGGAGCGGCCGGCAGCGAGTCCCCGGGCGAGTTCGAGCACGGTCCGCTCTCCCATGCCGAACACGACGAGGTCGGCCTTCGAATCCATGAGGATCGAGCGGCGGACCGTGTCGCTCCAGTAGTCGTAGTGGGCGATCCGCCGCAGGCTCGCCTCCACGCCGCCGGCCACCACCGGCACTCCCGGAAACGCCTCCCGCGACCGCTGGCAGTAGGCGAGCGTCGCCCGGTCGGGCCGCCGGCCGATCTCGCCGTTCGGGGAGTAGGCGTCGTCGTTTCGTACCTTCCGGTTGGCGGTGTAGTGGTTGATCATCGAGTCCATGTTGCCGGCCGACACGCCGAAGAAGAGCCGCGGCCGGCCGAACTGCCGCCAGGACTCGCAGGTGGCCCAGTCGGGCTGCGCGAGCACCGCCACGCGGAACCCGGCCGCCTCGAGGAGCCGGGCGATCAGGCCGTTGGCGAAGCTGGGGTGATCGACGTAGGCGTCGCCGCTGACGAGCACGACGTCGACCGCATCCCAGCCGCGGGCCTCCATCTCGCTGCGCGACGTCGGCAGCGGCGGGCACGGACGCGGAGGCAAGGTGATGGGCAGGGTCATGGGCGAATGGTGATTCCTACCCCAATCCTACCCCCGCCACGGCCGGCGTCCGGTGGTTGCTATATTCGTCACGACCGGAGGATTCATGATCCAGTTCGCCCGCCCGCCACGCCGCACCCTCGCGCTCGCGGCGGGCGTCGTCCTGGTCGGAGGCGGTCGGGCATGCGTCGCAGCCGATGTCGACGCGTGGGTCGCCCAGCTCGCCGCCCCGCAGTATGCCAGGCGCGAGGCCGCCGCCCGCAGTCTCGTGGCCAGCGGAACCGCCGTTCTGCCCGCCGTCGAGCGGGCGATCCGTGCCGGTGATCTGGAAGTGGCGTCCCGCGGGATTGAGGTCGTGACCCAGATTCTCACGACCACCGAGGGCACCGCCGCCGAGCAGTGCCTGCGGTCGCTGGCCGCCGACGGCCAGGGGACCGTGGCATCGCTGGCCGCCGATGCCCTCACCTTCCACATGCTCGCCGTCACCGATGCGGCCCGTGGCCGTCTCGAGTCGCTCGGTGCCGTCGTGCGGGAGCGGGCCGCGGTCGACGGCGGTGGGCTCGATGTCGACCTCGACGCCGCCTGGCGCGGTGATCCGAACGATTTCCGTGAACTGTCCCGGCTGCGGGGGCTCGTGGGCGTGAGCGTGCGCGGCGTGCCCGTCGATGCCGGCATGCTCGACGTGCTCGGCGGCCTTCCGGGCGTGCAGCGGATCGACCTGTTCGGCACCGGCGCCGGCCCCGCCGAGGCCCGTGCGCTCACCGGCAGGCTTCCCGACGCCCGCATCGACGTCCGCCGGGGAGGCAGGCTCGGGATCGCCTCCGTGGGGGCCGCGGGGCCGTGCGAGATCCGCACGGTGGAGCCGGGCTCGGCCGCCGACCAGGCGGGGCTGCGGAGCGGCGACGTCGTGCAGTCGATCGCGGGCGTCGCCGTCGCGAGTTTCGATGAGCTCACGACGCGGCTCGAGGAGCATGTGCCCGGCGAGGCGGTGCAGGTGGTCGTGGCCCGGCGCGGCGGCAGGGCCGACGACGAGCCCGAGCGCATCGAGTGCACGGTGCGGCTCGATGCCTGGTGAGAGCCTCGTGGTCGTGAAGGAGGAGCAGGGGATGTCGACGGAGAAGCGGCCTGGCGAGGTGGTGGACGTGCGCTGGCACGCCCACGCGGTGAGCCGCGAGGATCGCGAGCGGGCGGCGGGGCACAAGGGCTGCGTGCTCTGGTTCACGGGGCTCTCCGGCTGCGGCAAGAGCACGCTGGCCAACGCGGTCGACCGGCTCCTGCACGAGCGGGGCTGCCGCACGTTCGTGCTCGACGGCGACAACGTCCGCCACGGCCTGTCCGCGGCGCCGGCGATGCTCGAGGAGCGGCAC
>JBJTRH010000386.1:0-3684 GCA_046076065.1 Planctomycetaceae bacterium | reverse complement strand
AGCAGCGTGCCCACCAGGGAGGCGGCGAGCCCAGCCACCCGCCGACGTCGGATGAAGAAGATCAGCACGAACCCGCTGATCGCCACCAGCACGAGGAGGATCGCCGTGACGTCGATCACGATCGACCATGCCGCGCCGGTGTCACGGCCCTTGTGAAGGTCGTTGAGGATCGCCACGAGTCCGTGCCGCGTGACCGCGAGCGTGTAGCGGCCGGTCCGTCGGTCGATCACGGCGTCGGCCGCGCAGCCCGGCCCCTTCCAGGTGAGCGTGCACTCCCGGTCGTCGGCCCGCCGGTCGGCGAGGCCGCCGGTGATGCGATGGCTTCCGCGGATCGCCGCGGCCACCGCCTCGTGGTCGATCCGCAGCCCGTCGGGATCGGCCTCCGGATCGCCGAGCAGCGCCGGATCGATGCCCCCCGTCGCGTCCTCGGTCACCGCCTCGCCGGCGCCGAACCAGTCGGGGTGGTTGAGCGTCAGCCCCGTGACGCTGAACAGGAGCATGGTCGCGAACGCGACCATCGAGAGGTAGATGTGGAGCCAGCGGGAGACCGCGGCGAGCATCCGCGATGCATGCCGGAGGCGGTCGTGCGAACGGCCCGGAGAGGAGCGGCTCATGCGGATGGCCCGGTCACCGTCCCGCCTCGACCGCCCGGTAGTCGAGCGTGGCCGACTTGATCTCGTCGTTGCCGTCGAAAGCCTCGCGAAACGGCGCGTTGCCGAGCGTGACCGTCCGCCGGTCGAACTGGTGCGTGCCGTGCTCGCGAGCCGCCTCCAGGCACACCGTGTAGTCGCCCGGCGGCAGCGGCACGCCGGCATTGTCCCGGCCGTCCCACGACACCGAATGCGTCCCCGGCTGGCGGGTCGCCTCGGAGATGGTGGCCACGAGGTCGGTCGCCTCGGCGAGCTTCCGGAGCCGGTCGGCCCGATACCACCGCTTCAGGTCGGGCAGCCACCGCTGGCCGTCGCGCTGCACCCAGAGGAGGAGGGTCTTCACCGGAAAGCCGTCCTTGTCCTCGACCCAGGCCGCCACGTAGGGCCTCCGGTAGCGGCTGCCGCCGGCCGGCCGGTTGATCTCGAGGTCGAGCACCAGTTCGAACGCCCTGGCCGCACCGTCCGCCGCAACCTTGTCGGCTGCGAACGCCACGCCGGTCGCCACGGTGCCCCTTGGCCCGTGCCGCTCGCCCGGCCAGCCGCGCGAGGCATGCACCGCACCGTCGCGGTCGAGGATCAGGCACGAGGCCCCGCTCAGGCCGTCGACCAGCGACATCGCCTCCGTCGGCGAGAGCACGCAGCAGATCGTCGCCAGGGCGTCGGCATCGGCCGCGGCCGGGGCGATGACCGTGGCGGACCGCACCTGGTCGGCCGGCCGCGCCGACCGGGGGTCGATCACGTGGGAGTGACGGCGGCCCGCGACCGCGAAGCCGCGGAAGGCGTCGCCGCTGGTGGCGACGGCGCGATCGGCCACCGCCATACGATCCAGCACGCCGTCCGGCATCGTGCCCGGGACCGGTGCGGCCACCACGACATCCCGTTCCATCCGTCCGCGCACCGCGAGGTCGCCGCCGATGTTGACGACGACGCCCGACACCCCCTCCACCCCGAGCGCGGCGGTGCAGGCGGCATCGACGATCAATCCCTTCGCGAGCCCGTCGAGCGTGATGGTGGGCGACGCGGCATGGACGGCCGTGCCCTCCCACGACCACGGCGGGCTCCGCAGGTCTCTGGCGATCGAGTCGAGGACGGCGTCATCGGGAAGGGTGCCGGTGCGTTCAGCCTCCCGCCAGCGCCGGGTCGCGGCGGCGACGCCCGGATGAAACGCCCCGCCGCTCGCCTCCCGCCAGCGGTCGCAGGCACGCAGGATCGCCGCGAGATCGTCGCTCACCGGCCGCCCGCCCGCTCCGGCCAGCCACCGGCTCACCTCGCTGGTCGGATCGTAGTCGCTGCACACGCCGGCCAGCCGGTCGATCTCGGCGAGCACGGCCGTCTCCGCCGCGGCCGCGGCGGAGCCGTCGGCCGCCTCGAGGACGAGTTCCAGCGACGTCCCCAGCACGGCGTCATGCAGGAACGTCACGGGGGCCGCCGGCGCAGCGCATGCCGCGCCGCCGACGAACAGGGCGGCCAACGACACGGCGCGGAGCCGCTTCGGGATCGTCATCAACACTCCTTGCATCAGTCACCCGCCTGCCGGAAGCAGGCGAGGTGGCGGTTCGAACGGATGAAGATCGCCCCGTCGGCGATCGCCGGCGTGGCCGCGAACGACTCGCCCTCCTCGCCGACGTGGTTCACGGCCAGCGACTCGAACGTGTCGCCCGCGGCGCTCACGTGCACTTCGCCTCTCCCGGTCACGTAGTAGATCTTGCCGTCGGCGGCCACCGGCGACGAGTAGTCGCTGCCGCCGCGGCGGCCACCGCCCCCCTCGCCGCCGCCGAGCCGCGACTGGTAGAGCCGCGTGCCGGTCGTTGCGTCGAGGCAGGACATCACGCCGTTGGACACCACGTAGATTCGTCCCCCGTAGACGACCGGCGTGCCGAACCGATTGGCGTCGCGGCCGCTCCAGAGGGTGTTCGTCGCCGCCACGTCCCCCTTGCCGCCGGCCCGCACGGCCACCGATCCGCCACTGCGGCCCTCGATCGCGTAGGCGATCCCTTCGGCGACGACCACGCTGGTGTTGAAGCCGTCGTCGCCGACGCCGGCCGAGTACCAGCGGATCTTCCCGGTGGCCGGGTTCAGGCCCCAGAACTCGCCGGGCGCCCCGATCACCACGTCGGTCCGTGTCTTATCGATCACCGCGGTGGCTGGCGTGCCCCACACGCTGCCGAGCGAGTCGGCTGGGGCCGACCACCGCTCCTCGCCCGTCGTCGTGTCGAGTCCGACGATCGCCCGCCGCTCGGGCCCGGCCGTCACCACCACGACGTCGCCGACCACGATCGGGCTCGAGGCCGAGCCCCAGCGGCGGGGATCGGAGTCGGTGCCCACCGACCGCTGCCAGAGGGGCGTGCCATCGAGATCGAAGGCATGCACGCCCGACTTGCCGAAGAACGCGTAGATCCGTCGGCCGTCCGACGCCGGGGTGTGCGAGGCGTAGCCGTGCGACGGCACGCCCATGCCCGTGTAAGGATCCTCGGGCAGAACCGCCTCGATCGGCCGCGACCAGAGCGTCGCGCCCGTCCGCCGGTCGAGGCAGACGAGGTGCCGGACGAGATCGAGCTGGTTGCCACCGCCGGCACCGTATCCCGAGTACGTGGTGACGATCACGCGATCCCCCACCACGATCGGCGACGAAACGCCATCGCCCGGAAGTTTCACCTTCCAGGCGAGATTGCGGTCGGGGCCGAACTGGACGGGCGTGGCGGCGTCGTCTCCGGCCACGCCGCTGCCGTTCGGTCCGCGGAACCGTGGCCAGTCACCGGCTTGGGCCGCCGGCCCGAGCAGGCACGCCACCACGACCGAGGCGAGACAGCCACCGGACGACCGACGAGTCAGCGCACGCAGCATCACTCCTCCACCGGCGGACGCCGCCCCGCGCCACCGGCCTCGCGACCGCCGCCGCCCTCACGGCCGCCGAGGCCCCGCATGGCGGAAAGTTCCTCGCGGCTCAGTTTGCCGTCCTTGTCGGCGTCGTACTCGAACATGCGATCGACGAACGCGGCCGGATCGCCGCCGCGGAAGCCACCTCGCTCCCCTT
>JBJTRH010000385.1:0-6949 GCA_046076065.1 Planctomycetaceae bacterium | reverse complement strand
TCGATCCGCAACTTCACCAAGCCCGACCCCTGGTCGCGGCGGTCGCTGTTCGTGGTCACGCCCTACGACGTGCCCCCGCAGCGGGTGCAGGCCCTGATCGTGGAGGCGTTGAAGGGCAGCTTCGGCGTGCTCGAGCAGCCGGCCCCGTCGGTGGTCACCAACGCGTTCACCGAACGCGGCGTCGAGCACTGGGTGCGGCTGTTCACGACGGAGTTCGACAAGCGCGACCGCGTCGACGGCATGGCCCGCGACCGGATCTGGTATGCCCTCGCCCGGCACGGGATCGAGCTTCCGGTGGCCACCCATGCCGTGCGGCTCACGGAGCTGCCGCCGCCGGCGATCGAGCCGCCCGACGCCGCGGTCGACCGCCGGGCCGCCTGCCTGGCGTGCGTCGGGCTGCTCGAGCCCCTGGGGCCCGATCTCGTGCGGACGCTCGCCACCGACAGCGTCGATCGTGCGTATGCGGCAGGCGATCAGGTCATCAGGCAGGGTGAGCCGGGCGCCAGCATGTTCGTGATCATGACGGGCAGCGTCGAGGTGACGGCCCGCGAGGGAGACGCCGCAGCCGCAAGGCTGGCCGTGCTCGGGCCCGGCGACTACTTCGGCGAGATGTCGCTGATGACCGGCACGCCGCGGGTGGCGACGGTGACCACGCTCGTCGAGACCCGCCTGCTGGAGGTCGGGAAGGAGGCGTTTCGGGCGATCCTCGAGGCCCACCCGGAGCTTGTCGAAGAGCTCGGCCAGTCGCTCCGTCTCAGGCTCGCGGAGCGGACGCAGGCGATCGCCGGCGTGGAGCGGGCGACGCCCGAGGTCCAGGACATCTTCCGCAAGATTCGCGACTTCTTCGCGACCTAGGAGGGCGGCATGAGGGTGGAACTGCTGGGCTCGAGCATTCCTGCGACGGAGGCACAGTTCCTCGTGTCGTTCGTGGTGAACGACGCGGTGGCGATCGACGCGGGTTCGCTCGGGCTGCTCGCCGACCTGGCGAAGCAGGAGCGGATCCGGCACGTGTTCCTGACGCACGAGCACATCGATCACATCGCGTCGCTGCCGATCTTTCTCGAGAACGTCTACCATCCGGGGCCCGACTGCGTGGAGTTGCTCGGGCTGGAGGACGTGCTCGACTTCATCCACCGCGACGTGTTCAACGGCCGCGTGTGGCCCGACTTCTTCGCGCTCTCGACCGGGGCCGACCGCTTCGTGTCCGGCACGCCGCTGACCGTGCTCGAGCCGGTGCGGCGGGCCGGCCTCACCGTCACCCCGGTGCCCGTGTCGCACTGCGTCGACACGCTCGGGTTTCTCGTGGACGACGGCCGCTCGGCGGTGGCCTTCCCGTCGGACACCGGTCCAACCGACGTGCTCTGGAGCCACCTCGCGGCGGCCCCGCGGCTCGACGCGGTGTTTCTCGAGGTGAGCTTCCCGAACCGGCACGCCGACCTCGCGACGACGACGGGCCACCACTGCCCGGCGACGTTCGCTGCCGAGATCGGGAAGCTCGGCCGCGACGTCCGCTGGATCGTGGTCCACCGGAAGGTGCGATACGCCGCCGAGATCGCAGCCGAACTGGCCGCGCTCGGACTCCGCAACGTGGAACTCGTGACGCCGGGCGTGGCCTACGAGTTTTGATTCGTGCGGCGGCGGAGCATGATGGCCGCCAGGCCGACGGTGCAAAAGCCCACGGCCAGGGTGGTGGTGGGCTCGGGCACGGCCGCCACGGTGATCGGCGTGTTGGGCTGGTTCTCGAACGCGAAGGCGTTGACCGTCACCTGATCGGGGCTGCCGACGGTGTACGAGATGCTCGCCCAACCGTAGTAGGTATCGCTGCCGGACGTCATCTGAAGCCCCGCATAGCCGGGCGCCACACCTGCCCTCCAGTCGGCGCCGAAGAACGGATCCTGGCCGCTGTACGTGCCGGCGCCCACCGTGCCGCCGGCCGTGAGCAGCGAGACCGTGCCCGCCGGGACCAGCCAGGCGATGCTGTTGTTGGACTGCGTGAAGAACTGCTGCGCCGACGGCGCTTCGGGCGGATTCAGGCCCACGCCGAAACTCGGGGCATTGCCACCACCGAACGTGCTCCCGACGGTGAACGTTCCGGTGCCGAGGTTGATGCTGCCGAACGCAACCAACACCGGCTGCTGCCCCGTGCCCGGCTGGGAGATCGATCCCCCGGAACTGACCGGGAAGTAGACGATCGCCGCGAGGCTGTCCGTCGAAAACACGGCGGACCAGGCGATGGCGGCGACGAATGCAGCGGCAAACGCGCGGGGCGCGATGGAAAGCACGTGGGGCGGACGGGGGCGGAGATGCGTGGCGGACATGGCGGGAACCCTCGGGAGACGAGACGGCCTGAATGCGGTCGGACACTCCTTCGAGGTGCAACCGGCGTGCCACTATCCGAAAAACGACACGCCGATCGGACGCACCGGCCGCGAGCGTCGCAGGATCCCGCAGTTTTCGAAACGTCGTCCCCTGCGGGACGGTCGTCGGCCGTGGTGCGATGTGCGCCACGCCCGGGGGGCGGTGGAGCGAATCACGCCGGGGGGTGGAGCGATTCACCGCGGCATGCGGAGAGGTCCTCCCCGGCGGCCCTTGGGGCGAGCCCCGTCTCGGGTGAGAATCCGGGCATGCCCCGCCCCGCGAAGCCCCTGCTCATCCGGTATCCCGCGCTCGCGACCCGCACGCTCGCCGCGGCGCGGGAGGCCACGGCCCGGTTCTGGCCGAAGCACACGAGCACCGTGCTCGGGCCGGAGGCGTATTCCGTGGTGATGAATCGTGCGCTGCTCGGTCAGGCGGCGGTCACGTACGTGGATTGCACAAGCCGGATCCGGGTGATCTCGGCGGCTCCGGCCACGGAATACGCCGTGTACCTGCCGCTCGAGGGCGACATCCAGATCGTCGCCGACGGTGTCGAACTGACCGCTTCGCCGGGGCGGCCTCTCCTGCGGGGGCCGGCGCGGACCTTCGTCTTCGAGCCCTCTCCGCTTCGGGGCCTGGTGATCGACATCCCCGCCAAGGTCATGGCCGCCGTCGCCGGACCGGCACGGATGCTGCCCCGTCATGCGTCGATCCCGCCGCCGGCGGCAACGTCGCTCGGCCGCCTGGCCGTCAGGCTCGCCAAGGCCGCCGATCGCAGCCGTGCCCTCGTCGCACTGCAGCGCTTCTCCGCTCGCGACCGCCTCGCGCGGCTCCCCGATGCGATTCGTCAGTTCGAGCACGAGTTCGCGGCTGTTCTCGTCGATGCCGCGATGCACCTCGGGGAGGGTGACGGCTGCGACGTCGGGGCGCTCAAGCGCTGGCTCGCGGGCCATGCCCACCGCCGGGTTCGCGTCTCCGAACTCGCGAGCCGGGCCGGCGTTTCACAGCGAACGGTCGAGCGAGCCTTTCTGCGGACCGGCTGCACGCCGCTCGCCTACCTCCGGCGGGTGCGGCTGGACCGTGCCCGCGCGATGCTCGTCGGGCCCACGCAGGGCGTCACGGTCGCCGACGTGGCGGCTGCCGTCGGCTACGCCCACTGCGGCAGGTTTGCCGACGAGTATCGCCGCCATTTCGGCGAACTGCCGTCGCGCACGGTCACCCGCAGACGCTCCGGCGGCAAGGACCTCGGCGGCACCGTCGGCTGACGGCGGCCTACTGATTGTGATCGTGGCGGCGGCGAAGCGTCATCACCGCGAGGCCGACGGTGCAGATGCCCACGGCCAGCGTGGTGGTCGGCTCGGGCACGATCTGGAAGGCCTGGATGCCGTTGTTGGCGTTCATCGCGAACACCACCGGATTGCTGCTTACCGTGCCGAAGGCGACGCCCACGTTGCCGTTGCCGTTGGTCACCGCACCCACGGCGATGTTGCCGCTCGCGAGCGGCGTGCCAAGCCCGGATGTGGCGACGTTGGTGAGATCGTAGAGCCGGACGGCGTTGGTGCTGGTGAGCAGCGTGCCGCCATTGCCGCCGAACTGCACGGTGGCCAACATCGGCGTGCCGAAGATGGTCGCGGCGGCCATCATCGACCGCTCGTTGACATTCCGGATGGTTCGCAGGCCGTCGAACGTCCACGATCCCGAAAAACCGCTGACGAGGGCGTTGTTGGTCGTGCTGCCGGCGCCGAGGCCGAGCACCGTGTCTTCGTCGATGAACGCCAGGCCGGTGCGGAACGAGAGATTGGCCGCCCCGGTGCCGGTCATGGCGAAGACCGTGCCCGCCACGCCGCCGTTGGTGGTCAGGAGGCTGTAGTAGTTGGTCGGCACGGGTGCGCCCGTGGCCGTTCCGGTTCCGAACGCCAGCATCCCGGTGGCGTCGGCACCCACCGAGGTCAGCGAATCGCCCGCCCGCACGCCGAGCGAATAGCCGGCATTCCCGCTGTAGAACGTGGTCGGCACCGCTGACTCGTTGGCCCAGCGGTAAATCTTGAAGGCCGATGACGTGGACGACGTCGTGAGGTTGGCGCCGTAGATCACGCCGTCGGTCGTCACCGTCACGGCACTGAGTGCCCGTGATCCGCCCGTGATGCCCGTGGCATTGAGGGTGGCCCCGATCGCGCCCGTGGTCCCGTTGACGACCTGCAGGGCGGACCCGTTGGCGACGATCACGTTGCCTGTGGCCGCATTGAAGGCGATGGAGCGGATGCTGCCGTTGGTTCCCGCCGCGCCGAAGGACGTGCCCGAAAGCCAACCGTTGCTGCCGAACGAGGTGAGCGGTTGCATCGAGATCGACTGTGCCCGGGCCGACCCGCCTGCGGCGGCGAGGGCCAATGCACAGCATGCGACCGCATGGCAGATCACTCGACCCCGATGTACGGCTACGGAAACACTCATGGCGCTCGTTCCCAAGGGTGAAAGGCTACTACTACGTGCCCCGTCTGCGGAGCGTCATCACCGCCAGGCCGACGGTGCAGATGCCTACGGCCAGCGTGGTGGTCGGCTCAGGGACGGCTGTCGAGAAGATCGACACGTTGCGGTTTGTGTAGTCGACCACGGCGAGCGTTTGCGAAGCCGAATCCCACTCGAAGTCATAGATCGTGCCGCCAGTGGGTGTGGTTCCGGTCAGGAACGTCCAGGAGGGTGCGATCGTAGTGCCGGACGTCGTTGCAATCTTGATGACGTCGGTCCAGTTCTGGGTGCCGGCGAGCGATCGGTCATTGAAGATCAGCGCATCGCCTGCGTAGGCATTGCTGAAGCTGCCGGACGTGCTCGAGACGATCGAGTTCATGTAGCCGAGATTGCTGCCAACCTGGTTCGCATCGGTGAGGTTCACGATCAGCGTGGATTGCCCTGCGGTCCCGGTCAGCGACACGTTCGTGTTCGATCCCGTGCGGTTGGTGCGAGAGACATCATTGTTGACTCGCGTGTACATGTTTCCAGTCGCCGGATCAAAGGCGATGTCACGCCACGTCGTGGAGACGGGGTTCGTGTTGATGATCATTCCTTGGGCTGCGCCCGCCGGCACGTTGGCCGTGGTCGTGTAGATCGCCGTCCCGGTGACGAGGTCGTTCAGAAACCGGCGTCCTTGGCCCTGGGTCACCCACGCGAGACCGCCGCCTGATCCTGAGACGCCCAAGTAGCCGGGATCAAAGTCGGGCCCGCCGTAGCCTCGGGTCGTACCGATGTTGGCGGTGTTGGTGCCCGAGTTGGCGAGGCTCCATACGAACGAGTTGGTCACTGCGTCGAACATCTGGAACGCCGTCGGAGTGTTGGTACCGGAGTCGTAGCCCGCCGCGAGTCTGCTGCCGTTCATGGCGAGGCCGGTGTACCCGCGACTCGCGGATCCGACAGTGGAGAGTGAACCGAACGGGGTCGAGTATGTCGGGGTGATATTGAGGCCGGTAGCCGATGCATTGGTGATTTCCACGATCGAGACATTGGCCGTGGTCGTTCCCGAGTTGAGGCCCGCGACGTAGAGCTTCGATCCGTTGTAGCCAACAGCCACGGGGTTGCCGCCTATGAACGCGCCACCGCTGGGGTTGGCTGTGAGGCTGAGGTCGAACCGGGCCAACTCGTAGAGACCGATCTGGGCGTGTGCATTCGTCGCGCACAAGGCCAACATGACCACGGATGCGAAGGCCGTGAAGCCTGCGGGCAAGATGCTGCGATGCCGCGCGGCAGTCGAGTTGCGATGAGGGGTGACCATGATGACCTCCACGGAAAACCGCCAGTTGTTGCAGAGTCGTGAAGCCGTGCATTCGCTCCACCGTGCCCCACAGGCGCACGAGTTATAAGCGAATATTCCAAACAGCCAAGCATGGCCGAATGAAAAGTGACGAATCGGGCGCGCCGTGGGACGAATCGGCGGCCGATGGGACGAAACGGGCAAAATCAGGGACGAATCGGCGGTGTTTCGCCAACTCGCTTTTGCCCCAGAGGTGGGCGGTTCAGCCCTTGGCGGACCGCGACTGCTTCCGCCGCTCGTGCTCGGAGAGCAGGATCTTCCGCAGACGGATCACCGCGGGCGTGACCTCCACGAGCTCGTCTTCCTCGATGTACTCGAGCGCCTCCTCGAGCGACATCCGTCGCGGCGGCTTGAGGAGGATGTTGCGGTCGCTGCCGCTGGCCCGCATGTTCGTGAGCTTCTTTTCCTTCGTGGGGTTCACCGTCATGTCTTCGGCGCGGGCGTTCTCGCCGCAGATCATCCCCTCGTACACGTCGTCGCCCGGCTCGATGAAGAGATCGGCCCGCTCCTGCAGGCCGTCGAGCCCGAAGGCCACGGCCCGTCCCGGCACCATCGACACGAGCACGCCGTTGGCGCGGCCGGGAACCTCGGCCTCGAGCGGCGCCCACTTCTCGAAGCGGTGGTGCATGATCGCCGTGCCCTGCGTGGCATTCAGCACGCGGGTGCGCAGCCCGATCAGTCCGCGGGCCGGGATCGAGAAGGTGGTGTGGGCGAACTCGCCCCGCGAGCCCATGTGCTTGAGCTGGCCGCGGCGGGCGCCGGTGAGCTCCATCACCGGCCCGAGCTTGTCGT
>JBJTRH010000384.1:0-4211 GCA_046076065.1 Planctomycetaceae bacterium | reverse complement strand
CCACCCGCGTGCCGCCGGTCACCATCCGGCTGCGGACCGGGCGGATCTCGTAGCGCCGCTCGCCGCGGACGAGCCGCAGCTCCCGCAGGCCTGCCGGCCCGCCCGACACCATCCGCAGTTCCTCACCGAGGCTCCAGAAGGAGAGCAGCCCGATGCCAAACTCACCATGCACGCCGCGCCGCTGGGCGGCGTCGAGGTGCCGCTTCATCGAGTCGCAGAGGTGCGTGGCGATCCGTTCGAAGTCGGGCTCGCCCTCGGCATCGACCGCCACGCCGCGGCCGTCGTCGGCCACCTCCAGGTACGTCTTGCCCGCGGAGCGGCGGCGGGTGATCCGCACGTGCGTGGCGCCGGCGTCGATGGCGTTTTCAGTGAACTCGCAGATCGCCTTGAGCGGGTGCGTCTGCGAGTGGGCGATGATCGTGATCGCGTTCCACTGGTCGCCGATTCTGAGCGTGCCGGTGGCGGCTGCGGAGGTGGTCATATGGTCTCGCGTCATGCTGGCGTTTCAGACGCTCGCGAGTCTATCCATCGGCCACCGTCCGCCGAACGCCCCCCGCATTCCCTGCGACCGGCAGCACGATCCGAAACTCCGCACCGCCGAGCGGCGAGCGGCCCACCGTCAGCGTGCCGCCGTGGTTCTCCACCGCCGTGCGGACCACGAACAGCCCCACGCCGGTGCCCTGCGGCTTCGTCGACGCCGCGAGTGCGTCGTCGATGCTGCCGCCCGGCCAGCCCGGCCCGCTGTCGCCGACCGTGAGCACCGCGCCCTCTGCCGTCCGGGCCACCTTCACCTCAACCTCACGGGGCGTGCTGTTCGCAGCCACGATCGCCTCCACCGCGTTGCGGACGAGATTCGCGATCGCCAGCTGCAGCTGCACCGCGTCGCCGCGGATCGGGCAGTCACCCGCCGCGATCGCCGGGCGGATTGCCACGCCGCCGGTCGCGGCAGCGGCCTTCACCTGAAACAGGCTGCTACGCACCACCTGCACGAGATCGACGTCCTTGTGCTGCGTCTCCACGTTGCGGAGGAGCACCTTCATCTTCTCGATCGTGGTCACCACGCGGTCGGCATCGTCCACGATCCGGCGGAGCGCCTCTCGGCCGTCGCCGGCGCCGTCGAGTTCGAGCCGGCTGGTGAGCAGGATCCGCGAGAGCGGCTGATTGATCTCGTGGGCCACCGCCGAGGCGGCGAGGCTCGCCCGGAGCTTCTTCTGGAGCGTCTGCCGAGCCTCCTCCTCGATCGCCTGCTCGCGCTGCCGCGCCAGGGTGAGCTCGCGGGTGCGGTCCTGCACGAGCCCCTCGAGTTCCTCCCGCCGCCGCCGCTGCGACCAGGCCCAGGCGCCGGTCACCGCGAGGGCCGCCATCGCGGCGCCGAGCAGGGTCGCGAGGCGGCGGGACGTCCAGGGCGAGGGCCGCCGCAGCACCACCACGTCGTCGGCCGAGCGCAGGATCAGCGAGAGATGCCGCGGCGACCGCCGCGGCCAGTCGAGCGGATCGAGGTCCCAGTCCATCAGGGCGATGCCGGTCACCTGCACCTCCGAGCCGCTCGGCACGTCCCGGATGCGGTCGAATGCCTCGGTGGTCACCTCGGCAGACACGCTCGTGCTGCCGGTGGAGAGCACGAGCGTGCCCCAGCGTTTCTCGGCCTGGAAGTCGACCAGCCGCGCGGGAAACCGCACCAGGCAGCCGTGGTAGTCGCCGGGCGTGGCATTCACCGACGCTTTGACTGCCTCCATGTTGAACGCCTCGATGCGTTCCGGCGTCACGAGAAACGGTTCGGGCGAAGGCCCCGGGGCCAGTCTGCGAACGACGCCGTGGGCGAGGCCGGCCACATGACCGTCACGACGCACGAACCCGGCCACCTCGAGGCGGTCGCCCACCTCCACACCCTGGGTGGAGCGGGTCGTCACCCGCAGCCCGCTGGCCCCATCCTGCAGGTAGATCTCGCGGCCGGCCTGTTCGTCCTTCACCACGTGGCTCACCGTCCCCTCGGTCCGCACCATGCCGCCGCTCCGGGGTGTGGTGTGAAACCGCGCCAGCTGCTCGAGCGGCAGCTTCGGGCTCTCGAACGGCGGATACGGCTGCGGCGTCACCACCTCGAGCCAGTCGGGCCGCTCCACGAACACCCAGGGCAGGAGGAACTCGCCGCGGGTGTTCGACATCGACGAGGTGGGCCCTCGCACCCGCACGGTGGCGTTGACGAGCTCGCGCGGGTCGAAGGCCAAGGCCGTCTTCACGATGCTCGCGAGGAACGGCCGCGAGTGATGATCGGGCGAGAGCCGCCAGTGGTCGGGCTGTTCGGCCACGTCTTCCACGACCCCCGTGACCTCGACGAACTGGCTGTCGTTGACCCCCTCGAAGAAGGCGTCGGCGTCGAGCGGCCGCGGCTCGGGCAGCGACGCGGGCCCGAGCACGGAAATCGACCGCGGCAGAATGATCGGCGAGAAGCCACCCGGATCGGCCACGCCGACGATCTCGATCTCACTGCCGAGCGGCACGTCGGGCCGGGCGACATCGCGGGGCATCACGCCGCGAATCAGCGACCTCGCGATATTCACGTAGATGCCCGCCGACTCGTCCTGCATGAACAGCGAACTCCCGCGGGCCCTGGTGACCACCCCGCGAACCCGCACCTCGGGATGGCGGGCGAGGTCGGTGGTGGCGAGCGCCCGGATCTCGGTGATCGGCGTGAGCGGCGGGTTGGCGTCGAGGCCACCGGCACCACTGGGAGCGGCGGCCAGGAGCACGAGGGCGACCAGCAGCCGCCGAACCAGTCTCGCGCCGCCGGCGGGCCGCGTCGCTCTTCGCGAAAGCAGCATGCGGCTAGCGGGGCGCACGGGGAAAGAACGCGGTCCGGTGTGCGATCGCCCGCCGGAGGACGTCGTCGCCCGTCGTCTTGAGCTTCGTGGCGATCCGCTTGCGGTGGGTCTGCACGGTGTGCTCGGAGATGCCGAGCTTCTCGGCGATCGCCCGCGAGGTGAGCCCGTCGCCGATCAGGCCGAAAACCTCGGCCTCCCGAGGCGAGAGCGACGTGAGCCCGGCGTCGTCGGCCGCCGCCGGATCCCCGGCCCCGGTGAGTTCGTCGAGCTCGCGCCGCAGCGACGCGAAGGCGTCGTTCTTGCTGATCACGGCCTGGAGGTTGTCGTTGAGCCAGGCCGGACAGACGAACTCGCTCGCCTGGCCGGTCACCACGAGCACGCGGCCCTGCGGCGCGGTCTTGACGTACTGCCGCGCCACCTCGAGGCCGTCGCCGTCGGGCAGGGCGAGGTCGAGGAGCAGGAGGTCAGGACGGTGCGCCGTGCACGCCTGCAGCCCGGTGATCACGTCGCGGGCCTGCGCCACGATCCGGATGCCGCCGCGGAGCGCCAGCATGCCGGCGAGCATGTCGAGAAACATCCCCTGATCCTCGACGATCACGCAGCTCAGTGGGCCGCGGGCGACTGGTCGTTCGGTCGTCGGTTCGGTTGCAGTCGGCATGTCGGCTCGCTCGCGGCAGGGTGAATCCGGCCCAGTGTGGCACGTGGTTGCAGCCGGCCCAAGCGGTCGGTCGACCGGACGTCCCTTCCGCAGACCGCGGATTCGCCCCAGCTCGCGTCCGTTTCGTCCCAGGCGACGCCGATTCGTCCCAGCCTGTGCCTGATTCGTCACTTTTCAAGGCGGAGCGGTTGAACACCCCGCCGCAATCGACACGATGCTAGGCTGTTGCCGCGGCATGGTTCCGCTGCGCGCGTCGTCACCAGGAATGCCCATGAACCTCGAGCGTTGCCGTCCCCTGGCCAACCACGCCGCGCCGCCTGCGCCCGGCCAGCGGTGGAGCATGGTGCGATGGGCCATGCTGCCGATGCTCGCCCTTTTGGCGGCGTGCGTCGCCGCCCCAGCCTCCGCGCAGCAGCTGCGGTTCGTCACCTTCGGCACGGCCAGCGGGCTCGGCAACAACAGCACCTACGGCGTCTTCGCGAGCGGCGGCACCGTGTACGTGGCGACCAACGGGGGCTTGAGCATCTCGACCAACGGCGGATCGAGTTACGTCAACAGAACCACGTCGAACGGCCTGGGCAGCAATAGCGTCCGGGGTGTCTACGCGATCGGGAGCACCGTCTACGCAGCGACCACCGGAAGCGGGACCGTTGGAGGCGTAAGCAAGTCCACGAACAGCGGCACGAGCTTCCTGAACTCCGGGTCGTCGAGCGGGCTCACCCGCCCTGCGTTGC